>NZ_JBISBS010000005.1:0-247081 GCF_044335505.1 Paracoccus jiaweipingae | reverse complement strand
TCACCCGCGAAGACCTCATCAAACGCGCAGACCTTTGCGGAAAAAACCAATACGGAAAATATCTGAAAAATCTGGCGGAGCAGTAGCCCCCAAAGGCCCCTTTCTGACCTGCCCCGAAGCCGGAGACGACCATGAGCTTTGCAGAAGCCCAATCCCTTGCGCGAGAACAGCAATGGCTGCGTGCCATCACCGTGGCGCGCGAGGCTGTTGCCAAGAATCCGGGCAACAAGATGATCTGGCGGAACATGGCGTCTTGGGCCGGGAAGGCCGATGACATTGAGCTGCTTCGCCGTGTGCTTGACGATTGGGCGCAGGCCGATAGTGGCGCCGGTGGCTATGAGGCCTTGTCACGGCTGACCGATCTGGATGGTCCGGGCGACAGCGTGGCATCACGGGCCCGAAGCCTGATCCGTCGTGCAAAGCTGAACCTTTGGGCGCGACGGCTGGTACGTCCGCAGACACCGGTTCTGGATCGCTTGTTGTTTGCAATCCTTAAAAAAGACCTGACCAGGGCCGTCGCGGCCTTGCGCGAACTGTCGCGGCCTCAGCGATTCAAGCTGCCGCCTTTCGTGCTGATGCAGTTGCAGGATCTTTATGCCCGCGAAGGCAAGGGTGCGGCCTTTCTGAACGATGTCGCTGATGGTGAACTGGCCAGTCTTGAGGGGCGCAATGCCCTTTTGGCCCCGCTGGCACATGCCCTCGCCAAGGAAGAGCATATCGAAGAGGCCGAGCGTGTGCTGGCGATGATCAATGGCGACAGCCCCCGTTTGCGCCTTCAGCTTGCCGCTGAATTGCTGATTGCGGAACATCATCAGGACGACGAACGCAAAATCCAGGTTCTGTCCCGCTGGATTGCGCGCTTTCCGAACGATCGCACACCGGTTCAGGCGCTGGCGGAAAGCAAAGTTGCGGCCGGTGCCTGTGAAGAGCTTGTTTCATGGCTGGAAGAAACCGAATGTGCTGGTCTGGCTGCCCCGGCCTGCCTCAGGCTGGCAGATATGATGGCAGAACGTGGCGCGCTGCGCCCCGCCTTTGCGCTGGTGTCAATGGCGGCCGAACGCTGGCCGGAAAATCGCCGTGTGGCGGAAAAGATCGGCGCCATTGCAGACCTGATGGGCCAGCAAGAGCTGGCCCGCGAAGCCCGCGCCCGCAGTCTGATTCTGGACGATCTGGAGCCTGATTTCATCGAGCTGGCGGGCTATGAGGGGATCGTCGGTCTTGGCGGACGAAGTGGTCTGCACCATGCTGTCCTTGCGGCGCTTGGCGACGATGGCGATACACGGGGCCTGCTTGATCTGGCCAGGCTGTTAATGGGGTCGCTGCGCATTGTCATCTCGATCAGGTCGGGTGATCTGCGCGAGGCAAAGGAACTGGCGCCCCACGGTGCCGCTGACTGGTCGTCGCGCCGTGAAAATGCGCAACGGCTGGCCACGCTGATCCGTGCGATCTGTGCCTTGGCGATCCGGTCGCAGCCCGAGGATGACGCGGCCTATTGGCTGTTGCTGGAACTTGAGGCGCTGACGCTTGATGGGGGGGCGCTTGCCGAACACCTGGCCACAGCACTTGCGGCAACGCCGGTCGCCACCGAACCCGCCAAAAAAGATCTGGTCTGGACGGCCGCGCTGGCCTGTGACCGGGAGGCCTTGTGGGATGATCTGGCGCAAAAACAGCTTGAAGGTTCTGCACGACCAATGCGGTTTGCAGCGTTGCACCCTGACTTTGACAGCCGGGCTGTGCTGCGTCATGCGGGGAGCCGCGCAACCAAGACAATCGGGGTTTTCGGGCCGCGGTTCCACGGGCGTGTTGACCTTGGTCTGCCGACGCGTGACGAATATCTTCTGACCAATGCAGATGCGACGATTCTGGCGGGCTATCTGGTCAGTCCTGATGGCAGAACGGTCCTTGGGCTGTCGCATAACCATTATACGCCGCGCAGTTCTGACCGGGTTCTTCAGGCGGGTGTTCACGGGGTTGTAGTGGACCTGCCCGAGGACACCCAGGTCATCGAGACGCCGACCGTTTATATTCCCGGCTTACGGGCCCATTACCGCAACTATTACCATTTTGGTGGTCAGTTGCTGCCGCGACTGATGGGGGTTCTGGCCGAGGCCGAGGCTGCCATGAACGCCAGACTTGCCGTGGCCATCCCCGATTTCGCGCCGCAATTTGTGGACAATATGCTGGAACTGTGCGGCATAGAATCTGACCGCATCATCCGGCTGGCAACCAACCGGCGGGTTCGGCTGGTGAATGGCGTTATTGCCTCGCCCACATTGCACGACTGGCAGTGTCAGCCCGACGACATTTCTGCTGCACGCCAGCGCTTGCGTGGGGCGCTTGCGTCGAATGGACCGGGGCGCAAATTGTTTCTGGCCCGCCCGACCCAGTCGGTCACCAGCATCGGACGGGCACTGCTGAACGAGGCAGAGCTGTCCGGCGTCGCTGCGGATATGGGGTATGAAATCGTCGATGCGGGGGTGATGACGCAAGCCCAGCAACAGCAGCTGTTCAGCGAGGCGGCTGTGATCTGTGGTCCGACAGGGGCGGCATTGACCAATGCGCTTTACCTGCCGGATGGTGCGCGGGTGATCTGCCTGTCCCCACACGAGACCTGCCGGACCTATTTTCCCGGCCTGACACTGGGGCAACAGATTGATTTCGATTGGGTTCTGGGCAGCTTCGATCCCGATCTGGTCGATTCCCGCTGGTTTCCCCATCGGCCCTATTCGGTTCCGGTCGATTATCTGGCCGAGGCCCTGTCGAAATGACCGTCCCGACCGGGCCGAAGCGCAGCTTGTTCGTGATCGGGGTGCCCCGGTCCGGGACAAGCGTATTGCACGCGCTGATCTGCACCGCTTCCGCGACCAGCCCTTATACCGGCGAGGCGTCCTATCTGCGGATGATGCTGGGGGTTTACCCGCGCGCGCTTGGGCTGTTCGACATGCATACGCGATATGTGTTCGATACCCGCGACACGTTGCAACATTTCCACGCCGACATTATGCGGCAGGTTGAAAACGCCTATTGGATCGCGGTCGGACGCCCGGATATTCTGGTGCTGAAAGATCCGATGATGACGCTGTTGGCGCCGGTTTTGCGGGAAATCATGCCCAAAACCCAGATGGTTCTGATGCTGCGCCACCCCGCCGATGTTATCGCCAGCCGGTTGCTTGTGCAGGACCGTCTTGGCGTACCCCGCGATCCGCAACGCCTGATCGCCGAACATAACGATATGCTGGGTGTCGTTCTGGATCAGTGGGAGGCGGTCAAACCGACGGTTCTGACCTATCCGATGCTGTCGGCGCCGAAACTGTCCGAAATCAAAAAACGCCTTGGAATAGCAGACATTTCTTCCGAAAAATTGTGGAAGAAGGCGGTAAAAAAATACCCGGAAGATGGCCAGTCGGCATGGATGACGCCGCTTTACGGTGCCGCGCCTGTGCTGAACAAAAAGGGCAGGGACAGCCTTCCGCAAGATCTGCGTCAGGAGATAGATCGGGCCTGCCTGCCCTTGTGCCTGCGTATTTTGGACCGCGCAAAGGTGAGGCCGTCTGCCTATTGGGCGGCGGCATCGGTCTGAACCCGATGTCCGCCTGGGCCTGACCTTTAACCCCGACGAAAACGCCCGTCCGGCCCAAGGTGAATGCCGCATTCTGTTTTTTCAGGGGAATGCGCCCATCGCCCCGAACGCGGGTCAGCGCCATCGGCCACCGGTGATGTGCATGTCGCGCAACCGATCGAAGGATAGCCGCGGGCAACCAGCGGATGGCGCGGCAGGTCGTACCTGGCCATGTATGCATCTATGTCATCTTGCGTCCACAGGGCCATCGGATTGATTTTGATCATCCGGCCGTCGCGTTCGATGATGGGGATCGTGGCACGGGTCGAGGCCTGGAATCGTTTGCGCCCGGAAACCCAGGAATCAAACCCTTCCAGGGCATCCTGAAGCGGCATGACCTTGCGAATTCGGCAGCATCCGTCAGGATGATCGCGCCACATGGTGCCCTGCGGATCTTCATCTTCAAGGACTTGGGCGCTGGGGCGCACATGTCGCAATACAAGACCAAGGCGTTCGGTCACCTCGTCGACATAGCGCAGTGTTTCATCAAAATGCTTGCCTGTATCAATGAACAGGACGGGCAGGCCGGGCCGGATTTCTGACATATAATGCAAAAGGGCAATGCTGTCCGCACCAAAAGAAGAAACGATCGCGATATCGCCCAATGCGGCGTCTGCAAGCAGGCCTTTGATATTCAAACTGGAAAGATCTGGAAAATATGTTTCCTGAAGCTGGCTTAAAACCGGATCTTCGCCACCAATAGGCCACGACTCCATCCTGAATCTCCCTATACGAAATTGGGACAACCATAAGTTGCTTAATTGCCCGCAGATAATGTTACGTTTCATAGATTTTGAGGGTGCGCAATCTGCATCGGAGATAATCCGCTCATGCAAAAAATAGCACATGTTTGGGGTGGTCGCTTTCTGCGCCTTGTGTTACGGCAAGCGTAGTTGCGCCTTCCGGGGGATTGTGAATGTTCCGAATGTCGGATTTCAAACTTGACGTTCACCGTGATTCCGATTTCTCGGCCACAGGGCCTTATGATGGCAACGGCAAGTCGCTGATCAGTTTCGCCGCTGGCGAGCGGTATTTGAATGCCGCCTTGGAAAACCCTGCGGTTGTGGCGGTTATTGTCCCCGAATCGCTTGTCGGCCCCGCGCTTGCCCGCGAGGGGGTCGGTGTTGCCGTGTCAGAACATCCGCGCGAGACGTTTTTCCAGCTTCACAACCATCTGGCGCAGGCCCTGACGGACAGCCTTCCGCCACCTCTGGTTGAAGAGGGTGCGGAAGTCGCGCACACCGCGCGGCTGGCGCCCGGTTGCGTGATTCGCGCCGGTGCGCAGGTCATGGACATGGCCTTTGTCGGCGCGGGAACGGTTATTGAAGATGGTGTATTTATTGGGGAAGCAGCGCTTGTCGGCGTGAACGGACACTTTGACCAACATCTTTCCGGGCGCCGACTGCGGGTCGAACATGTTGGCCGCGTCAGGGTCTGTTCCGGTGCGCAGATCCTGGCAGGGGCGATTGTTCAGCGGGATGTCTATGACGTTGAAACGATGATTGGTGCGGATGCAGTTATCGGTCCGGGTGTCCGGGTTGCGCATGGCGTGACGGTTGGCGTAAATTCTGTGCTGGCAGGCGGAACAATTGTTGCCGGTTATACCGAAATCGGTCGGGATGTTTGGGTGGGACCGGGGTCGACAATCGGGAATAACCTAGAAATCGGCAATTCTGCTCGTATCGAGATAGGGTCTGTTGTTGTTTCTTCGGTGGCAGAGAAGCAGCGGGTTTCGGGAAATTTTGCTTTACCGCATACGCGCAATCTGAGGATTTGGCGGGAAAACGGGGCTTCAAAATGAATCACATGAACATACCCTTCCGGGGGTCGCGTAACTACATTACAGGTGTAGATCTTACCGAGGCTGCGGTTGAATTGCTTGGACAATCCGGCGATGCGGATGTCAGCGATATTTCATTGTCCTGTTACAGGATGATACGGAAAAGTCCCGTTGAAGCGACAATTTCTTTTGAAAATCTTTCGCCATCCCAATTTGATGCGATCGTGCGGGCGCAGAAAAACGGTCAGGCCGTTAGTGTCGGTTTTCGTGCGGCCTTGGATGGTAATCAGGAAGCAAGAGTTGACTGCTTTGAAAAAGAACAGTTGAAAACCATTGAAGTGGGAAACAGGGTGGCCAGCATACGTCCGCCTGATAACGTTGATGGTTCGCTTTTGACGATGCTGGTGGCTGGCATCAAGGCTGCAAGTCAGGCCAGTTTCCCCGAACGCAAGGGCAAATGGATTTACGCGGGATGCCGTCTGGCTTCGCTTCCCTCGGTTTGGCGCGATGCAAGCGTCAACACCACATCTGGTCCTGAGGCGCGGTTTTTCAACTGGCAGGTCGAGGTTGATGGCAAGCCTCTCGGGTCTGTCATGTTTTTTGTCGAATCTTCGTAATGGGGCCTCGTATGACAGAAGCGAATAAAATCGGCATTGACGCAATCGCCTGTGTCCTTGGTGACGCCAGCGTCGATAATTTCACCCATGCAGAAAAATTCGGTTTTGACCCCTCTTTTCTGACCGACAAGATTGGCTTTACCGCGCTGCGCAAGCAAAGCGGCGAAAATCGCACCTTCGAGTTGTCCCGCCGCGCGCTGGTGGCATTGGCCGAACAGACGGGCGTGTCGCTGGACACTGTTGACTGCCTGATCGTCTGCACCCAGAACCCGGATGGTCACGGCCTTCCCAACACGGCCTCGGCCCTGCACGGAGAGATGGGTCTGTCGCAGGATTGCGCGGCCTTCGACATTTCGCTTGGCTGCTCGGGCTATGTCTATGGCCTGTCGGTCATTCGCGCGTTCATGGCTGAAAATGATCTGACATGCGGTGTGCTGATCACGGCGGACCCTTATTCCAAGATCATCGACCCCGAAGATCGCGATACTGCGGTTCTGTTTGGGGATGGTGCCAGCGCGACACTGTTGCGACCCGGTGCCGCGTGGCAGGTGGGGCGGTCTGTCTTTGGTTCAGACGGAACCCGTCGCGATGCCATTGCGGTGCAATCGGATGGTCGCCTGAAAATGAACGGGCGGGGGGTTTTCGTCTTTTCTGCGCAAACGGTGCCGCCAGCCATTCAGCAGGCGCTTGACAAGAACAAGCTGGGTGTTTCGGACGTGGACCTGTTCCTGATGCATCAGGGCAGCAAGTATATCGTGACCGAGCTTGGCAAACGGCTGGGTGTCGACGCTGATAAGATGCCCTTCGCCGCCGCCGAAACCGGCAACCTTGTGTCCAGCTCGCTTCCGGTGCTGCTGGCGCCCGAGCTAAGCCGCCCGAACGGGCATATCCTGATCGCCGGTTTTGGTGTCGGCCTTTCCTGGGGCGTCAGCGTCCTGACACGAAATACATGAAAATTGATCCAGAATTGGAGAAGAAGATGACCGAAGCACAAGTCAAAGACATTCTGAAACGCATCGTTCCCACCATTGAATGGGCCGATCTGGACGCTGATGCCGATCTGGCAAAGGCGGGGCTGGATTCGCTGGATAAGGCCAGCGTCATCATGGAAATCGAAACCGAGGCCGGCATTCGCGTCGATGACAGCCGCTATGACGAAATTCTGACGATCTCGGATCTGGTTCGTGTGACCGCCTGAGCGGTGATCGGTGTTGAGCAGAGGGCGGAAAAATGCAGCAGATTGACGTAAAAAAACTGCCCTCTTTCGAGGATGCCCGCGGGTCGCTGGGTGTCGTCGAAGGTGGTGACCTGCCGTTCGACGTCAAACGCATGTATTACCTGTATAACGTGCCCGAGGGTGCGATCCGTGGTGAGCATGGGCATAAAAAGCTGGAGCAGCTGATGATGTGCATGGCAGGCGAAATCATGGTGACCCTGACCGATGGGCTGTCACGTCGGGAGGTGCTGTTGACTGGCCCGGACCAGGCCGTTCACGTCCGGCCCGGCCTGTGGCGCAGTATTCGGTTTATCAAGCCGGGTTCGGTTCTGTGTGTGCTGGCATCACGGCCCTATGAGCCGGACGACTATATTCACAGCTATGACGAATATGTCGAATGGGCGCGCACGCACAGGCATGACGCCGCGGCAATGCTGGAAAGTGAAATCCAATGACCGTTCCATTTCTGGATGTCAAATACACCTACGAGCAACTGCGCAGCCAGATGGATGCGGCCTATGCGCGGGTGATGGACTCGGGCTGGTATATCGGTGGCGCAGAAGTTGCCGCATTCGAGGCTGATTTCGCACATTATTGTGGGGTCGAACACTGTGTCGGGGTTGGGAACGGCCTTGATGCGCTTGTGCTTATCCTGCGGGCCATGGGCATTGGGCAGGGCGACGAGGTGATTGTGCCCGCAAACACCTTTATCGCCACATGGCTTGCCGTCGCCGCCGTCGGCGCAAAGGTCGTTCCCGTGGATGCCGACCCGGTCACCATGCAGATCGACATTTCGCTGACCGAGGCCGCGATTACCCCGCGCACCAAGGCCATCATGCCGGTGCATTTGTACGGCATTCCGGCGGTCTGCACGGGGCTGCGCGATATCGCCAGAAAACATGGCCTGCGCCTGATCGAGGACGCGGCACAGGCCCATGGCGCGACTGTTGGAGACACAATGGCTGGCGGTCTGGGCGACGCGGCAGGTTTCAGCTTTTATCCGGGCAAAAATCTGGGGGCGTTTGGCGATGGCGGCGGGGTGACCTGTAACGATGCCGCCCTGGCTGACAAGATCAGGATGCTGGCCAACTATGGCTCTTCGGTGAAATATGTGCACGACGAGCGGGGGGTCAATTCGCGCCTCGACCCGTTGCAGGCGGCCTTCCTGCGCGCCAAGCTGCCCCTGCTGCAAGACTGGACGGAACGGCGCCGCCAGATCGCGGCGACCTATCAGGACGGCTTGGCCGGGCTGGACGCAATCACCCTGCCGGGCGTGACCCAGGCCGCGAACCCGTCCTGGCATCTTTACGTCATCCGGCATCGTGATCGCGACGGATTGCATCAGGCATTGCGTGATCGCGGCGTTCAAACAGCAATGCATTACCCGATTGCCAATCACCAATCGGCCGCATTCCGCGACGAATTTCAGGGCCAGACCTTCCCGGTCACGGAACAGATCTGCGCAACCTGTCTCAGCCTGCCGATTGGTCCCCACCTGTCGGATGATCAGGTGGGCAAGGTCATCGAGGCCGTACGCGCAGTGGCCTGACCATCAGCGTGACGTGCCATGACAGCAAGCGGGGGTAAGGCCCGACAGGCTTTACCCCCTTGCGTTTTGCGCGGCATAGGCCACCAGCGCGTCCAGAATGCGCGTGCAGGCCTGACCGTCGCCATAGGGGTTGTGGGCAAAGCTCATCTGGTCATAGGCCGCGCGGTCGGTCAGCAGGCGCGTGGTCCAGTCGGTGATCTGGCCGATATCGGTGCCCACCAGCCGCACGGTGCCGGCCTCGACCGCCTCGGGGCGTTCGGTGGTGTCGCGCATCACCAGAACCGGCTTGCCAAGCGAGGGGGCTTCTTCCTGAATGCCGCCCGAATCGGTGATGATCAGATCGGCGCGGTTCATCAGCCAGACAAAAGGCAGATAGTCCTGGGGTTCGATCAGGTGAATATTGGGATGCGCCCCCAGCAGGCGCGTCACCGGTTCGCGCACATTCGGGTTCATATGCATCGGATAAACGATGTCCACGTCACGAAACCGCGCCGCGACCTGTCCCAGCGCGGTGCAGATCCGTTCGAACCCGCCACCGAAACTTTCGCGGCGGTGGCCGGTGACAAGCAGCATCCGGCGGTCAGGCTGTAAAAAGCCGAACTGGCGGGCAAAGCCTTGTGACAGCGCCGGGTCGCCCGTGATCCGCGCGGTCACCTGCAACAGCGCATCCACCACGGTATTGCCGGTCACGGTGATGGTGGCGTCGTCCACGCCCTCGCGCAGCAGCGCCGCGCGCGAGGTCAGCGTGGGCGCGAAATGCAGCGTCGCCAGCGCACCTGTCACCCGGCGGTTGCCCTCTTCCGGCCAGGGGGCATACAGGTTTCCGGTGCGCAGCCCGGCCTCGACATGGCCCACCGGCACCTGCGCGTAATAAGCCGCCAGCGTCGTGGCCAGCGTCGTCGCGGTGTCGCCATGAACCAGCACCATATCGGGGCGTTCCTGCGCCAGAACCGGTTTCAGGCCGGTCAGAATGGCACTGGTGACGCCATACAGGTCCTGCCCGGCCTGCATCACATCAAGATCGTGATGCGGGGCGATGCCGAACAGGGTGGTCACCTGATCCAGCATTTCGCGGTGCTGGCCGGTCACGCAGACGCGGCTGTCAAACCGCGAATCGGCGGCCAGCGCCAGAACCAGCGGCGCCATCTTGATCGCCTCGGGGCGGGTTCCGAAAACCGACAGTATCTTCATGCGTGTCTTCCCTTTGGCAGGTGGGTCAGGGCCTTTTAGGCATGGCAGGCACGGGCAGGCAACCGCGCGATCCGCCCAGATTGCCGCCACCGCCCGCCCCTAATCCAGAAACACCCGCGTCAGGACCGGGAAGGCCGCGATCAGGACCAGTCCCAGCGCCGAGGTCAGCAGAAAGGGCAGCGCCCCGCGGGCCACGCGTTCCAGTGGCAGGCGGGTGATATTGGCGGCGACATACAGGTTGATGCCGACCGGCGGGGTGAACAGGCCGATGGCCAGATTGACCATCACCAGCACCCCGAACCACACCGGGTCCCAGCCCAGTTCCCGCGCCACCGGCAAAAAGATGGGCAGGCAGATGAACATGATCGTCACCGCGTCCATGAACATCCCGGCCAGCAGCAGCACCAGCATGATCACCGCCAGAATGACCCATTGATTGTCCGACAGCCCCAGCAGCGCGCCGGAATATTGCCCGATCAGGTCGTCGATGGTCACCACCCAGCCAAACAGCGCGGCATAGCCCACGACCAGCATCACCACTGCTGACCCGGCGGCGGAATCGGCCAGCGCCTGGAACAGCACCCTCAGCGTCAGGGTGCCATAGACCAGCGCACCCACGGCCAGCGCATAGACGGTGGCGACAATCGCGGCCTCGGTCGGGGTGAAGGCGCCGGAATAGATGCCGCCAAGGATCACCACCGGCGTCATCAGCCCCCAGAAGCTGTCGCGAAACCCGTGCCACAGCCGCGCCGGCCAGCGCAGCCCGGCATAGGGCAGCGGCATCAGCCGTTCGGCGGCATCGGCGGCGCGGGCCTTGCCAAAAGGCAGGGTCAGCAGCATCAGCAGCCCGCAAAGCAGCCCCGGCACGATGGCCGCCATGAACAGATCCGCGATCGAGGTTTCCGCGATCACGCCATAGATGACCAGCCCGATCGACGGCGGCACCACGATCGACATCGCCGCCCCGGTACAAACCAGCCCGGCGGCGAAGGCGCGGTCGTAACCGTCCTCGTCCATCGACTTGATGATCATCGGCCCGATGGCCGCGACGGATGCCGGGCCGGACCCGCTGACCGCGCCCCAGAACAGGCAGACCACGGTGCCCACCAGCCCCATCCCGCCGGGCAGGCCGCCGACCAGAATGCGAAAGAACCGGATCATCCGGTCAGCGATCCCCAGCCGCCCCATCAGGTTGCCGGCAAGGATAAAGAACGGGATCGCCAGCAGGGAAAACTTGCCCACCCCGGCGGTGAACAGATCGCCCACCATGTCCAGCCCAAAGCCCATCTGCCACATGGCGAACATGGCCGACAGACCCAGCGCAAAGGCCACCGGCACCCGCAGCGCCAGCAGAACCACGAAGGCCAGAACCATCTGCGTGCCTGCGCCTACCTCAACCATGGGGCACCGGGTCGGGGCGCAGCGCCGCCTGAACATAGCGGATCAGCACCAGCGCAAAGCCAAAGGGCAGCGCGGCGTAATAGGTCCATTGCGGCAGCCCCAGCGCATAGGACCGGGTGCCGCTGGCCATGGTGTTCACCACAAGCTGCCAGCAAAACCACGCCGACAGCCCCAGCAGCAGCACCGAGGCCAGCGTGGCCAGCCCCACCACCACCCGGCGCAGCGCGGGCGGCAGCAGGTCAGTGACCAGCGTGACGGCCAGATGTTCGCCACGTCGGGCGGCAATGGCGGCGCCGAACACGGTCAGCAGGACAAACCCCGCTGTCAACAGCTCTTCCGAGGCGGCAAAGGAATACGAGGTCGTATAGCGCACCACGATATTCACAAAGCCAAGCCCGGTCATCGCCAGCAACAGCGCGGCGCAGACAAGCTGTTCGAACCGGTCCAGCACCCAGCGCATTACTTGCCCTGCGCCTCGGTCTCGAACAGGGTCACGATGTCAGCCCCGATCTTGTCGGCCCATTTGTCAAAGCTGGGCTTGGTCGCGGCCTTGAAGGCGGCCAGTTCCTCGGGGGTGGGCTCGTAAACCTCCATTCCCTTGTCGCGCAGCAGGGCGATGCCGTCCTCGGTCGCCTTGCGGCTGATCTGGATCTGATAGGCCATGGCCTCGTCCGCGGCCTTTTGCACCCTGGCGCGGGTGTCGTCATCCATCTTGTCCCAGCGCGCTTTGGAAATCCCCAGCAGCAGCGGGTCATAGCTGTAATGCCACGCGGTCAGGTATTTCTGCACCTCATAGACGCGCTGCGGGATGATCACCGCGCCGATGGGGTTTTCCTGCCCGTCCACCACGCCCTGTTGCAGCGCGGGGAAGGTCTCGGACCACTGCATCTGCACCGGGTTGGCCCCCAGATCGCCCATCACGTCGATATACATCGGCCCGGCGACGCGCATTTTCAGGCCCTTCATGTCCGCGGGCGATTTGATCGGGCGGGTGTTGTTGGTGACCTCGCGAAAGCCGTTTTCGCCCCAGGCCAGAACGTGAATGCCGTGGTCCTCCATCACCTGCGCCATGCGCTTGCCGGCCTCGCCCTGCGTGGTGCGGTCGACGGCGTCGTAATCGGCATACAGATAGGGCAGCGAAAACACCGCCATTTCCGGCGCGATCGGGGTGATGTTGATGGCCGAGGTCAGGATCAGGTCAATCGCCCCGCGCCCCGCCATTTCCGCCTGTTTCATCTGGTCGCCGCCCGAAAGCTGGGCGTTGGGGAACACGCGCACATCCAGCGCGCCATCGGTTTCGGCCTTCAGCAATTCACCGAATTTTTCCGCGCCCTGCTGCCATGTGGTGGTGTCACCGACATTATGCGACAGGCGCAGGGTCTCGGCCCCGGCGGGCAGCGTCAGGGCAATGGCGGTGGCCAGCCCGAAAGCGATGCGATGAAACATGGTGTCGTCCCCCCTTGAAATCAGTCTGCCCTGCGGCAGCCCGGCGATACTTGCCCAAGGGGGGTCAGGGTTGCAACAATCTTTCGCAAAAAACCGTTACAAAACCCGCTTGTTACCGGCTGAAGCCGCTGTCGCGCCCGATCAGGTGGAAAAAGCTGCCGCTGACATGGCCGCGATACGACCCGCTTTCCGCAACCCCGGCGCCATTGGCATCGACCACCTGCGCCAGCGCTGCGTCGGGCTGGGACAGGATGGTGGCGTAATGGAATTCATGCCCGCGCAGGCCGGTGCCTGCGCCAGCCCCCGCCATCGGTGCCAACAGGCGCGCGTGACGATAGCCCAGATGCATCCGGCGCTTGGCAAAGCTGGTTTCCAGCCCCAGCAGCCCGGCCATCCGGTGACGCTGACCCGACGCATCGACCAGCCCCGCCCCCAGCGCCATGTAACCGCCGCATTCGCCATGCACCGGGCGGGTGCGGGCAAACCGGGTCAGCCCGTCGCGAAACTGCTGCGCGGCGGCCAGCCGCCCGGCGTGCAGCTCGGGATAGCCGCCGGGCAGCCAGCACGCCCCGGCGCTGTCATCGGGGGCCTCGTCCGCCAGCGGCGAAAACGGCAGGATCGTCGCCCCCGCCGCGCGCCAGTCCTGCAACAGATGCGGATAGACAAAGGAAAACGCCGCGTCACGGGCCAGCGCGATGCGTTGCGCGGGCGGCGGCATCAGGCTGGCCACCGGGGGCGCGGGCAGGGCACCGCCCCGCGCCGCCGCGCGAATGGCGTCAAGGTCCAGATGGCGGCGGATGAACCCGGCGAAAGCCGCCATTGCCTGTTCCAGCCCCTCGCGTTCCTCGGCCTGCACCAGCCCCAGATGACGCTCGGGGATCTCGATATCGGCCTGCCGGGGCAGAGCGCCGAACACCGCGATACCGGCCTGTTCCATGCCGCGCCGCAACAGCGCCTCGTGCCGGGGGCTGGCCACGCGGTTCAGCACCACCCCTGCCAGTTGCAGCCGCGGGTCAAAGCTGCGCAGCCCCAGCGCCACCGCTGCCGCCGTTTGCGCCTGACCGCCGCAATCCAGCACCGCAATCACCGGCCAGCCCGCCGCGACGGCCAGTTCCGCGCTGGACCCGATGCCGCTTTCCCCGGCCCGTGCCACCCCGTCGAACAACCCCATCGAGCCTTCCGCCACGATCAGGTCCGCCCCCTGCGCCGCCTGCATCAGATGCGCGATCTGGCCCGCGCCCATCGCCCATGTGTCCAGGTTGAAGGCCTGTCGCCCGCTGGCTGCGGCGTGAAAGGCGGGGTCGATGTAATCCGGCCCGTTCTTGAACGGCTGCACCGCGACCCCATCGGCGCGATACGCCGCCATCAGCCCCAGCGTCACCGTGGTCTTGCCACTGCCCGAGGACGGCGCCGCAATCATCACCCCCGGCGGCAACGGATGGGCGCGACCGGCGGTCATTCCGGGAACCTCGGTTCCGTGCCGACGGGGCGGAAACGGCGGTCGTAATCGCCCGCATACAGGCGGCTTTCGTCAAACCCCTCCTGCGCCAGCGCCGGGCCGACAAGGATCAGGGCCGTGCGCTCGCCCTCACCGATGGCCGGGTCCAGCGCCCCAAGCGTGCTGCGGATGATCTGCTGTTCCGGCCAGGACGCCCGGAACACGATGGCGACAGGGCAGTCAGCGCCGTAATGCGGGGTCAGTTCGGCCTTGACCCGGTCCAGCACATGCACCGACAAATGAATGGCCAGCGTCGCGCCGGTGGCCCCAAAGGCGGCCAGCGTCTCGCCTTCCGGCATCGCACTGGCCCGCCCCGAGGTCCGCGTCAGCACCACCGACTGCGCCACGCCGGGCAGGGTCAGCTCCACCCCCAGCGCCGCCGATGCCGCCGCAAAGGCAGGCACCCCCGGCGTGATGTCATAGGCGATCCCCTCGGCCCGCAGCCGCCGCAATTGTTCGCCCATGGCCGACCAGACCGACAGATCGCCCGAATGCAGCCGCGCCACATCCTGCCCGGCCTGATGGGCGGCGCGGATCTGCGCCATGATCTCGTCCAGACTTAAGGGCGCGGTGTTCACGATCTTCGCGCCGGGCGGGCAATGCGCCAGAACCGCCTGCGGCACCAGCGATCCGGCATACAGACAAACCGGCGATGCCGCGATCAGGTCGCGCCCCCGCAGTGTCAGCAGATCCGGCGCACCCGGTCCCGCCCCGATGAAATGAACCACCATCAGCCTTCCCCTTCTGCCACGGCGACGGTGACACAGCCCGCCACCACCTGCCGCCCCAATACCAGCCGCGCCCGGCGCCCGGCCCCGCGCAGGGCCAATGCCTCGGCCACGCAGCCGGTGCCAAACCGCGCCATGACCCGCGCCGATTGCGCGGGCGTGACCACCCCCGCCACATCCGCCACCGCCACCACCGGCAGGCCAAGCCCGGCCAGCGCCGCCTGCCGCGCGGGCAGACACGCCACGGCATCGACTGGTCCCGCCACCCCCAGCGCCGCGCGAATATCGTCCGCCCCGGCCCGGCTGTTCATCCCGATCCCGGCCACGCGTTTCTTCGTTGCACAAATACCCATCACGCGACCCAGACCCATTGCACCACGGGCCGCAGGGGCGACCAGCCCCGCATCCGGCCCAATGGCGCGGCCTGCGCGACCTCGATGCGCATCAGATCGCCGCCATGTGCGGCCTGCGCGGCGACCAGCATCGCCTCGGTCTCCAGCGTGACGGCGTTAATCACCAGCCGTCCGCCGGGCGACAGCCGCGCACGCACCGCATCCACCAGCGCAGCATCCGCGCCGCCGCCGATAAACACCGCGTCCGGCGCGGGCAGCTCGGCCAGAACCGCGCGGCTGTCGCCCTGAACCAGCGTCACAGCCCCATCCAGCCCGAACCGGTCAATATTGGCGCGCACCACATCACAGCGATCATCGCGGGTCTCCACTGCCATGGCCCGGCCACCGGCCAAGGCCCATTCGATGCTGACCGACCCCGACCCGGCCCCCAGATCCCACAACACGCCCCCCGCGAAAGGCGCCAGCGCCGACAGGGTCAGTGCCCGCACCGGCCGCTTGGTGATCTGGCCGCGATGTGCGAACGCATCATCCGGCAGCCCGAACCCCATGGGCCGCGCGATGCCGCCTGCGGCCTCGACCGCGACGGCAACCGGGGCGGCCACATCCGTGAAAGCATAATCCCCGGCCCGCACCTGCCGGATACGCTGACGCGGGCCGCCCATGCGTTCGGCCACGGACAGGCGCGACGCCCCCCATCCGCGCGCCACCAGCCACGCCGCCAGATCCGCCACCGCCGCACCATCGCGCAGCAGCACGATCAGCCGCGCCCCCTGACGCAGATCGGACAGCAGCCGCGTAAACGGCGCCGCGTGCAGCCCGTGACAGGCGACGGCTTCCAGCCGCCAGCCCAGTTCCGCCGCGATCAGCGACGCGACCGAGGGCGCCGGAAAGCACCGCCACTCGCCCGCCGCCAGCGCCTCGGCCAGAACCCCGCCCGCGCCGAACCAGAACGGATCGCCCGAGGCGAGGACCGCCACCCGCTGCCCCCGCAGCGCCAGAACCGGCGCAATGGAAAACGGCACCGGCCATGGCCGCCCGCGCGCACCCACCGCCGCCAGTTCCAGATGCCGCGGCCCGCCAAAAACGATATCCGCGCCGTCCAGCGCCGCACGGCTTGCAGGGGACAGCCCGTTCAGGCCATCTTCTGTCAGTCCGATCATGCTTAGCCAGGGATCACTCATGCGCGTATTATTGCTTGGCGGCACGGCCGAGGCCAGCACCCTTGCCCGCGCCCTTGCGACGCAAGGCGTGGATGCCACCTTCAGCTATGCCGGGCGCACCCGGAACCCGGTTGCGCAGCCGCTGCCAACCCGGATTGGCGGCTTTGGCGGCGCACAGGGACTGGCCGATTACCTGCGGGACAACGCGATCACCCATCTGATCGACGCCACCCACCCGTTTGCAGCCCGGATCAGCGCAAATGCCATTGCCGCCGCACAGGAAACCAATACGCCGCTGGCGGCGCTGGAACGCCCGGCATGGACGCCCCAGCCCGGCGATCACTGGACCCATGTCCCCGACGCCCAAACCGCCGCCGCCGCGCTGCCCGACCAGCAAACCGGCGTGTTTCTGGCCATCGGCCGCCAGTCGCTGACCCCGTTTCAGGGGCTGCCACATCGCTGGCTGTTGCGCTTTGCCGATTTCGAACCCGGCCAGCCGGTGCCGCTGAACGCGCAACTGGTGGTCAGCCGTGGCCCCTATACCGTGGCGGGCGACATCGCCCTGATGCGCCAGCACGCAATCGGCATCGTCGTGGCCAAGAATGCCGGCGGTCAGGGCGCGCGGGCCAAGCTGGATGCCGCCCGCGCCCTGTCCCTGCCGGTGATCCTGATCGGCCGCCCGACCCTGCCGCCGCGCCTGACCCTGCCCGACCCGCAATCGGTTCTGGGCTGGCTGGGGCTGTGACAGCGGCTTCTTCGTTGCGCAAATACCCATTCCCGCCCTCACCGTGCGGAACGGGGGGTCCAGACCCAGCGCCCGACCTGCCGCGTCTGGCTGTTGCCGACCAGAACCACGGTGCGCATATCGGCCATATCGGGCGTCGCCTGGGCCAGTGTGACGGTGCGGATCTGCTGATCGGGGGTGCTGACCGCGCGGGCAAAGGTGATCAGCCGGTCGGGACCGCATTCCTGACGCAGCACCTCCAGCGTGCGGGCAAACCCCTCGGGGCGCGATTTTGACCGCGGGTTATAGAACGCCATCGCGAAATCGGCCTGCGCCGCCAGCCGCAGCCGCCGTTCGATCAGCGCCCACGGCTTGAGGTTATCCGACAGGTTGATCGCCGCGAAATCATGCCCCAAAGGCGCCCCCGCCGCAGCGGCAGCGGCCAGCATGGCGGTGATGCCGGGCAGGATGCGGATATCCAGACCGGCCTTCGCGGGGTCATCGGCCAAAGCCTCGAACAGGGCCGAGGCCATCGCGAACACCCCCGGATCGCCCGAGGACACCACCACCACCCGCCGCCCCGACGCGGCCAGCGCCAGCGCGTGACGGGCGCGGTCGATCTCGACCCGGTTATCAGACGGGTGCAGCACCAGCCCTTCGCGCGGCGCAACGCGGGCGACATAGGGGATATAGCCGATGACATCGGTTGCCCCGGCCAGTGCCTGCGACACCTCGGGCGTGACCAGCGCTTCGGCCCCCGGTCCCAGCCCCGCAACGGCCAGCCAGCCCGCGCTCATGTCGCGGCACCGGGCAGGGTCAGCGGGCGGCGGCCATGGCCATGCACCAGAACGATGGCGAAATAGGGCGCGGCGGTTTCATCGGCATGGGCCAGCATCTGAACATGCTGTCCGGCCATGGTGCCGCGTTCGACCAGCCACGCCTGATCCAGCCGCCCGGCGCGTGCCAGCGCGCGCCGCACCTTGGGCAGGTTGCGCCCGGTTTTCATCACCACCAGCGCGTCACTGCCGCGCATCCGGTCGGTCAGCGTTTCTTCGTCCAGCGTGCCCATCAGCACGGTCAGAATATCATCGCCCCAGGTGATCGGCTGGCCGGTGGCGGTCCAGCAGCCCGACATGCCGGTGATGCCGGGGATGACCTCGATCGCGACGCGGTCCTGAAGCCGCAGATGCAGATGCATGAAGCTGCCGTAAAAGAACGGGTCGCCCTCGCACAGGACCACGACCTCGCCTCCGGCCCCGGCCAGCCGGTCGGCCCAATCGTCGTAAAACGCCGCCAGCAGGCGGTTGTATTCCGGGTCATGCAGCGGGATTTCCGTGGTGACCGGGTATTCCATCGCCAGCTCGGTGACACCGGGCGCCAACATGCCATCCACGATCTTGCGCGCCATGCCAAGCCGGCCGGGTTTGCGGAAAAACGCCACCTGATCAGCGTTCTGGACCGCGCGAAAGGCGCGCAGGCTGATCAGGTCGGGGTCGCCGGGGCCAAGGCCCGCACAGATGATCCTTGCCATGATGCTTACTCGGCCCGGCTGGCCAGCGCGTTGACGGCGGCCACGGTGATGGCGCTGCCGCCAAGCCGCCCGCGCACGATCAGCGCCGGCACCGGCAGATCGGCCATCAGCGCATCCTTGGATTCCGCCGCGCCGACAAAGCCCACCGGACAGCCGATAATCGCCGCCGGTCGCGGACAGGCCGGGTCGGCCAGCATGTTCAGCAGGTGAAACAGCGCCGTGGGGGCATTGCCGATGGCAACGACCGCCCCGGCCAGATGCGGTCGCCACAGCTCCAGCGCGGCGGCGCTGCGGGTGTTGCCCATCTGGCGGGCCAGATCGGGGGTGCGGGGGTCTTGCAGCGTGCAGATAACGGCATTCCCGGCGGGCAGACGCGGGCGGGTGATGCCCTCGGACACCATGCGCGCGTCGCACAGGATGGGGGCGCCATCCGCCAGTGCCTGCCGGGCGGTGCGGGCCATGCCGGGCGAAAACATCACATCGCGTTCCAGACCGACCAGACCGGCGGCGTGGATCATGCGCACGACCACGGGTTCCTCGTCACGGTCGAACCGGGCCAAGTCGGCCTCGGCCCGGATGGTGGCGAAGGATTGGGCATAGATCCTGGCGCCGTCTTTTTCGTAATCGTAGGGCATATTCGATTTTCCGCAGGTTTGCATGGCTATGTCACGCGGGGGCGCGGGGGGCAAGGCTGACCGGGGGTTTCACACCCCCGGACCCCCGTGGGATATTTCAGCCAAAATGATGACATTACAGGCGAATGCATTCGGCAATCAGCCCGGTATGGGTGGGCCGGTCCTGCACGGTGCCCCCGGTGACGCGGTCAAAGCGCCCGCCGGGCTGTGCCACAAGGGTGATATCGGCAGGGCCGCGATGCGCACAGCCCTTGGCGCAGCCGCTGATATGCAGGCTGTGCCCCGGTGCCAGTTGCGGCGCCAGCCGGCGGGCCAGATTGCGGGTCTCGGCATGGGCCTGCGGACAGTCGGGGGCGCCGGTGCAGGCATGGACACGCAGCAACGGATCGGCAGGGTCGTCGATCAGCCCGGCAACCTGCGGGGCGCGGGTCAGCCCCTCGACCAGCAGCATGTGCCACGGGGTCAGCCGCAATGGACCCAGCCCGGCCAGCAGGGTCATCTGGTCCGGGTCGATGCGCCCAAAGGGCAGGCCCGTCAGCCAGCCATTCGGCGCGGCGCCGGGCCGGGGGCGGGGCGCGGGCGGCCAGGCGATGACCTGTGCAGGACGGGGCAGGCTGGCGCCACCTTCCAGATGGGCGCGCATCCGCCCCCGCCCATCCGGTGCGCCGCCGCTGGCCAGAAACCAGCGCGCCAGATCGACCGCCGCCTGCGCCGGGTCGTCACCGGCGGGCAGGGTGCCGGGGCTGCCATCGGGGGCCAGCCGCCAGCCCTGCGGGGTGGGGATCAGGCGAATGTCGCAAGGCGTATCCCGCAGCACGGTCCCGGTATCGACCGCAAAGCCGAACTTGGCCGGAACCTGCGGCGCATCCGGCGCGACCATCAGCGCCGCCAGCCGCGTGGCGATCTGCCATGCCGCGCCGCCCTTTGCCGCGAAGGGCGACAGGATGACATTGCGCCTTGCCTCGGCCTCGGGGTCGGCGTCGATCAGGCCCATCGCGCGCAGCGCCCGGATCAGCGGCGGGTGCGTCCGGGGCGTCACCCCGCGCAGTTGCAGATTGGCGCGGGTCGTCACCTCGATCGCGCCATTGCCAAAGCGCCGGGCCAGCGCGGCGATGGCACGGGCGTCTTCGTTGTCCAAATACCCATTGCGCGTGCGGACCCGCACCACCAGCCCGTCGCCTGACATCATCGGCCGCAGCGCACCGGGGCACCAGCCGCGAATAATGGGGTCGCGGCTCATGGTGCGTCGCCCACCGATGCGGCAATATCATTGCGCCGGGTCTGCCACAGGCCGGCGGCGCGCAGCGCGGCAAAGCGGTCACGCAGCGCGGCCAGCGCGGCGGGGTTTTCGCGGGACATGAAATCGACCACCTCGGGGCGGCCAAGGGTGGCATCGAAATACAGATCGAACAGATGCGGCGGCAGGGCGCGGGTCAGTTGCGCGAAAGCGGCAAGGTTGTCCAGCGTCGCGGTGATTTCCGCCGCGCCGCGAAAGCCGTGACGCATCATGCCATCCGCCCAGTCCGGGTTGGCGGCGCGGGCGCGGGTGACGCGGGCGATTTCCTCGGTCAGGGCGCGGGCGGCGGGCTGGCCGGGGCGGGTGTTGTCAAGGTGGTAAAGCGGCGGCAGATCCGCCCCCAGCACCGCCGCCGCCGCCGCCGGTCCGGCCTGATGCGCCGCAAAATCGGGCGCGGTCAGCAGGTCGGCCTCGGCCAGATCCTGCGCATGGGCAAAGGCGCTGGCGCCGCGCAACCGGGCCTCGATCCCGGCGCGGTCCTGTGTGCTGCCTTGCGGGCTGATCGCCCATTCCGACCCTGCCAGCCATGCCATGCCCGCCGCCATGCGCGCGCTGTCGGACAGATCGGCCACCGGGTCCATGCCGACGCCATAGGCGCCCGGACGCGGGCCGAAAACGCGCGGCGCTGCGCTGGTGCCCTCGGCCAGATAGGGGTTCTGGTCGGGGGCCTCGTCCCGCGCGGCCAGCGACTGCGTGGCGGCGTGGAACAGGCCCGCAAGGTCCGGGAACACGTCGCGAAACAGCCCCGAAACCCGCAGCGTCACCCCGATCCGGGGCCGGTTCAACAGCGCCAGTGGCAGCACCTCGAACCCGGTGACGCGGCCTGTGGCGCTGTCCCATTGCGGGGCCAGTCCGGCCAGATGCAGGGCCATGGCATATTCCTCGCCGGCGGTGCGCATGGTGGCGCTGCCCCACAGGTCGACGATGATGTCGCGCGGCCAGTCGCCATGGTCTTGCAGGTGGCGGCGGATCAGTTCCCCGGCCAGTTTGACGCCTTGCGCATGGGCCGATTTCGTCGGCACGGCGCGCGGATCGACGGCGAACAGGTTGCGCCCGGTCGGCAGAACGTCGCTGCGCCCCCGTGCCGGGCTGCCGGACGGACCGGCGGCGACGCGGCGCCCGGCCAGCGCATCCAGCAGGCCCTGCGCCTCGCCCGTGGCGCTGCCATAGATGTGCAGCCCATCGGCAAACCGGCTTTCCTTGAGGTCGCAGACAAAGCGGTCGATGCGGGGGATGGCCTCGGCGGGGCTGGCATCGGGGGGGATGTTCAGGTCATCCTCGACCCCGGCAACCTGGGCCTCCAGCCGGATACCCTCGATCAGGCGGGCGCGGCGGGCCGGGTCCAGCCCCTCGGCGGTGGCATATTCGTCCAGCAGCCGTTCCAGCACCGCCAGCCGTTCCGGCAGCGCGCTGGGGGCCAGTGGCGGCGGGATATGACCAAGCGTCAGCGCACCGATGCGGCGTTTGGCCTGTGCGGCCTCGCCGGGGTCGTTCACGATGAAGGGGTACACCACCGGCGTGGCCCCGATCAGCGCCTGCGGCCAGCAATCCGCGCCAAGCGCCACCGATTTGCCGGGCAGCCATTCCAGCGTGCCATGCGCCCCCATATGGATCAGCGCGACGATACCAAGGCTTTGAAGATAAAGGCAAAACGCGACATATCCATGCCGGGGCACGCGGTCGAGGTCGTGGTAATCATCCTCTCGTGCCGCAGGGGTGCCGCGTTCGGGTTGCAGCGCGACCAGAACCCCGCCACGCCGGGTCGCGGCAAAGTGGAACGCGCCGTCGCGGCAGGCGGGGTCATCGGCGGCCTTGCCCCAGGCCGCGGCCAGATCGTCGCGCAGTTTTTGCGGCAGGCGGTCCAGCGCGGCGTGATAATCGGCCAGCGGCCAGCACAGGGTTTCGGCCAGCAGGTCGGGCGCCAGCGGCGCGGCGGGACCGGTGGCGTAACCGGCATCGCGCAACAGTGCCAGCACCGCGTCGGTCGAGGCCAGCGCGTCCAGCCCCACCGCATGGGCGATCTGGTCCGGGCGTCCGGGATAGGTCGACAGAACCAGCGCCAATGTCCGATCCGCCGGGGCGGTCTGTCCCAGCCGGTGCCACGCCGTCACGCGGTCGGCGGCCTGTGCGATCAGGTCGGCATCGGCGCGGTGGGCAAAGCGCGAATATTGCGTCTGCGGGTCGCGGGCATGGGGCTGTTTATGGCTGATCAGCCCGGCAAACAGACGGCCGTCAACCTCGGGCAGGACGACATGCATGGCCAGATCGGCGGGCGACAGCCCCCGCGCGGCCTGTTGCCAGTCGCGTTTGCGGGCGGTGGACAGGGCGACCTGATGCACCGGACAGCCCGGCGCGTCCAGCGGCGATGCCCCGCCCGCCAGCCCCCCATCGCGCCCGGAAAAAGCGGTGGCGTTGACAATGGCGGCGGGGCGGGCGGCGCGCAGTTGCGCGTCGATCCAGGGTGCATTGTCGCCCTTCAGCGATGGCGCGAACAGCCCCGCCACCCGGAACCCCCGGTCGCGCAGCGCCGCGATCAGCGCATCCACCGGGTCGGTATCGGCGGCGGCCAGATAGCTGCGGTAAAAGCTGACCACGGCCAGTGGCGCATCGCCCGCTGGTGGCGCGTCGACCACCCCGCGCGCCGGGTCATACCAGCCCCGGTCGGGCAGCGTCGTGTGGCCGTCATAGCCCGGTGCGTTCAGCCCCGCGGCCCCGGCCAGCGCCGCCAGCGCGGCGGCGGCGGGGGCGGCACCCCCGGCCTCGGCCAGTGCGGTCAGGCGGTGCAGGGTGTCGGCATCGACGGTGCTGGCGGCCTGCAAGGCCGGGTCGGGGCGGCCATCGGCGGGGATCACCGCCAGCGCGATGCCCCGCCGCCGCGCCAGATCCTGCACGCTGGCCAGCCCATAGGGCCAATAGCTTTCACCCCCGATCAGCCGGATCAGGATGGCTTTCGCCCCTTCCAGCGTGGCCTCAAGATAGGTATCGACCGAGACCGGGTGCCGCAGCGCCACAAGGTTTTGCAGCCGCAAAGATGGCACCGCCCCCCGCGCCTGCCACAGCCGATAGCCCCCCGCGAAAGCCCCCAGATCGCTGTCGGAAAACGACAGCACCACCAGATCGCCCGGCGTCTGGCCGGGGTCAAAGGGGGCGTCGGTTTCTTCCAGCCCGTGGCTTTCGCGAAAGACGATATGCATCAGCCGACCACGCGCCCGCCAAGCGCATCGGCCACGGCCTGCGGGTTCAGGTGGTGATGTTCGGCAATCACCACCAGACGGGAATTGCGCGGCGCGTCACCCCACGGCCGGTCATATTGATGCCGCACCCGCGCCCCCACGGCCTGAACCAGCAGGCGCATGGGCTTGCCTGCGACCGCGATATGCCCCTTCACACGCAAGATGTTGTTTTCGGTTGCGACACGCGAAACAAGATCTGCGATTGTGCTGGGGCTGTCAGCCTCGGGCAGGGCGATGACGGCGCTGTCGAAATCGTCATGTTCATGATCATCGGCGCCATCGTGATGGCTGGGGCGGGCGTCAAGGTCATCCTCGGCGGCGGCACCAAGGCCAAGGATCACGCGGGGGTCGACCTCGCCCTCGGTTACGGGGATGATGGGCAGTTTGCGCGGGGCCTCGGCCTCGATCGTGGCGCGGGCGGCGGCGATGCCATCCGCGCCGGCCAGATCGGCCTTGGTCAGCAGCACGACATCGGCGCAGGCGATCTGATCCTCGAACACCTCGGACAGCGGGGTTTCGTGGTCGATGCTGTCATCCGCCGCGCGTTGGGCATCGACCGCCGCCAGATCGGGGGCAAAGCGGCCCGCCGCCACGGCCTCGGCATCGGCCAGCGCGATCACCCCGTCAACGGTGATGCGCGACCGGATCGCGGGCCAGTCGAACGCCTTCAGCAGCGGCTTGGGCAGCGCCAGCCCCGAGGTCTCGATCAGGATGTGATCGGGGCGCGGGTTGCGGGCCAGCAGCTGTTCCATCGTCGGGATGAAATCATCGGCCACGGTGCAGCAGATACAGCCATTCGCCAGTTCAAGGATGTTTTCAGCCGGGCAGTTTTCATCTGCGCAGCCTTGCAGGATTTCACCGTCGACCCCGGCGGTGCCGAATTCATTGACCAGCACCGCAAGGCGGCGGCCCTGCGGGTTGGCCATCAGGTGACGGATCAGCGTGGTTTTGCCGGACCCCAGAAAGCCGGTGATCACGGTGACGGGGATTTTGGACAGATCTGTGGTCATTCAAGCCTCTGATGGTGGGATACGGGCAAGCGACTGCTTGCGGAACTGAACGGGCCGTGCCCGCCATGGCACCAGCCCGTCAGGCGTGGCGGCATAGGCGCGGGCGCCGGCCAGAATATCGGCGGCATCGGCAGGGGTCATGCGGCCATAGACATAGGACCAGCGCCCCGCCCCCGACAGCGCCACGACGCAGCCCTGATCGCAGGCCGACAGGCATTCGACCGGCACCACGCGGATCGGATCGGGCGCATCGGCCAGCGCCGCGGCCAGTTGCGCGCCGGGGGTGGGCTGGCCGTCGGCAACGGGCTGACCGGCACGGCAGGTCACGCAGACATGCAGGGTGACGGGGGGCAGGGTGACGGGGGACAGGGTGGCGGCGGATGCGGTGACGGGGGATGCGGTCGTGCCGGGCGCGGTGCCGGATGGCGGGTTGGCTGCGGTCCGGGGGGCTGCGGTCCGTGTCGCGGCGGGCTGCGAAAGGGTGGCTTGGGATGCGGCGGGTGGGGGCGCGGCAGGCTGGGGCGTGGCCACGGAGGATGGCGTCACGGACGGTTCGGCCTTGGGTGGCGGGCAGGCGCTGGCGGGGTCGTTGTCTGCGGGCATAGGCCCCCCTTGCTGTGCGGCCCCGGCGGGGCGGTTCGGGCATGGGGGCGGGGTGGCGTGGCGCAAATTGCGGACGCGACCGCAGATCACCCCGTCTGCGTGATGTCAGCCGCCGGATGGCGGGCTCTGGCAGGTCTCCCGGCTTGCGGATCTGAGGCGGGGCCTCGCGGTGCTTCGGCCTTCCCGGCACAAGGCCAGTGGCGGTGAAGCACCTGTCCGGTCACGGTCGCGGGGGCGGCTGGACTGGCGGCGGGCCGCTGTCCATTCCCTTTTCACCTGCGGATGCAGGAACCAGTGCGCCCCCACCTGTGCCGGTGCCGGGCAGGTTGTCAAGCCGTGTCGCGGCGCAACAGATAGATATCCATCACCCAGCCATGCCGGTCACGGGCCTGCGCGCGGGTGGCGATGATGCGCGGCCCGGCCTGTGCCAGCGGCCCGTGGTCAAGGATCTGTTCCGGCATCCCCACGAAGGCCCCCCACCAGATCGTCAGACCGCGCGGGTCCAGCGCCTGAAAGCTGCATTCGCCGTCCAGCATGACCGCAACGGTTTCCGCGCCATCGGGCCAGCCGTGATCGCGGATCTGGCGACCGGTGGTGATGGTCACCGGGCCGCCCACGGTGTTCAGCGGGATGGCATGGGCGGCGGTCAGGGCTTGCAGGGCGGTGATGCCGGGGATGACCTGCACCTGCGGCGCCGGGTCCAGCCGCGCGGCAATGCGCAGGGTCGAATCATACAGCGACGGATCGCCCCACACCAACAGCGCGACAGTGCCGTCACAGCCACCGATGGCGCGCAGCCACTGCGCCGCGATGGCGTCGTGCCAGTCATGCACGCCCTGCCGGTAATCGCCGCTGGAATCGCGGCGCGGCATGGTAAAGGACGCCCGTGGCACATCGGGCGCGACCCGGTCCAGAATGGCGTGGCGGATATGGGCCAGATCCTCTTTCCCGGTGCCTTTTTCAGGGATCAGCACCAGATCGGCGGCGGCCAGCGCCTGCGCGCCCTGAAATGTCAGGTGGTCGGGGTTGCCGGTGCCGATCCCGATCAGACACAGCTTCATCGCCGCCCCCCCGTTTGCACCCGCCCCACGGCAAAGCCGTAATCGGCCAGAATGGCCTGACCGTCGGGGGACAGGATGAACATCGCCAGTTCGTGCGCCTCGGGCGGGGCGCCGCGCATGACCGTCAGGCCATAGCTGGCGCCGACGGACAGGGCCTCGGGCAGGGGCAGAACCTCGAGCGCGGGGGTGTCGGCGCTGGCCCGCATGGCGTTGGTGCAATAGGTCAGAAACAGGTCGGCGCGGTGTTCGGTCATCACCCAGCCATACAGGTTGCGCCCCTGCGGCGGCGTGGCGCTGTCCGGCCCGCCGGTCAGTTGCAGCGCCTTGGCCTTCAGCGCCGCACCGGCATGGGGGCGCAGGGCCTCGGCCCGGTCGAACAGCCGCCAGGCGTAATCGCCCGCCGGGTCCGCGCCGGGGGTCGCGGTGCCAAGCCGCAGCGCCGGGTCCAGCATCGCATCCAGCAGCGTGTCGGTCGTCAGCCCCAGCCCCGGCTGCGCCAGCGCGCACAGGCGGTTGCGCGCAAACACCACCACCGGCCCGGACAGCCCGGCATCGTGCAGCGCCCCCGGATGCGCCATATTGGCCGAGGCAAACAGGTCGGCCGGCAGCCCCTGTTCGATCTGTTGCCGCATCAGCCCGGACGGGCCGAACCGGGTCTGCACCGGCTGATTGGTGCTGTCGGCAAAGACCTGTGCCACATCGCCAAGCGCGGCGGTCAGGCTGCCGGCGGCGACCAGCCGCACCGGCGGCGGTTCGGCCCCGGCGGGGCGGGGGGCGGCCAGCGCCGGGCAAAGCGCAAGCCAGAACAGGGCGGCCAGCAGTCGGGACATGGCGAAACCTTTGCGACAAGGGCCGGGGCGGCGGTGGGCGGGGACCGGCGGCCGGTCGGCAGTGACCGGGCCGGGCATGGAAAAAGGCGCGCCCTCGGGCGCGCCCTGATCGTAAACGGTTGTGACAGATTTGTGAAATCCTGTCAGGCGCTGTGATGCAGGCGATGCGTGACCCAGCCGGACCCGGCCAGCCCGTGCAGGGCCTTGGCGGCGGCCAGAACCGCCAGATCGGCCAGCGGCTCGACAATGATGACCAGCATATAGGCACCGCCGAAGGTCACGATGCTTTGCAGGTTTTCCGACCCGAAACCCTGACCATACAGCGCCCAGAACGCCACCCATGCGACCACCCCGGCCTGATAGGTGGTCGACAGCGCCAGCGCCTGACGATAGCGCAGATCGACATAGGGCGTGTGCGGGGCGATGATGCGACGGGCCAGCGCCTCGACCGCGAACAGCGGCACCAGCAGCGTGGTCACGTTCATGCCGTATTGCGGCAGGTCGAAGGGCGCAAAGAACAGCCCCTGCACCAACAGCCCCAGCGCCAGACCGATGGCCGCGGGTGCCGCGCCAAGGATCAGGAACAGGGTTGAACCAAGGATGAAATGCACCTCGGACACGCCGACGGGGTAATGGGGCAGGATCTCGAAAAAGGTCAAGACGGCGGCGGTGGCGATCAGCGCGCGGCCAGCAAGCGAGATGGCGCCCTGTTCGCGCACCGCATCCACGGATTGCTTGAGGACATAGGCGGCGGCCGTGGCGGCCGTGGCATAGCTCAGCACGATTTTCGCGCCGGCGACCAGTCCGGGTTCGATATGCATGTTCATCCCTCCGTGCCGTCATCCCCGACGGCGAAATATTTGGGGCCGGAAAACCGGCAATGGGCGCGTGGCCCTGTGGCAGGTGACGGCAGGTCTCCTGACTTGCGGGTCGTGGCGGGCAGCAGCCTTCCCAGCCGGGGCCAGTGGCGCGTTGCGGCCCGCTGGCCGCTTACAGTTGCGGGGGCAGTCGCGGCATTTCACCGCGTTCCCTTTTCACCCCTTGGCGGGGGACCGTCATGCGCGAATATCCGCTGGCCGCGCCGGAAAGGCAAGCAAAACTGGCCAGACCACGTCGCGCGCTGACAGGCGTTTCACGCCCTAGTATAGCCGACATAATGGTGTTAAACCGCTGGTGGATGAATACGAGGGCGCGATGCGGGGCGGGCAGGGTCGTTTTTCAGCATGGGTCTTGGGCGGCGCGGCGCTGTCATCCGGGCTGGCCATGTGGCTGGCGGTGTCGGGACCGGCGCTGGGGCGGGTGGCATTTCTGGACAATGGCGCCGGTGACAATGCCGGGCTGGACCCGGTCAGCGGACCGTGGAACCTGACCGATGCGGTCTGGGCCGATGCGCGCGGTGGCGGGCATCTGGCCTTTGCGCCGGGCGATGTCGCGGTGCTGGCCCCGCCGTCCGGCGATGCCCCGGTGGTTCTGACGCTGGATGGCGATATCGCCGTTGCCGGGATGCAGGTGCAGGGTGGCACCTATCGGCTGGGTGGCGGGCGGCTGGTCGCGCCCGCGGGCGGGGTGGCCGAATTGCGCTTTGCCCCGCCATCCCCGTCGCCGCCCGGCGAGGTCGTGCCGGTCGAAACCCCGTCAACGGATCTGCCTGTGCCGATGGTCGTGCCGACGATCCTGCGCGGCCCGCGCCTGATGGAAGGCCCGGCCGAACCCGAGGGCGGTGCCACGCCGTCCGGCACCGGCGACCGCGTCGGGGGGCCGCCGCTGGCGCGGCTGTTTATCGACAGCGCCCTGTCGGGCAGTTTCGCGGTGTCCGGGCCGGGGATGGTGACCTATGCCGGGCAATCCGACGCGGCGGTCGATCTGCGCATCGCCGCTGACAGCATCTTTACCCATGCGGGCCAGACCACGGGCCGGTTGCGCAATGCAGGCACCCTGTCGGTGCAGGGCCGCCATCAGGGCGATGCTGACAACAGCGGCACGCTGAACATCGCCGGCACCGTGACCGGCACTGTCAGCAATGACGGCCATCTGGCGATGGGCGGCCAGATCGGCGGTGGGCTGGTCAATCGCGGCACGGCGCATATCGCCGGGCGGATCGGTGGTGTGCTGGACAATGCCGCGCGGGCGGTGCTGTCGCTGGCGGGCGATCTGGCGCTGGACCGGCTTGAGAATGCAGGCACGGTCAGCATCCGCCCCGAGGCCCGCATGACCGCCCGCACCGGCATTTCCAATTCCGGCACGCTGACGGTGGCCGGGGTGCTGGCGGGCGATGTCGATCAGGCGGCGACGGGGACGCTGCGGCTGACCGGGCGGCTGACCGGGGCGCTGGGGAATGCGGGCCGGGCAGAACTGGCCGGGCGGATTACCGGCGACCTGACCAATCTGGAAAATGCCAGCACCAGCCTGACCGGCGATCTGGTCGCGGCGGGCATCCGCAATGCGGGCAGGGTGACGGTGGGCGCGGGGCAGGTGCTGACCGCGACCGGGGTGGAAAACACCGGGCAGATCGACAATGGCGGTCGCCTTGCGGGCGATGTCGTCAACCGGGGCCGGCTGGTTAGCAGCGGCGTTCTGGCCGGGGCGCTGGACAATCGCGGACAGGCCTGGATCGCCGGTCGCGCCGGTCGGGTGACCAATGCGGCGGGCGCCGGGATCGGCATCACCGGCAACACCCGGATGGAAACGCTGGCCAATGCGGGCGACCTGACCGTTGCCAGCGGTGCGCGGCTGGCGGTGGCTGGGGGGATCGGTAATCAGGGCCGCCTGACCAGCGACGGCCTGCTGGTGGCTGATGTGGTCAATGACGGCCAGTTGACGGCGCGCGGCGGCGTCTCGGGGCGGCTGACCAACCGCGGCACGGCCACGCTGGCGGGCAGCACCGGCGCCATCAGCAATGAACGCGGCGCGGATCTGACCGTCAGCGATGCGTTGACCGCGACCCGTCTGGACAATGCCGGTCAGGTCACCGTGGCGCGCGACCGGCGGCTGGCCGTCACCGGCCCCGCCACCAATACCGGGCGCATGGCGCTGGCCGGCACGCTGGAGGCCGACCTGCGCAATGCGGCGGGCGGCAACCTTGGGCTGGATGGCGGCCAGATGGCCGGGACGCTGGACAATGCCGGTGTCGTCGGGGTGCAGGGGCAGGCCCTTGTGACCGGCGATGTAATCAACCGGGGCAGCCTGATCCAGACCGCGCGCGACAGCGTGCTGCGGGTTGGCGGGTTGTTTCGCAATGCCGGGCGGGTCTCGGACGGGGGGCTGGGGCGGTTTCGGATCATCGCGGACCGCATCGTGCTGGAGGCCGGATCGCGCATCACCGGCGCGGTCGAGATGTCGGGCCGGGCGCGCAACCTTGGCAAGATGCGGATCGACAAGCCCTCGGTCATTTCCGACGGGCTAAGCAATGCCAGGGGGGCCGATCTGTCGATCCGCGACCGGCTGGATATGCAGGGCAGCGATCTGGACAATGGCGGCACCGTGATCGTGACCGCGACCGGGGTGCTGGCCGGGGCCGGGCAGGTCACCAATCGCGGGCTGATGCGGGTCGATGCCGGGGGCAGCGCCAGCGCGGACCGCTTTGGCAATACCGATGGCGGGCGGCTGGTGAATGGCGGCACGCTGACCGGGCAGGTGGTGAATTCCGGCCAGATGACCAACCGCGCCGGGGCCACCGTTCAGGGCGATCTGTTCAACGGTGGCACGCTGGTTTCCGACGGACAGACTACCGGGCTGCTGGAAAACACCGGCAGCGCGGCGCTGTCGGGGCAGGTCGGGCGGCTGGTCGGCAAGGCCGGTGGCACCATCCTGACCCGTGGTCAGCTGACCGCAGGCAGCGTGGTGAACGAAGGCGACCTGCTGGTGCGGCGTCGCGACCGGCTGACCGCGACCGGGGGCGTCGATAATCGCGGCACCCTGACCGTGAATGGCGGCCTGACCGGCAATGTCGATAACAGCGGCCGGCTGGAGGCCTCGGGCGTGATCACCGGCGATATCGACAACAGTGGCACCCTGATCAGCCGCCGCCGGATCGCGGGCGATCTGGACAATCGCGGCGAGGCGGTGCTGACCGGGCGTGCCGATGATGTCACCAACCGCAAGGGCGGGTCGCTGACCGTCACCGGCGATCTGCGGCTGCGCAGCCTGACCGGGCGCACGGGTGGAACGATCACCGTGACCGGGGATGGCGCGCTGGCGGTCGACAGCCCGGTGCAAAATGGCGGCACGCTGGTCAATGACGGCGATCTGCGCGGCGATGTCCGCAATACCGGCACTCTGACCGGGACCGGGCGGTTTCAGGGCGATGTGCTGAACAGCGGCACCGCCCGGCTGGACGGCACGGTGACGGGCGATCTGTTCAATGCCGGCGATCTGGCGCTGCGGGGCGGCACGGTGCAGGGCGTTCTGGGCAATCGCGGCACGGCACGGCTGTCGGGCCGGGTGGGGTCGCTGCGCAACGACACCAGCGGCAAGGTCACGATCGAGGGCGATCTGTGGACGGGCGGCCTGTTGAACCGTGGCACGGTCTGGGTGCTGGCCGACAGCGTGCTGACGGCCCGCGATGGCGTCGATAACCGGGGCGAGCTGGCCGTGGCCGGGGGGCGCATTGACGGGCAGGTTCGCAATGGCCGCGACGGTGTGATCAGGGCCGGTGGCCGGACCCGGATCGGGCGCCTGCCGGTCCCTGACGCCCCGGCGCCGGGCCTGCCGGGGCGCGATGCGCTGTCCGCCACTGGCCCCGCGGTGACTGGTCCTGCGGTGACTGGCCCCGCGGCCACCGCCGGGCCCGGATTATACAATGACGGTCTGGTCACCCTCAGCAACGGGCGCGCCACCGACCGGCTGGTGGTTAATGGCGGGCTGACCGGGAATGGCAGCTATCGTCTGGACCTTGATCTGGCGCAGCGCCGCGCGGACCAGATCATTGTGCGCGGCGGCGCGGTGAAAGGGCATTTGTCCTTTGGCTTTGACGTGCTGACGCTGGACCCCGGTTATCGCATCGGAACGCGGGTGAAGGTGCTGGATATCGACGCCGCCTATCGCAGGCAAAGCGATTTTACCTATCGCTTCGACCCGGTCGGGGCGGCGAATGAACGCATCGTCTATTCGCTGGATCAGGACGCGGCCAGTGGCGATCTGGTCATTGTCAGCCAGACCAACCCCGCCATCGGCGCCCTGTTTGGCAATATTGCCCTGACCCAGTCGCTGATCGGGTCGGTGATCAACCGCCCGTCCAGCCCCTATGTCGTCGGGCTGGCCGCCAACCCCGGCGAACGTCACTGCGGGCCGGGTGCCTGGGGTCGCGCCGTCGGCGGGCGGGCCGATGCCACCGGGTCGACCGGCAATGGCATCAACCGCTTCGACAGCCAGATCAGCGCCACCTATACCGGGATGCAGGTCGGTGCCGATCTGGCCTGCGCCGACCGGCCTTTGCAGGGCTGGAACATCGCGCTGGGGGCGATTGCCGGGGTCAATAGCGGGCGCACCAGCCAGCCGGTCTATGCCATCGACCCGTCCAATTCGTCGCGGCTGACCTCGGTTCTGGCCAGCACGACAAGGGCCGATTTCACCCAAAGCTATGCCGGGGTCTATGTCAGTGCCACCCGCGGGCAATGGGCCGCCGACCTGCAATACCGTTACGAGAACACCGATTTCGACCTGCGCAACAGCCCGGTGATCGGGGCCGGGCTGGGGCTGAATGACAGCCGCTTTTCCAGCCGCGCGCGCACGTTCAGCGGCTCGGTCAGTTATGCGTTCAGCCTGCCGCAGCAGGGCTGGCAGGTGGTGCCCACCGCCGGCTTTGCGGTGACGCGGTCGCAATCGGGGTCGGTCCGGTTCGACGACGGCTATCAGCTGGATTTCCGCGACAACACCACCCGCGTCGGCTTTGCCGGGGCCAGCTTGTCGCACAGCCGGGTGCGGCCATCGGGCGATTCGGCGCTGACCACCTATGCCACGGTGACGGTCTATCGTGATTTTACCAAATCCATGCAGTCGGTCTTTTCATGGCAGGGCCACCCCGAGTTCGAGCCGCAGATGCTGAGCTCGGACCATCTGGACACCTATGGCGAGCTGAGCCTGGGGGCGAATTACCTCAAGGTGCTGGATGCCGGCAGCGCCCGCGCCCCGCGCCAGTTCAGCGCCAGCGGACGCATCGACCTGCGCCATGGCGACCAGTTGAACAGCGTCGGCATCAGCGGGCAGGTGCGATGGCAGTTCTAGGCAGCGGTATCGGCGTGTTCTGTGCCCCCTGCGATTGCGGCGGCGGGGCCGATCAGGTGCCGACCGACCTGCATATCGCCTGCGGCGGATGCAGCCATCGCGGCAAGATTCGCGACACGAACGAGGACGACATGCTGTGCCTGCCCCGCGCCGGGTTGTGGCTGGTGGCCGATGGCATGGGCGGGCATCGCGGCGGCGATGTCGCCAGCGCCATGATCGCGGCGCAGGCGGCGACGATGGGGGTGCCGGTTTCCGCACAGGACCAGCGGGCGCGGCTGGGTGACCGGCTGACGCGGGCGCATGACGCCATCCGCAGCCATGCCGACCAGCGCGGGCTGGACCAGATCGGCGCCACGGTGGCGGCGCTGACGGTGTTTGGCAGCGCCTTTGCCTGTGTCTGGGCCGGTGACAGCCGGGTCTATCTGTGGCGCGATGCCGATCTGATCCGCCTGACCCAGGACCACAGCGAGGTTCAGGCCATGATCGCCGCCGGCCTGATGTCCGAGGAACAGGCACGCCGCTGGCCGCGCCGCAACGTGATCACCCGTGCCGTGGGCATCGGCCCGCATCTGCGCACCGAAATGGTGACCGGCGTGACCCGGCCCGGCGACCGCTTTCTGATCTGCACCGACGGTCTGACCGAACATCTTGGCGATGCGGAACTGGCGGCGTTCATGGCCCGCCCCGGCCGCCCGCAAGACATCGCCAGATCGCTGATGGACGAGGCCCTGCGCCGTGGCGCGCATGACAATGTGACGCTGCTGGTGCTGACCTGTCGTCCGGCCAGCAACGGCGGCAAGGCTGATGACGCGCCTGGCGGGGTGGCGGTGGCAGGGGGGGCGGACGATGTCACAGCCCTCTGACCGGCCTGTCACCCCGCCGCGTTCGGCCCCGGACAGAACCCCGGATATGGCCGAAGCCACGGTGCTGGCGCCGCCGCCGGATGCGTCGGCTGATGCGCTGCGTGATGCGGTTGCGGCGGGTGCCGATCTGCCGGCGCCGACGGTTCTGGCCCCGCCCGACCGCACGGTGCTGATGCCCGCCCTGCCCGCCGCCGGGGCGGGACAGTTGCTGGCGCCGGGCGACCTGATCAACAACAATTACCGCGTCGTCAAGCTGATCAGCAGCGGCGGCATGGGCGAGGTCTATCGCGGGGCGAACCAGTTCACCGGCGATCCGGTGGCGATCAAGGTGATCCTGCCCGAACTGGCCCGCGACCCCGCCGTCGTCGCCCTGTTCAAACGCGAGGCCCGGATTCTGGGCCAGTTGGGCGATAATGCCATCGTGCGCTATCACAATTTCATCCATGACCCGGCGCTGAACCGCTATTGCCTGGTGATGGAACATGTCGAGGGGCGGTCGCTGCTGGACCGGGTGCGCAATGACGGCCCGCTGTCGCTGCGCGATGCGCGCTTTCTGATGCGCCGGCTGGCCAGCGGGCTGGCGCGGGTGCATCAGCATAACGTCATCCACCGCGACCTGTCCCCGGACAATGTGATCCTGCGCAATAACCGCGTGGACGAGGCGGTGCTGATCGACTTTGGCATTGCCCGGTCGCTGTCCGCCGGTGACGGGCTGGGGGGCGGTTCGCGGGCAAATACCACTATATCGCGCCGGAACAGCTGGGGCATTTCGATGGCCGCATCGACGCGCGCACCGATATTTACGGTCTGGCGCTGATGATGGTCGCCGCGCTGCGTGGCGGGCCGCCGCCAATGGGCGGCAGCGCCCCCGAGGCCGCCCGCCAGCGCCGCCACATCCCCGACCTGTCAGGGATCGAACCGCGCCTGATGCCGCTGTTGCAGTATATGCTGGAACCCGACCCGGCGGACCGCCCGGCCTCGATGCAGGCGGTGATCGCCATGCTGGACGATCCGGGCCGGGTGCCGCTGTTATACCGGGTGCCACAGTGGCAGACCGGACCCGCCCATGACGCCGCAGCCCCCGGCGCCGGGCCTGACCCGCGCACCCTGCTGACCGGGGCGCTGACCCGTGGCGCCGCCGCGGTGCTGCCCCGGCCCGCCCGTCAGCGCCGTGCATGGCCGCTGTGGCTGGGGCTGGGACTGGCGGCGTTGGGCATGGCGGCGTGGTATGGTCTGCGCCTGCCGGTCATGCCTGCCGCCGACGATCTGGCGGTGGCGGCGGCGCAGGCCGAAAGCGCGCGGGACTGGCCGGCCCGTGACCTGCTGTCGCGCGACGGCTTTCTGGCGGCGCATCCGCTGCCCGGTTGCAGTCTGGCGGCCCGCATCACCACCGGACCCGAGGCCGGGCAGATCGGCTTGCTGGCCGATGGCCCGCGCGACACCGGCCCGCTGTTGGACGCGTACGAGGCGCGCTTTGGCCTGCGTCCCGGCATCGCCGCGCACCGGCTGGGGGTGGCGCAATGCCCGGTCATCGACCTGTTGCACCTGTTAAGCGGGCGTCATTTCCTGCCGCCGCTGGTCGCGCTGGACGGGGTGCCGCGCGCCGACAATATTGCCGGCACGGTCACCCAGGTTTCCGGGATGCCGCTGTGGCTGTTTCTGGTGTCCCCGGCGGGCGATGTCTATGACCTGACCCCCAGCGCCGAACGCCAGCTGGATGGCAGCTATCGGTTCCGCATTGCCGTTCAGGCGCAGGCGGCGCCGGTTCTGGCCGGTCCGGGGCAGGGGGGGCAGGACCCGGCGCGGACCTATCTGCTGGTGGCGATGGCATCGGAACGGGGGCTGGCCCATGCGGCGGCGGCGGTGCCCGGCACCCCGGCCCGCCAGCTGATGCCGCTGATCCGGACCGAGCTGGCCGAAATGAACGGCGCCGCCGCGGCGGATTTCGTCGTGTTTCAGGTCAATGACGCAGGGGGCGGGCAACCTTGACCCGCTGTCCGTGGCAAAATGCCGACAGGCCCAACCGATGAGGTCACTTTCCCGCGATGGCTGATGATCTGGCCCTGACCCACCCGCTTGCCCCGCTTGGGGGGGGTGACGCCGCCGCTGCTGCGGTTCGATTCCCCGCAGGCGCTGTTTGCGGCCATTCCGCATATTCGTCGGCTGACGGCGCTGCGCCCCCGTGTGGGCGAGGGGAATGCCGGGTTTCTGACCCGGCTGCGGACCAGCCCCACCCCGGAAGAGGCCGTGACCTTTGCCGCCTTTGCGCTGTCGCCAGCGGCGGCGGTGTGCTGGGGCTATGAATGCCTGCGGCTGATGGCCGAACATCTGGACCCGTCCGAACGCCCGATGATGGAACGGATCGCCGGCTGGATCGCGCATCCCGCCGACCGGCGCCGTCAGGACCTGCTGGCGCGGGCGCTGTCCTCGGCCACGGCGGGGCCGTCGGTGCAGCTGGGGCTGGCGGCGGGCTGGTCCGGCGGGGCGCTGGCGCAGGACGACCCGCGCGAACCTGAAATCTGGCGCTGCCCCGAGGCGGTCAATAACGCGGTTCTGGGATGTCTGGCGCGGGCCGGGGTCAGCCGGCGGTCTTGTTATCTGTCATGGTTTGCCGATATGTCCGATTCGCTGATACAGGTCTGACGGAAGGAACCGTGGCGTGACGACACTGGTCTTGCTGATCGAGAACCACGATGCCGCCGGAACCGGTGCCCCGGCCCGTATCGAGGTGCCGCGCAGCGGTCTTCGCGCCGGTCGCGCCGCCGATATGGACTGGGTGCTGCATGATGCCAGCCGGCATATCTCGGGGCATCATTTCTACATTTCCTATCGCGATGGCGGCTGGTGGCTGACCGATTGTTCGACCAACGGGGTGTTCCTTCAGGGACAGACCCAGCGCCTGTCCGGGCCGCACCGGCTGGACCACGGGCAGCGCTTTCTGGTCGGCCATTACGTTGTGGTGGCGCTGATCGGGGCAATGGGCGACCGCGACCCGATCCGGCCCGGATCGCTGCCCAGTTTCGCCGCCCGGCCCCATGCGGCTGCGGCGGATGCGGTGCCGACCCGCCCCCCGCATGGGGCCGCAGGTCAGACCGCCACCCCGGATACCGCAGCCCCTGATGGCGCGGGTGACGGTGTGACTGATGGCGCGGATGTGACCATGCTGCGGGCCTTTTGCGCGGGTGCGGGCCTGCCCCGCGGTTGCGCCGACGGGCTGGACGCGGCTGCCATCGGTCAGGCGCTGGGGCAGGCGCTGCGCAGCAGCACCGACCACGTCATGCTGGCGCTTCAGGACCGCAGCGCGGCCAAGCTGTTCACCGATGCCGGTGCCCGCACCATGTTGGGCGATGCCAATAACAACCCGCTGAAATTCATGCCCGACAGCGCACAGGCGATCGAGGTGATGTTCCTGCGCCCCCGCGAGGGCTTTATGGCCGGACCCGAGGCGCTGGATCAGGCGCTGGCCGATCTGCGCCTGCATAACCTTGCGGTGTTCAGCGCCATGCAGCCCGCGCTGCTGGAATTGCTGGACCAGCTGTCCCCCGATGCCATCCGCGAACAGGTGAGGGCCGAGGGCAGCGGCCTTGCCGCCAAGGCGCGCTGGTGGGACCATTACGCCGCCGTCTGGGAACAGGCCGCCGGGCCGGGCGAGGGCGGTATTCTGGAACGCTTTACCCGCGTGTTTACCGGGCTGTATGCCGGGCTGGTGCGGCGCGGCACGCCCCCCCGGCGCTGAGGGGGTCGGCGCTGAGGGGGTCGGGGCTGACCGCCTGCGATGACGCTGCGCGGTGGGTTTGTCAGCGCAGGCTGAAACTGATCAGGCCAGCGCCAAGGCCGGGCGGGGCATGTTGGGCAAGCTGTGCGAAAAACCGGCTGGCGGGCTGACCGCTTTGTGCAAGCTGGGGGACCAGCGGGCTGTCGGCGGCCAGCGCCACCAGCAGTTGCGCGGTATCGCGCGGCTGGTCGATACGCGCCAGCGGCACCGCGAACCCGGCCCATCCCGGACCATAGGCCACAAAGGCGCGCAGGTCGTGGACCATGCCGTTATCGTCGATCAGCAGCAGCGTCAGTTGCCGGCCATTCAGGTCCAGCACCTGCCCGCGCAGGGTTTCGCCGCTGCTCAGCACCGGCTGGTCCAGCCGCAATTCCATCGCCATATCGGGATAGCCGGGCATCACGCGCAGGTAATCCAGCACCGCGCATTGGCGCGCATCCAGCAGGATCTGTCGCTGGGTCACCGGGTTGGGCAGGTCGCGGTTCAGCGCGCGCGCCAGCTGGCCCATTTGCAGGTCCTGCGCGCCAAGCACCTCCAGCCGGATGTCGTCGCGCGGGTCCAGCTGCGGCAGGGCCAGCAGGCAGGATTCGTCCAGTTGCGACCGGATCAGATGACGCAGCGGGTCCAGCCGGGCCACCTGACGCGGGCTGGGGCGCAGGCGCGGGGCCGGGGCGGTCATCGGCGGTGCCGGGCGTTGCGGGGCAAGCCCCCCGGCCTGGGCCTTCGGGGTGGTTTGGGTGCCGCCTGCCGGGCCTGCGGGGCGATCCGGGGCGGCGGGGCGCGGGGCCGGGGCAGGTGCCGGCGTGATCGGCGGCAAGGCGCGGCCCGCCGCCGATTGCAGCAGGGCGCTGTCATCGGCGCCACCGCCCGCGCCGTCACTCGCGCCGTCACCCGCCACGGCAGGCGGATTACCCGCTGACCCATCCGCCGTCACAGGGACCGGCGAAGTTTCCGGCGCGCGCAGATCCGGGCGCGTGGGGGCGGGGGTGTCGCCGTCGCGCAGCGCATCGCGCAGCGGCGCCGACGCCCCCACCGGGCGCAGCGTCACGGGTTGCAGCGGCACCGGCCCGGTCACCGCCGCTGACGCGGTGGCGGATGCGGGGTCAGCCACCGCGCGGATGGCGATGGGCGCTGGCCGTGGCGGCACGGCGTCCTGTTCGGGGCGCTGCAACAGCCAGACCAGCCCCGCCCCATGCACCGCCAGCGACACCGCAAGTGCCAGCGTCCAGCGTGCGGGTGTCTCGTAACTGTCAGCCACCCTGCGCCCCCCCGCCCCGATGGCGTGTCACCAGCCGCAGATCGGCCCCCGCCAGCGCCGGATGCGCCAGCGTCTGCACCAGCGTCAAGGCCGGTGCGTCAGGCCCAAGGATCAGGTGGATCGGCTTGCCCCGCCCCTGCGGTCCCAGCGCCGCGTCCAGCAGCGCGGGCGACACGACGCGCCCGTCCAGCCGCCATTTGCCGTCCTGCCCGATTTCCAGCACCGGCGCCGGAATGTTCTGGGGCCGCAGCAATGTGCTGCGCGCGGTTTCGATATGCGACAGGATCTGGTTCTGGCTGGTGGGCAGGAAAAAGAACACCAGCAGCAACACGATATTGACCATCGTCAGCGAGGTGTCAAAGCGCGGCGCCGGGCGCGCGGGCGGCAGGCGACCGCCATCGGTCAGGGCGTCGCCGCCAGTCCCGGCAAAGCCGGACAGCCGCGGCCGGGGGCGGTTTGCGGCAAGGCTCATGGTGTGGCCCCCCCGGCGATATGGATCGCGGTGATGCCCTGCGCCGACAGCACCTGCAACACATCGACCATATCCTGCACCCGTGCGCCGGGACGTGCGATCAACAGCACATTCGGCGTTTGCTGCGCCTTCAGCGCCTGTGCCAGCGCCGGCAGGCGGTCAAAGCCGAAGCGCTGGCCATTGGCGGTGATGCGGGACGCGCCGATGGTCCAGACGGCGGTCCGGGCGGCCTCGACCGTGGGGTCCGGGGTGGGGGTTCCGGCGCCGCCGCGTGTGGCCAGCGCGGCATTGCGCAGCGGCAGGCTGGCATAGCTGGCAAGGCTGCCTGACAGCATGAAGAACACCAGCACCTGAAACAGCGCATCCGCCAGCGGCGTCAGGCTGAACGGGCGGCGTGCGGGCAGGGGGGCGGTCAGCCGGACCGGGGGCGCGGACATGCGCGGATCACCCGGCCAGCGGCCCGGTGCGGGCCGGGCGCCCGTGGATCGCCGCCGAGATCGAGATTTCCATCGCCTGCCGTTCGGCCTCGATCCGCGATTCCAGCCAGCCGGACACGAAATAGGCCAGCAGCGCAATGGCCAGACCCGCCGCGGTGGTGGTCAGCGCGGTCAGGATGCCGCTGGCCAGCGATTGCGGGTCGGCCTGCTGGCCCGATGACAGCGCCCCGAAAGCGTCGATCATGCCGACCACCGTCCCCAGCAGCCCCAGCATCGGCGCGCCCTGAACCACGGCCTCGAGCAGGCGCATCCGGGCGCACATCGCCCCCAGTTCCGACATCGCGACCTGCCGGCCCAGTTCGGCACCCCATTCGGTTTCCTCGGGGCGGGCGCGCAGGCCGCTGATTACCGCCGCCAGAACCCGCGTCAGAACCGTGGGGCGGGCGCGGGCTTTGTCCAGCGCGTCATCGGCGCGGCCTTCCAGCCAGTCGTCCAGAACTTCGTCAGCCAGCGCGCGGCGGCCAACACCGATCCGGGCAAATTGCACGGTCTTGAAAACCGCGACCGTCAGTGCCAGCACCGACAGCATTCCCAGCGCCACGAAAACCGCGAAGGAAACCGGCGGCAGGGACTGGATCAGGGTGGTGAAATTCATCTTGTGCATCCGCGGTAAAGCGCCCGGACCTTACAGGCCAAAGCGGACAGGTGTCAGGTTGCGCAGCATCAGCCCGTCAAGGCAGGCCGGGTCGTCGGGGGTGCCCTGCACGGTGCAGCGCAAGACGTCATTGACCACGATCCGCGCGATCTGGTCGCAGGGCTGGCCGGTCAGGTCAAAGGCCGCAACGCGGGTGCGGCCATCGGGCAGGGTGCCGAAATCAAGCCCCAGAATTGCGCTGACCACGCCGTTGCGGTCAAAAACCGCGACCTGCCAGGCCAGTTCCGTCAGATCGCGCCCAAGGTGGTTTTCGGTGACATAGGTCAGCCGGCAGCCACCGGACTCGGGTGTGGACAGGCTGTTCAGTTCCAGCGTCAGCCCCCGCGCCTTGCCATCGGCGGGGGTCTGGGCCACCGCCGATGCGCCAAGCAGCGCAGACAAAAGCAGGGCGGCAGGCAGGGCTGTCATGATGTTCCGGTGACCTTCAGCAAGGGGTGTGGCGTCTGTTTCGCCTATCACAGGATCACTTTTGTCTCAATGACTGGTCTGCATGGGGCGGGTTTTGTATGATGGCGCCGATCTTTGCCGAAAGCCCCCGTCAGATGCCCCTTTCGCAGACAAAAGCCACATGGTGCCGCAGCGGCTGCACCGCTGTGCGGCATGGCCTGATGGCGGTGCTGGGGCTGGTTGCGGGCATGGCCGGGCTGTCCGCGCCGGGCCGGGCCGGGGTGGTGATCACCAATCTGTCGCCGGTGCCTGTGGCCGCGCCCTCTGCCCCGGCGATGCGACCCTTTCACGCCCAGGCCGACACCCGGCCCGCCGTTCTGGTCGGGGATCTGGCCGGCCTGTTCAACCCCGCCGTGGTCGAGCGTATGGGCGGCTGGATGCCAGTGGCGTCCCGCGATCGCATCCGCGCGGCGGATGAAGGGTTGTTTCTGGCGTTGCTGGATGGTGGCCGGTTTGATCCGCCCGCCATCCATCTGGCAAGGGCCATCCAGACCGAGCTGGCCCGGCTGGGATGTTACAACCGCCAGGTCGATGGCGTCTGGGGCCGGTCGTCCCGCATGGGGATGCGGCGTTTCGCCGGTGCTGCCGGGCTTGCCGATCCGGGCGCCGACCCGGATATGGGCATGTTCCGTGCGGTCGTGCTGTCCACCGATCTGCGTTGCCCGCCGGTGGTGGCGCCGGTGGCGCCATCTGCCGCGCCGACGGCAGCGCGGGCCGCCCCTGCGGTTCGGTCCGGGACCGCCGCCAGCCGTGCAGCCCCCGGCCGCGCCACCCCGAACACCGTTGCCCCCAGCCGCCGCGCCCCGCCCTCCGCCGCCGCCCCGACCCCGCCACCTGCCGGGGGCGGCGGGCCGCAGATCAATCGCGGCCTGTTGGGCACCGGCGTGTTCCGCTGAGGCGGCGGGCCTGCGGGCCTTTGGATCTGTGGGCCTGCGGGCTTGCGCCATGGCCCGGTGCGGCGGCATGATCGGGCGGTGCGGTTCAGGGGGGGATAATGTCGCAACAACCGGGATTCACGTTTGAAACGCCGCCGTCGATGCTGGTGGAATGGGGCGCGGCGCGGCGCCTGGGTGCGGTGCTGGCCGGGGCGTTCGCGGCGCGCGATCTGCTGATCGTGACCGATGCCGGGTTACACAGGGCGGGGGTGCTGGATGCGGCGCTGGCCTCGCTTGCGGGGGAAGGGTTCCGGGTCAGCGTCTTTGACGGGGTGGTGGCCGACCCGCCCGAACCGGTGCTGCTGGATTGCGTGGCGCAGGGCCGCGACGCCGGGGTGGGGCTGGTGCTGGGGTTTGGCGGCGGCTCGTCCATGGATGTGGCCAAGCTGGCGGCGGTGCTGCTGGCGGGCGATCAGCCGCTGGCACAGCTTTATGGCATCGACAAGGTGCAGGGCGGGCGCCTGCCGCTGGTGCAGGTGCCGACCACGGCGGGCACCGGGTCCGAGGTCACGAATATCACCATCCTGACCACCGGCCAGACCACCAAGATGGGCGTCGTCGCGCCGCAGCTTTATGCCGACAAGGTGGTGCTGGATGCCGAACTGACGCTGGACCTGCCCCCGGCCCAGACCGCCGCGACCGGGATTGACGCCATGGTTCACGCGATCGAGGCCTATACCAGCCGCCACCGCAAGAACCCCCTCTCGGACATGCTGGCGCGCCGGGCGCTGGGGCTGTTGGCGGGGCATCTGCTGACCGCCTGCCGCGACGGCCATGACCGCCCCGCGCGCGAGGCGATGCTGCTGGGGGCCTGTCTGGCCGGGCAGGCCTTTGCCAACAGCCCGGTGGCGGCGGTTCATGCGCTGGCCTATCCGCTGGGGGGGCATTTCCACCTGCCCCACGGGTTAAGCAACGCGCTGATGCTGGGACCGGTGCTGCGGTTCAACATGCGCGCCGCCGCGCCGCTTTATGCCGAACTGGCGGATGTGATCTGCCCGCCCTCGGACGAAGGGGTGCAGGCCCGCGCGGTGCAATTCGTCGGGGCGATGCAGGCGCTGATGGACCAGTCCGGCGCGCCGCGGCGGTTGCGGGATGTGGGGGTGGGGCAGGACAGCCTGCCGATGCTGGCGCGCGATGCGATGGCGCAGACGCGGCTTTTGCAGAACAACCCGGTCGAGGTGACCGAGGCTGACGCGCTGGCGCTGTATCGCGCTGCGTTTTAGGGCGCGGGGTCGGGCGCGAAGGGGCGGCTGACCGGGTGTGCGGCGGGTGGTGATGGGCCGCCGCGCGGTTCGCGATGGGGCGCGTTGTCTGTCAGGTGCCGCGCCGCAGGGGGGGCGCCCCGCGGCGCGGATGGGTCAGTCCTCGGCCTCGGCGGTGGCGGGGTTGACCATGGCATCCAGAATGGTCGCCAGGTCGATGACCCCGACCATCTGCCCGTCCCGCGTCATCACCCGGCCCCGGCTGGCGCCGGCGCGGGTCATGTTGCGGGCCACGATGTCCAGTTCGTTGCGCGCCCGGACGATGAAATCGGGCAATGCCTCGCCGGGCGGGGGGGGCATAGGCCACGGTTTCGGCGCGGATGATGCGGCCCCGGTTCACCTCTTTCACGAAGCTGGCGATATAGTCATTGGCCGGGTGCAGCACGATGTCCTGTCCGGTGCCGACCTGTTCCACCGCCCCGTCGCGCAGGATGGCGATCTTGTCACCAAGGCGCAAAGCCTCGTCCAGGTCGTGGGTGATGAAGATGATGGTTTTGCCAAGCTCTTTTTGCAGGTCCAGCAGGATGGATTGCATATCCACCCGGATCAGCGGGTCCAGCGCGGAAAAGGCCTCGTCCATCAGCAGGATTTCGGCGTCATTGGTCAGGGCGCGGGCAAGGCCGACGCGCTGTTGCATCCCGCCGGACAGTTGCCGGGGGTAATAATCCTCGTATCCGGCCAGCCCGACGCGGTCGATCCAGCGCCGGGCGCGGTCATGTGCCTGTTTGCGCGGCACGCCGCGGATATCCAGCCCATAGGTGGTGTTTTCCAGCACCGTGCGGTGGGGCAGCAGGGCGAATTTCTGAAACACCATCGCGGTCTTGTTGCGGCGGAACTGGCGCAGCTGGGTGGCATCCATCTGAACGATGTCCTGCCCGTCATAGATGATCTGACCGGCGCTGGGGGCGATCAGCCCGTTGATATGCCGGATCAGCGTCGATTTGCCCGACCCTGACAGGCCCATGATCACGGTGATCTGGCCCTGCGGGATGGTCAGGCTGATGTCGGACAGGCCAAGGACATGGTTGTGGCGGTCGTTCAGTTCGGCCTTGGACAGGCCGGATTTCACCGGCTCGATATAGGAAGCCGCGTCAGGGCCAAAGATTTTATACAGATTGCGGATCTGGATATCGTGGCTGGCGGCCGCTGGCGGTGGGGTCATATCAGTCATGGCCGACCTCCGAATGTTTTTGCAGCCGCTTGCCATAGGCCTGCGTGGTGCGGTCAAAGATGATGGCGATGGCGACGATGGCCAGCCCGTTCATCACCCCAAGGGTAAAATACTGGTTGTTGATGGCTTGCAGCACCGGCTGACCCAGCCCCTTGACCCCGATCATCGAGGCGACAACGACCATGGCCAGCGACATCATGATGGTCTGGTTCACGCCCGCCATGATGGTCGGCAATGCCAGCGGCAATTGCACATTGCGCAGTTTTTGCCACGCGCTTGAGCCAAAGGCCTCGGCGGCCTCCAGCACGTCGGGGCTGACCTGACGGATGCCAAGGTTGGTCAGGCGGATGATCGGCGGGATGGCATAGATCACCACCGCGATCACCCCCGGCACCTTGCCAAGGCCAAAGATCATCACCACCGGGATCAGATAGACGAAACTGGGCATGGTCTGCATCATGTCCAGCACCGGCGTGACCAGCGCGTTCATGCGGTCGGACCGCGCCATCAGAATGCCGATGGGGATGCCGACGACAATCGCGACCAGCGTGCAGACCGCGACCATGGCGATGGTGCGCATCGTGTCTTCCCACATTCCCAGCAGGCCGATGGCCAGCATCGCCAGAATGGTGCCTGCGGCGATGCGCCAGCTGCGGCTGAGGCCCCAGACCATGCCGGCCAGCACGGCCAGCACCAGCACCCATGGGCTGTGGATCAACAGGTTTTCGATAAACACCAGCAGATCCTTGATCGGGTCGAACAGGTCCTCAAGCGTCTGGCCATAGGCGCGGGTAAAATCGCGAAACGCGCCGTCGATGGTCATGCGCATGTCGCGCAACGTCCCACGGCTGAGTTCGGGAAAATCGACGAAATCCAAAGGTCGATATCCTTATAATGACATAAATCTGGGAAAAGCCTGCGTGGCGGGGCATGGTTGCGCCCCGCCACGGCTGTGACAGGCGCGTCGTTACAGCGCGTCTTTGACCTTTTCGGCCACCTCGGGGGCGACCCATTGCGACCACAGGTCCTGATGCCGGGTCAGGAATTCCCATGCGCCGTCCTCGTTCGTGGCCTGATTATCGGCCATCCATGCCAGCATCTCGTTCACGGTGGCATTGGTCCAGGCGCGTTTCTTGACGTAATCCAGCGCCGGGCCGGCCTTTTCGGTGAATTCCCTGGTCACCACGGTAAACACGTCCGAGGTCGGCCATTCCGTCACCTGCGGATCGGCACAGTCCGGCACCACCATGCAATTGTCCCAGCGCCCGCGGTCGAATTCGGCCTGAAGGTCCAGCCGGGTCATGTCATATTTGCCCAGAATCGCGGTGGGTGCCCAGTAATAGCCCAGCCAGCCCTCGCCACGGTTGAAGGCTTTGGCGATCGAACCGTCCAGCCCGGCGGCCGAGCCGGGATCGACCAGCACAAAGCCTTTTTTATCCGCACCCGAGCCAAGGAACTGGTTGCGGGCAATCGCCTGACAGGCCCAACCCGAGGGGCAGCCAAAGAACGCGCCCTTGCTGTCATCTTCGGCACCGGGAAACAGTTCGGGGTGTTCCAGCGCGTCATTCAGCGTCTTGATCCCGTGTTCTTCGGCCAGCGCGGTGGGAATCCAGATGCCTTCGACGCCGCCATCGCTGAGGATCTGGCTGGTGATCACCAGAGAACCTTCCGCAACCGCCTTATCCATCGGTTCCTTGACCGCATTGACCCACATTTCGGGGGCCATGTCGGGTTCGGCCTTTTCATTCATCGAGGTAAAGGTCGGCATGGTGTCGCCGCTGACCAGATCGACATCGCAGCCATAGCCCTCTTCCAGAATGATCTTGTCCACCCATGCCGCCAGCCCCGCCGAGGCCCAGTTCATTTCAGCGATGGTCAGCTTGCCGCAATCATCCGACGCCAGCGCGGGGGCAGCGGTCAGGGCGGTCAGGGCAAGGGTCGTGGTGGCAAGCAGTCGTTTCATGGGAATCCTCCGGTTGGACAGGTCATGTCGGGGCAAGCCCGGTGTCACATGATCAGGGGTTATTGGCCCGGCGCGTCATGCCAGTGCGGCATCGCGGCGGGCAGACCGGCAAACAGGGCCGGCACGGTGGGTTTGCGCCAGAATGCGGCGCGTGCGATGGCGGCATCTTAACGGTGTGGGTCGATTATGCAAACGCAACGCCGGTAAGGCCCCGCGCGTTCCGGCCATGACGCGACGACAGGCCGGGGTTGCCCCGGATGCAAGGCGGCCCGCCGAGGCGGCGCATTTCATCCCCCCGCCGCCGCCTTTGGCGCTTGCTTTGCGGGCCTGCTTGGCTATAACCCCGGACGATTTGCGCGTATCACAGCTGGGGGCCAGGCCATGCCGAAAAGAACCGATATCAAATCCATCCTGATCATCGGTGCCGGTCCCATCGTCATCGGGCAGGCGTGCGAGTTCGACTATTCCGGGGCGCAGGCGTGCAAGGCGCTACGCGAGGAAGGTTATCGCGTTATCCTGGTCAACTCGAACCCGGCGACGATCATGACCGACCCGGAAATGGCCGATGCCACCTATATCGAGCCGATCACCCCCGAAGTGGTCGAAAAGATCATCGCAAAGGAACGCCCCGACGCGCTGTTGCCGACGATGGGCGGGCAGACCGGCCTGAACACCGCGCTGGCGCTGGCCGATGCCGGGGTGCTGAACAAATACGGGGTCGAGCTGATCGGCGCCCAACGCGCCGCCATCGAAATGGCCGAGGACCGCAAGCTGTTTCGCGAGGCGATGGACCGGATCGGGCTGGAAAACCCGCGCGCCACGATCATTTCCGCGCCCAAGGATGCCAACGGCAAATATGACATCAACGCCGGTGTGGCCACCGCGATGGAGGCGATCGAGGATATCGGCCTGCCCGCGATCATCCGCCCCGCCTTTACCCTTGGCGGGACCGGCGGTGGCGTGGCTTATAACCGCGACGATTACGAGGCGATCTGCCGGTCCGGTCTGGATGCCAGCCCGGTGGCGCAGATCCTTGTCGATGAAAGCCTGCTGGGCTGGAAGGAATACGAGATGGAGGTCGTGCGCGACCGCGCCGACAATGCCATCATCGTCTGTTCCATCGAAAACGTCGACCCGATGGGTGTGCATACCGGCGATTCCATCACCGTCGCCCCGGCGCTGACGCTGACCGACCGCGAATATCAGCGGATGCGGAACGGTTCCATCGCGGTGCTGCGCGAAATCGGCGTCGAAACCGGCGGCTCGAACGTGCAATGGGCGATCAACCCCGCCGATGGCCGCATGGTGGTGATCGAGATGAACCCGCGGGTGTCGCGGTCATCCGCGCTGGCGTCCAAGGCGACGGGGTTCCCGATTGCGAAAATCGCCGCCAAGCTGGCCGTGGGCTATACCCTGGATGAGCTGGACAACGACATTACCCGCGTCACCCCGGCGTCGTTTGAACCCAGCATCGACTATGTCGTCACCAAGATCCCGCGCTTTGCCTTTGAAAAATTCCCCGGCAGCAAGCCTGAACTGACCACCGCGATGAAATCGGTGGGCGAGGTGATGGCGATTGGCCGCAGCTTCCATGAATCGCTGCAAAAGGCGCTGGCCAGCATGGAAAACGGCCTGACCGGGCTGGATGAAATCAAGGTGCCCGATGGCCGTCCCGGCCTTGTCGCGGCGCTGTCTAAACAGACCCCCGACCGCCTGCGGGTGATCGCGCAGGCAATGCGCGACGGCATGTCGGATGACGAGATTCAGGCCATCACCAGCTTTGACCCGTGGTTTCTTGCCCGCCTGCGCGAGATCGTGGATGCCGAGGCCGGGGTCCGCGAAAGCGGCCTGCCCACCGATGCCGAGGGTCTGCGCGCGCTGAAGATGATGGGCTTTTCCGACGCCCGTCTGGCCGCGCTGACCGGTCGCAGCGAAGATGACATCCGCCGCGCCCGCCATGCCCTGAACCTGCATCCGGTGTTCAAGCGTATCGACACCTGCGCCGCCGAATTCGAGGCCCAGACCCCCTATATGTATTCCACATGGGAGGCCCCGGCGATGGGCGATGTGGAATGCGAATCGCGGCCCTCGGACCGCAAGAAAGTGGTCATTCTGGGCGGTGGCCCGAACCGGATCGGGCAGGGGATCGAGTTTGATTACTGCTGCTGTCATGCCTGTTTCGCGCTGACCGATGCGGGTTTCGAAACCATCATGGTCAACTGTAACCCGGAAACCGTCAGCACCGATTACGACACCAGCGACCGGCTGTATTTCGAGCCGCTGACGCTGGAACATGTGCTGGAAATCCTGCGCACCGAACAGCAGAACGGCACCCTGCACGGCGTGATCGTTCAGTTCGGCGGTCAGACGCCGCTGAAGCTGGCCAACGCGCTGGAGGCCGAGGGCATCCCGATCCTTGGCACCAGCCCCGATGCCATCGACCTGGCCGAGGACCGCGAGCGGTTCCAGAAGTTGTTGCACGACCTGAACCTGAAACAGCCGGTCAACGGCATTGCCAGCAGCGACGAACAGGCCCGCGACATTGCCGCCCGCGTCGGTTTTCCGCTGGTCATCCGCCCGTCCTATGTTCTGGGTGGCCGCGCGATGGAAATCGTGCGCGATATGGACCACCTGAACCGATATATCGCCGAGGCGGTGAATGTGTCGGGCAAGAACCCGGTCCTTCTGGACAGCTATCTGGCCGGCGCGATCGAGGTTGATGTCGATGCGCTGTCGGATGGCGACACCGTGCATGTTGCCGGCATCATGCAGCATATCGAAGAGGCCGGGGTGCATTCCGGCGACAGCGCCTGTTCGCTGCCGCCGCACACGCTGGACGCCGAAACGGTGGCCGAGCTGAAGCGCCAGACCGTCGCCATGGCCCGGGCTTTGGGGGTCGTGGGGCTGATGAATGTGCAATTCGCCCTGAAAGACGGCGAGATTTATGTGCTGGAGGTCAACCCGCGGGCCTCGCGCACGGTGCCCTTCGTGGCCAAGGCCACCGACAGCGCCATCGCCAGCATCGCCGCGCGCCTGATGGCGGGCGAACCGATGTCGAATTTCCCCGCCCGGGCCCCTTACCCCGAGGGGGTCGGCCCCGAGGATGACCTGCCCTTTGCCGACCCGCTGACGCTGGCTGATCCCAACACACCGTGGTTCAGCGTGAAAGAGGCCGTGATGCCCTTTGCCCGCTTCCCCGGTGTCGACACCTTGCTGGGGCCGGAAATGCGGTCGACCGGCGAAGTCATGGGCTGGGACCGCAATTTCCCGCGCGCTTTCCTGAAGGCGCAGATGGGGGCGGGGACGCATTTGCCGCATGGCGGGCGGGTTTTCCTGTCGGTCAAGGATGCAGACAAGACGCCCGAACTGGCGCAGGCCGCGCGTGACTTGGTCGCGATGGGCTTTGCCTTGTTGTCGACCCGCGGAACAGCGGCCTTCCTGACCGAAAACGATGTGCAGACCGAGGTGGTGAACAAAGTCTATGAGAGCCGGCCCAATATCGTGGATCGCCTGAAAAACGGCGATATTGCGATGGTGCTGAATACCACCGAAGGCGCGCAGGCCATTGCCGATTCACGTCAGATCCGTGCCGTGGCGCTTTATGACAAGATCCCCTATTTCACCACGGCGGCGGGCAGCATTGCGGCAGTGGCGGCGATCAAATCGCGTGAAGAGGGCGATCTGGCTGTGCGGTCGCTGCAAGCCTGATCTTTCCCGCTGTGGCCGCCCCGTGACAGGCTGACGCCTGTGGCGGGGTGTCGCGCCGGTATCAGGCGGTCATGTGGGGCCTTGGCATCAGCCAACGCCCGCCTGCACTTCCGTCGGTCGATGTCGGCTGTGTGACGGTTGAAAGTCCGCCTTTAATGACCACGTTGCCGCGATCCGTGATGCGCCCTGCGCAACTTTTTCTGCACGCTTCAATCCGAGGGAAAAACAGCGGAATGCGTCGGGTTGAGGCATTGCAGGCCGGAGACCACATATCCCCATCTGCGTATTGGTCGTGCACGGCACGCCTGAGGCATCGCCGTATCAGCGTGACAGCAAGGTCAGGGCAACATTGAACTGCGACGCGGCGTTCTGGGTGACGGCGTTTCGGACGACAAAGCGGTCCAGAAGCTTGTCCATGACTTTCGGGTCCGCAAGATCCGCCAATGATTTGATCCCAAGTTGCCTGTCCGCAGCCGAGCGGAATTCGTCAAGCTGTCGGTCGATGGGCAGCTTCAGATAGCTATCGTTGAGGCCAAGCGCACCGGACAGAACCCGCCGCAGCGGTGTCGAGCCAAGAACCTCGTACCATTTGGTGGTCTCTTTCGAGGAACGTCCGGCAAGTTCGGTTAATTCACGCCGCGCATTCAGCGCAAGCCGATAGCCCTCATTCGATTCCCCAACCCGAAGTTCGAAGGTGCGGCTAACGTAATTGCTGGCCAGTTTTTCCGCGTTCAGCATCCGCTTGATCCTGCCGTCCGGCTCGGCGAACGAAAACGCCTCGGCAAGTTTGCGATATCGCTTGTCCGACAGGCGATTGGCAAAGGATTTGGGATCATCCAGATCGGATTCCAGCACCTTGCGGATAAATGCCTTGTTGGGCAGGTCGTTTTCCAGACCGAATGCCGTAAGGGCAACTGAAAGGCTGCGATAGTCTGAAACCAGCGCTTCGGCAGTTTCCAGACGGTTTTCAGGGGCGATATTATCTGGGCGGCCTGTCGCCCCGCCATCCGGCCCGAAAGACAGGGCTTTGGCCAGTTCAGCATAGCGACTGTCTTTCAGGTTGTTGGCGAATGATCGGGGATCGGTGATATCTGACGTCAGCACCCTGCGGATAAACCCCGTATCCGATATGTCTTTCGACAGGCCGAACGCATCAAGGGCGGCTTTCAGGCTGGGCTTGTCCGCTATCAGGTCGTCAACAGATTTGTATCCGCGCATCTTGCCGGTAAAAGCTGTGCTGGCGCGTTGAACAGGGGCTTCCCTGGCAATGATGCTTTTCTGGCCTTCACCTGTGCGCTGAAGCATACGCCAGCCTGCCAATCCGCCTGCACCGATTTGGACAGAATAGGTCATTGCCGGACCGCAAAAAGGCGGGCTTCACGCGGCAGCAGCCGGCGCAATTCGCGCAATGCAGCATAGGCGTCGCCATTAATTGCTGCGCTGCCTGCGGCGTCCAAAAGCCGACGGCTGTCGTGATCGCAGAAAACCTGACTAAGCTCTTCAATCGAGCGCGCCAGAATTCGCTGGCCTTCATGCAGATTGATATCGCCAGAGAGGATCAGTTGACACTGATAGCAAGCGCGAGACACCGGGGTGGTGGCGTCGTCAGGGTGGACCGCATCCTTAAGGCGCAGAATATTCGTGTTGGGCGTCTGGATGGACAGGCGTGTTCGCCGTTCGCCATTTTCGACCACGGCCCCATTGATCATGATGCGCTCATTAGGGGCCAGCTTGAGGACAAGGCCGCTCATGCTGCGACCTCCATTCCCATGAGGCCGCGAACGACGTGGCGGTTGATGTCGATTATGGGTTCAATTGGTGCCGTTCCAGCCAAAACGAAGCTGCTGTGGCGGATCGTAAAACCGGCCAAAGACAGCAATGACGCGCGCAGCCCGTCGGGCATGGCATTGTTGTCATGCGCCAGATCCAAGGCGATCTGCTGCCAAAATTTCTGATTTTCCGAGACGGCATCGACCATCTTGCGGAAATCACCGCTTTCAGAGGCTGTGGCCAGCGCAGTTGTCAGGCGCTGCAAAAGCTGGGCCTCGGCGCTGCGGTGATCCTTGATGGGTGAACTGATTTGATCGTAACCGGAATAGGCAAAGGCGTTCACTGATTAAACCCCATATTAGAATTGTGGGACGGGACTGAAAAAGACAGGGTAACGGGGGCACCCCTGAGGGCGCCCCCGAAAGTGTTAACGGAACAGCGACAGCAGCGCTTGCGGTGCTTGGTTAGCGATCGACAGCGATTGGGTTGCCAACTGCTGCTGAACCTGAAGCGCTTGCAGGCGGGCCGAGGTTTCTTCCATGTCGGCATCCACCATCGACCCGATGCCCGATTTCAGCGAATCGGTCAGCTTGCCGATGAAATCCTTCTGGGTCCCGACGCGGCGTTCGGCGGAACCGAAAGCAGCGGCGTTGTCGATGGATTTCTGGATCAGGTGTTCAATCGCTTCCAGTGCGGCGCTGGACCCTTCTTCCGACATGACATCCATCACCGCCAGTTGGCCCATATCGCCACGAACGGTGGCAACTTTGACCTCCGCATCGCGGCCCGCGACCGTAACCTGCAGATCGTCAGTCGAGTCAGAGAAGGTAATGCCGGTCAGCTTGTCCTTGGCCGCAGCGGCGTTCAGGCCCGCCACGACTTCGGCAATCTGATCGCCTTCCTTGATCGTATAGCTCAGGTCATGACCTTCCATCTGCACGATCACGCTGTCACCCGCAATAAGGCCAGCCGGTTCACCGCCGCCCGCCGCTTCTTTGGAAAGCGCGGCCCCACCAGTCGCGGCAGCGCCGGTGGCGTCAGCGAATTGAACCGACGTCAGGGTCGTGGCCGTTGCCGCCGTCACCGAGACATCTGCCGACGACTTCTTGATCGAGCGCATGTCGAAAGTGTCAACGTCAATGTACGACGCCGCGACACCGGAGGTCGAGCGGTCAAGCGACGACAGCACCCGAACGGGGTTCGATGACGATCCGTTGATCAAATTCTGCCCGTTGAACTGGGCCGAGCCGGTCACGGTGCCGATCTGTTCGGTCATCGCTTTGATATCGGTCTGGATCTTGTTGCGTTCCTCGGCCGAGATGTCGTTCTTGTTCGCCGCGATCACCTTATCCTTGATCTGGGTCAGCAGATCAGTCACCGATTCGGCCGCGTTGCGCGCCACGGCAACCGTCGATTCACCCAGCGCCAGGGACGAGCTGATCGCCTTGAAGCCGGCGACATCCGATTCCATGGTTTTCGAAATAGCCCAGATCGCAGCGTTATCCTTGGCCGTTGCCACGGACTTGCCGGTCGAGATTTCGTTCTGGGTTTTCGACATGCTTGCATTCACCCCTTTGAGGGTTTGCAGAGCAACCATTGCGCCATTGTTAGTCAGAATGCTGGACATATTGTCCTCCTGTGTTTGGCATTTTCGCCGTTTGACATTTTGGCCATTCTGACCTTGCGGAAACCCGCCGCACGTTTGGTGCCTCTCTGGTTTGGCACAGAGTTCCTAATAAATAGTGAATTTCGCCCGCAAGCGTGATTCATTTTTATGCAGCATTTTAATCAAATCCGCTTAAGGATACGCTCTGACAAAGGGGTTTCGCAGCTTTTCCCGCTGCGGTCATAAGTTGTCAGGTGATGCGCAGATTTTAGGATTTCCGCCAGACGCGCCTCTGCTTGCGTCACACCCCTTTGCGCCGCAGCGGCCAAGGCAAGAATGCGATCCAGCCTGTCGCGGATGGCGCTGGCTGATTCGGGTTCCGCTGTCGCTTGCGCCAAACCTTCCTCGACTTTTTGCATGATTTGAAACGATTTTTCAGCTTCGCCTGAGAGAATCAGCTTTCGTGCCTGATCAAGCTGGTCAAGAATATTATTGCGCATGTTTTGCCCCCATGATGGTGTTGAAAAGGTTGAGATTCAGCTTTTCAGACAGGATTTCGGCATATTGATCGGTCAGAAAAGAAGCGTATTGCGCGCCCCCCTGACCGGCATCCGATACGCCAGACGTTTCAAGCGGTTTGATAAATTCTTTCATAAACATGGCTTCCATCTGATCAGTTGCGATCTTCTGCCTGGTGTCCGGTGTCGGCTGTGATGCGATGGCTGTGATGTGCATCCGGATCTCCTGTTTTTTTTTCGTTTACCCGCCAAGGGGTAAATATTTGGTAACTTTTTTTCGGTATCGATAAGAAAATTCATGTGTGGGGTGATTCGTGAAACCTGTTCAGTCAGACGCAGCCTTTATACTGACCGGCACAGCTGTCCCTGCGGCGGCTGGGTCCGATCCGCTTGCGGCGATTGCATTCACGCAGGTGCTCGATTCGTGTCGGGGGCATACGACGATGGCGGAGGGCGGCATCGAACAAGCCGTGGCGCGTCGCGGGTCTGAGGTTTCGACGACGCCTTGTGACAAGGCTCAGCCTGACACTGGGGAAGCATCAGAAGCTGACTGTGCTGACGATGCGGGGGGTGAAGATGAGGCTTACATGGCTGATAACGCTCACCTGACCGTCGACGGGGGGGGCGCGAAACCCGATGGGCTTGAAAGCTGCAATGGGGAATTCGAACCTGCCGGGGTCGGAATCCCGGACGCCCCTGCGCCTTTGCACAATGGTGTTGAAGGCCGCCCTGTTTTAGGGGGGCACGAACACCTGATCGGCCATAAGAATATGAAATCACAAGAACGCGGTGATTCCCCTGATGCTGTGACCGTGTCGGCAGTCGCGGCACCGGCGACCGGGGCGTTGCCGCCTCACATCCCTGTTGAGCCCAACGTAGTTCGCCCAATGATTGCGGCGGCATCTCCGGGGGCAGAGGTCGCGCGCACCCCGATGAAGAAAGGTGATTCTACGCGGCTGATCGCCATGGGGAATGCGAAGGATGGTCCAACGTCCCCTGATCCTTTGGTGCTGAATACAGAAGCGCCGAAAGGGGCCGACAAGGATGTAACCCTGAACGAGGCCGCGCCTTCTTCCGCTCTTCGGCCTGCTTTGGCTGCCGATGCGTCTGGCATGGCCACTGTAAAGCACGCGACCACGGGGGTTGTCGCAGATGCGCCATCCGAGCCTATTCCAGACGTCGACGGCGGGCTTCCTGACAGTCCCAGACCGCATTGGCAGCCCATCGCCCAGGCATCTGATCCGGCCATGCAAATGCCTTCGATCGCCCGGAACGGAGATTTTGAAAACCCCGTAAGGCCGACCCAAGGCGTCGATCAGCGACCGAATGGACCTGATTCCGTTCCCGATGCGGAAGCTGCAGAATCGGCATTGCGTGCGGCTTCGCAGATGAGAGAGGGCGGTCTGATTGGTGAAATACCTGTGGGGCATATGGTTCCCACGTCGCGCAGATCGCAAGATGTGACCGGGGCGGAAGAACATGCGCGACTGTCGCCCTCTCCCGATTCGCGGCAAGTGTCGCAACCTTTGACGCGCGGATGGCCCCCCCGCGACCTTGCCGACATGCCGAATGCGGCGACATCACAGCATCAACACGCCGGTGGTTGGGCGCCCGTCGAGGGGAAGGGCCGGCCTGATATGACGCCGACGCAAAACCGGCTGAGTGACGGCACGGTCCCGCAGACGGATTGGGCGCCGAAAACGCCTTCCCTGTCTGATAGCGTGCCGCAGTCCGCGCAGGCTGACAGCCCGTTGCGCCGATTGACGGATTATCGGTCAGATGCCCTGCCCGAATTTCGGGACATCATCCTGCCCCGCACAGGTCCTGCGGGGGCGCCAGGTCCAGTGACAGGGCTGGCGCAGTCACACAAGCTGGAAACCGTTACGGTGCAGGTCTCGCAAGCTGCGCGGTCGGGTGATTTGGACCAGATTGAGGTGAGGCTTGATCCGCAGGAGCTTGGGCTCGTCAAAATGACATTTCAGCGCGAGGCAGACCACACCCGTGTGATGGTCTGGGCCGAGCGCCCCGAGGTGATGGATCAGCTGCGCCGCAATGCAGACATACTGCTGCGGGATTTGCGTGATGCCGGGATGCCGCGCCCCGAGATGCATTTCGGTCAGGACCGGTCGTCGCAGGACAGGCCGGATGGCAGGGCGCATGTTTCACATTTCAGCATGTCCAGCCCTGACATGGCAGACATGATTGTTCCCGCATCGGCCCAGATTCTGGGGCAAGGCAAAATTGATATTCGATTTTAGGAGGTTTCAATGATCAACCCGGTTTCTTCACAGCCAAACGGCAGTCACGCAGCGACATCCGCTGGGTCGTCTGTGCAGGCGGGCGGCGACTATGAAACATTTCTGAAAATGCTGACGGCACAGATCAAGAATCAGGACCCGCTGAACCCGATGCAGAACTCGGAATTCGCGGTTCAGCTGGCGACCTTCTCGGGGGTAGAACAGCAGGCTAGGACGAATCAGTTGCTGGAGAAAATGATTGGCGGCCAGGGGCAAAGCGGTATGGGGGCGCTGTCGGGCTGGATCGGCAAAGAGGCGCGTGTCAGCGGTCCTGTCTATTACGGTGGCAAGCCGATTACGTTGCAGGTTGACCCGGATCGCGGTGCCGATGATGTCGTGCTGATCGTGCAGGACAGTTACGGACGTGAAGTATCGCGTCAGGCCATCGGTCCGGGCAGTGGCGAAATTGACTGGTCCGGTGCCGATGCGTTGGGGAACCGGCTGCCGGATGGGCTGTACAGCTTCAAGATCGACAGCATGAAGGGCGGTCAGGTCATATCGCAGTCGGATGCCAGCGCCTTTGCCCGCGTCTTGCAGACCGAGGTTACCGATGATGGCATCGTTCTGGGGCTGGAAGGCGGCGCGGTGGCAAAGCTGGACGACGTATCTGCCATTCGGGCTGGCGGGTGAGCTTTTGAAGCGCCAGCAAACCAGTCCCGGATCAGCCCAACACGACGCCGATGATCAGGCCAAGGGACAGCAGTCCCAAGCCCGCAAAGGCAAAACCGCCATAGGCTGGCGACTTGCGCGCTGGATCTGGTTGTTTGTTCAGTTCGCGCAGGATCATATCGTCCAGAAGCTGCGGCAGGCGCGGCCCGTGCCGCGTCAGGGTCCGCACGATCCGGGTGCCATCACGCAACAGCGATTTCGGCCCCAGCGCGTCGCGGATGTAATCCTCGACCACCGGGCGGGCCACCTGCCACATGTTGATTTGCGGGTTCAGCGAACGGGCGACGCCTTCGACCACAACCATGGTGCGTTGCAGAAGGATCAGCTCGGTCCGGGTCTGCATCCCGAAACGCTCGGTCACTTCGAACAGATAGGCCAGCAGATCGGCCATCGAGATCTGGCTGGCATCGGCGCCAAAAATCGGCTCCCCTACGGCGCGAAGGGCGCGGGCGAAAGCTGCCTCGTCCTGATCGGCGGGGACATAGCCGGCCTCGAAATGCACACGGGCGACCCGGCGATAATCGCGCTGGATAAAACCCATCAGAATCTCGGCATAGACGCGGCGGGTATATTCGTCGATCTCGCCCATGATGCCGAAATCAAATGCGGCAAGGTCGCCATTGGGGGCGATTTTCAGGTTCCCCTGATGCATGTCAGCATGGAAAAAACCGTCGCGCAGCGCATGTTGCAAGAACAGTTGCAGAATGCGTTCGCCCAATTCGTGGGTGTCATAGCCCGCCGCCTGAATCGCGCCCACATCGCCCAATGGCAGCCCTTCGACCCAGTCCGAGGTCAGCACCCGCCGCGTGGACAGCTGCCAATGCGGGGCGGGAACGGCAAAGCCCGCATCGCCCTTGGTATTCTCAGCAAATTCCGAGGCCGAAGCCGCCTCCAGCCGCAGGTCCAGCTCGCCTGTGACGCCTTGTTCGAAATGGCGAATGACCTCGCGCGGGCGCAGGCGGCGACTGGCCGGCGACAGCATCTCGATCAGGGTTGCGGCGAAATGGAACGCGTCAAGGTCGCGGCGGAATGCGGCATCAATGCCGGGGCGCAGGATCTTGACCGCGACCTCCTGGCCGGTATCGGCGCGGCGGGCACGATGAACCTGTGCAATGGACGCCGCGGCAATCGGGTCGGAAAATTCGGAATACAGGCTGGCCAGCGGGCGGCGCAACTCGGCCTCGACGATTTGGCGGGCGGTTTCGGTCGCAAACGGGGGCAGCCGGTCCTGCAACATCGACAGATGGCCAGCGGTTTCCGCCCCAACGACATCGGGGCGCGTGGCCAGTGTCTGGCCGAACTTGATATAGGCCGGTCCCAACGCAGTCAGGGCGCTGGTCAGCGGCGCCAGATTCGGGTCGCCGCGATAGCCAAGCCAGCGAAACGGCCAACCCAGAATGCGGGCGGCGGCGCGCAGGCGCGGCGGGGCGTTAAAGGCTTCAAGGGCCTCGTGCATGGCGCCGGTGCGCTCGAACGTGGCGCCGGTGCGGATCAGTCGCCAGATATTGTGGGGTCCGCGCATTTACAGCTTCCACCCGGAATGCAGCGCGGCAATGCCCATCGACAGGTTGCGATAGCTGACCCGGTCGAACCCGGTCTGCCGGATCATCGTGGCGAAACTGTCCTGATCCGGGAAACGCCGAATGGATTCAACAAGGTATTGATAGCTGTCACGGTCATTGGCGACCAGTTGGCCCATCAGCGGGATAACATTGAAGGAATAGCGGTCATAGGCCCATTGCATCGCCGGGACCGGAAGCTGGCTGAATTCCAGCACCATCAGCCGCCCGCCGGGGCGCAGCACGCGGTAAGCCTCGGCCAGCGCATCGGGGATGCGGGTGACGTTGCGGATGCCAAAGCTGATCGTATAGCGGTCAAAGCTGTTATCGGGGAAGGGCAGGGCCATGGCGTCGCCGGTCACCCAGGACAGGCGGTCGGCCAGACGGTCGGCCTGGGCACGTTTGCGGCCTTCGACCAGCATCGATTCGGTCATGTCACAGACGGTGACGCTGGCCCCCGGCGCGCGGTCCAGAAAGCGAAAGGCGATGTCGCCGGTCCCGCCCGCCACATCCAGCAGGCGCTGGCCGTCGCGGGGCGCAAGCCAGTCCATCATTGCGTTTTTCCAGACCCGGTGAATGCCTGCCGACATCAGGTCGTTCATCACGTCATAGCGCGATGCCACGCGCGAAAAGACGCCATGGACCATGCCGGCCTTGGCGTCCTCGTCGACGGTCTGAAAGCCGAAATGGGTGGTCTTGGGGTCGTTCGTGGTCATTGCTCTTGCCCTGTGGCCTGTTGCGCCCCAGTTAAAGGGTCCGCGCTTGCCGCACAATGCGACGAAAGAGGTCGGAATGCCAGAACTGCCCGAGGTCGAAACCGTCCGGCAAGGGCTGTTGCCCGTGCTGGAGGGGAAGATCATCACCCGTATCCAGCTGAACCGCGCCGATCTGCGCTGGCCATTTCCGCCGGATCTGGTGCAGGCGGTGACCGGCGCGCGGGTCACCGGTCTGCGGCGGCGGTCGAAATACCTGCTGGCCGATCTGGACCGTGGGGGCGCGCTGTTGCTGCATCTGGGCATGTCGGGGCGGCTGCTGGTTCAGGGCGATGCGATGGCGCGGTTCCATCGCGACCCTGCGGTTCTGCCGCGCCACGACCATGTGGTGATCCACACCGATGCGGGCGGAATGGTGGTTTTCAACGATGCCCGCCGCTTTGGTATGGTCGATCTGGTGCGAACCGGGCAGGACCACCCGCTGTTGGCGCATCTTGGCCCCGAGCCTTTGTCAGGCGATTTCGATGCCGCCTATCTGGCGGGGGTGTTCAGCGGTCGCCGCGCGCCGGTCAAGGCGGCGCTGCTGGATCAGCGCGTGGTGGCTGGTCTGGGCAATATCTATGTGTCCGAGGCGCTGTTTCGCGCCGGGATCGACCCGCGCCGGGCGGCGGGGCGGATCGGTGCGGCACGGCTGACCGCGCTGGTCGGCCATATTCGCGACGTCCTGTCCGAGGCCATCGCGGCAGGCGGGTCGTCACTGCGCGATCACCGCCAGACCAGTGGCGAGCTGGGGTATTTCCAGCACAGCTTCCGGGTTTATGACCGCGAGGGGCAGGCCTGTCCCGCGCCGGGCTGTCAGGGGGTGATCCGGCGGATCGTGCAGTCGGGGCGCAGCAGTTTCTATTGCCCGATTTGTCAGCGTTAGCGGGAAAACTGACCGCTGGCCATGGGGCGGGCGGGCTGTTAGGGTCATGGGCTGAATGATCCCGCAGAGGCTTGCTGTCATGGCTTACCAGACCCTGATCGTCGAAATCGAAGATTCCGTTGCCCTGATCCGGCTGAACCGGCCCGATGCGCTGAACGCGCTGAACAGCACCCTGCTGGCGGAACTGGGCGATGCCGTGACCGAGGCCGATCGCAACGACAAGGTGCGCTGTATCGTCGTGACCGGCAGCGAAAAGGCCTTTGCCGCCGGTGCCGACATCAAGGAAATGTCGGAAAAGGATTTCACCGATGTTTACGGCACCGACCTGTTCGGCCCCGAGATCGAGCGGATCACCAGCGTGCGCAAGCCGGTCATCGCGGCGGTGTCGGGCTATGCCCTTGGGGGCGGCTGCGAACTGGCCATGGCCTGCGATTTCATCATTTGCAGCGATACCGCCAAATTCGGCCAGCCCGAGATCAACCTGGGCGTCATTGCCGGGATCGGGGGCACCCAGCGTCTGACCCGCTTTGTCGGCAAGTCCAAGGCGATGGAAATGCACCTGACCGGTCGTTTCATGGACGCCGAGGAGGCCGAGCGCGCCGGCCTTGTCAGTCGCATCGTGCCCGCCGCCAAGCTGATCCCCGAGGTGATGGCCACCGCCCGCAAGATTGCCGAAAAATCCGCCATCAGCGTCAAGGCCGCCAAGGAAACCGTCAACCGCGCCTATGAAACCACACTGCGCGAGGGCATCCAGTTCGAACGCCGCGTGTTTCAAAGCCTGTTTTCCACCGAGGACCAGAAAGAAGGCATGGCCGCCTTTCTGGAAAAGCGAGAGCCACAGTTCCGCGACCGCTGATTCGGGCTTTCCTTTTTCCGCAGCCTGCCTTATAGGCCGGGGCTTACATGCGCGTGGGCCCGCTTAAGGCAAGAATCATCCCGTCCGTCTGGGCGGTGCTGTGGGTCTTTGATTGCGCGAACGGAACAAAGAAACACAGCAAGGACCTGATCCATGGCCAACACGCCCCAGTCCAAAAAGCGCGCCCGCCAGATCGAGCGTCGCACCGACGTCAACAAAGCCCGCCGCTCGCGCATCCGCACCTATCTGCGCAAGGTCGAAGAGGCCATTGCCAGCGGCGATGCCGGCAAGGCCGCCGAGGCGCTGAAAAGCGCACAGCCCGAACTGATGCGCGGTGTGACCAAAGGTGTGGTTCACAAAAACACCGCTGCGCGCAAAATGTCGCGTCTGGCCGCCCGCGTGAAAGCGATGGGCGCCGCCTGATCGCCACGATCTGCGGCCTGTCACGGGCTGTGGGGCGACAAAATCCGGGGCGTAGCCAAGGGGCTGCGCCTTTTTTCGTCGCCTGCAAATATCTGAATGGCATGGTTTTTGCATCCTGCGGCAAAGGCGCGCAGCGGCCCCAGATTCGGGGTGGCGATTCACCTGTCAAGCATGAAGATCGGTTGCAGACTCGGGCAGCGGGTTGCTAGTTATCCACATGCGACTCGGGTCGCGATTGGGGGACATGTTCCGCGTGCGGCCGGGGCGGGGCAGGTGTGGACAGATACGCGGTCATGGCCGGATATCGCGCACCGTGAAACGATCAGGGCCGGCTGCCACTGGCCCGGTTTCGTTTCCTGTCTGTAAACAAGGGGCCGTTCCGGCCCGCCCTGGTGCTGTCTGCGTCGGGCGGGGTGGCCGACCTGTTTGCCCGATCGGCGCGGCGCATCGTCCCGGCAGCGTTCCTGCCGGGGGTTGGGGACAATGAACGATAAGGCAAGAAAAATGGACGAGATTTGGGGGCAGGCCTGCGCGCAGTTGAAAAAGACCGTGGGCACCAGCAGCTTTACCGCCTGGATCGAACCTTTGCGCCTGACCGGTCTGGATGCCGGGGTGGCGGAGCTGACCAGCCCGACGCGGTTCATGTCCGACTGGGTGTCGCGCAATTTCAGCGACCCGATCATGGCGGCGCTGAACGATGGCGGCCAGCAGGTCGACCGCATCATCTTTCAGACCGCCACAGCGTCCGCGCTGCGCAAACCCGCCGCCGCCGCATCCGCCCCGGTTGCGCCAGCGACCGCCCCGGCGGCGCCCATGGCCGCAAATGCCCCCCGCCCCGAGGATATCAGCGCGCCACTGGATGTGCGCTTTACCTTTGACAATTTCGTCGTCGGCAAACCGAACGAGCTGGCCCATGCCGCCGCCCGCCGCGTGGCCGAGGGCGGGCCGGTCAGCTTCAACCCGCTGTTTCTGTATGGCGGCGTGGGTCTGGGCAAGACCCACCTGATGCACGCCATCGCCCGCGACCTGCAACAGCGCCAGCCCCATGCCAAGGTGCTGTATCTGTCGGCGGAACAGTTCATGTATCGCTTTGTTCAGGCGATGCGCGAACGCACCACGATGGATTTCAAGCAACTGTTCCGCAATGTCGATGTGCTGATGGTCGATGACGTCCAGTTCATCGCCGGCAAGAACAGCACGCAAGAGGAATTCTTCCACACCTTCAACGCGCTGGTCGATCAGGGCAAGCAGATCGTCATTTCCGCCGACCGCGCCCCCGGCGAGATCAAGGATCTTGAGGAACGCATCAAGTCGCGCCTGTCCTGCGGGCTGATCGTCGATCTGCACCCGACCGATTACGAATTGCGCCTTGGCATCCTGCAATCCAAGGCCGACAGCTTTGCCACGCAATATCCGGGGCTGAAAATTTCGTCCGGGGTGCTGGAATTTCTGGCACGCAAGATCACCTCGAACGTGCGGGTGCTGGAAGGCGCGCTGCAACGCCTGTTCGCCTTTGCCGGGCTGGTGGGCAAGGAAATCTCGCTGGAACTGACGCAGGACTGCCTGACCGACATTCTGCGCGCCTCGGACCGCAAGCTGACGATCGAGGAGATCCAGCGCAAGGTGGCGGAACATTACAACATCCGTCTGGCCGACATGATCGGCCCCAAACGCGCCCGCGCCGTCGCCCGCCCGCGCCAGATCGCGATGTATCTGTGCAAACAGATGACCAGCCGCAGCCTGCCCGAGATCGGCCGCCGCTTTGGCGGGCGCGATCACACCACCATCATGCACGGCATCCGCAAGATCGAGGAACTGTCCGTCGACGACCGCCAGCTGGCCGAGGATGTCGACCTGCTGCGCCGCCTGCTTGAGGCCTGACGCCACCGGCGAATCGCGATCTTGAAGGCCATGCCCCGCTGGGGTTAGAACCACAGGACGCGGGCCAAACGTCCACAGGGGAAAAAAGATGAAGTTTTCGATCGAACGCGCCGTTCTGGTCAAAGCCGTCAATCAGGCGCAATCCGTGGTCGAGCGCCGCAACACCATTCCGATCCTGTCCAATGTGCTGATCGAGGCCGGCGCCGATGGCGTCAGCTTCCGCGCCACCGATCTGGACACCGAGGTCGTCGACCGCGCCCCGGCGCAGGTCCAGCGCCCCGGTGCGGCAACGGTCAGCGCCGCCCTGCTGAACGAGATCGCCCGCAAGCTGCCCGATGGCGCGCTGGTCGAGATCGCGACCGACGACGCGGCGGGTCGTCTGGCGGTTCAGGCCGGACGCGCCAGTTTCAATCTGGCGACCCTGCCCAGTCAGGACTTCCCGGTCATGGCCAATTCCGAATACGGGGCCAATTTCACCGCCAAGGCCCCGGTTCTGCGCCGCCTGTTCGACAAGTCGAAATTCGCCATCTCGAACGAGGAAACGCGCTATTACCTGAACGGGGTCTATATGCATGTGGCCCAGACCGAGGGCGGCGCGATGCTGCGTTGCGTGGCCACCGACGGGCACCGTCTGGCGCGCATCGACGCCGAACTGCCGCAGGGCGCCGCCGACATGCCGGGGGTGATCGTGCCGCGCAAGACCGTGGCCGAACTGCGCAAGCTGCTGGACGATGACGATGCCGATATCGCGGTTTCGGTCAGCGAAACCAAGGTGCGGTTCGCCACCCCCTCGATCACCCTGACCAGCAAGGTGATTGACGGCACCTTCCCCGACTATACCCGCGTGATCCCGACCGGGAACACCCGCAAGCTGGAGGTTGACGCCGGCGATTTCGCCCGTGCCGTCGACCGGGTGGCAACGGTGTCGTCCGAACGCTCGCGCGCGGTCAAGCTGACGCTGGATCTGGACCGTCTGGTGCTGTCGGTCAACGCCCCGGATGCCGGTGCCGCCGAGGAAGAGCTGGCCGTGGCCTATGCTGACGAGCCGCTGGAAATCGGTTTCAATGCCAAATACCTTCAGGAAATCGCCAGCCAGGTCGACCGCGAAAACGCGGTGTTCCTGTTCAATGGCTCGGGCGACGCGGCGCTGATCCGCGAAGGCAACGATTCCAGCGCCGTCTATGTCGTCATGCCGATGCGCGTGTGACGCTGACCCGGCTGCAACTGGCGCAATTCCGGTCATGGCCGCGGCTGTCGCTTGACCTCGACCCGCGGCCAACGGCGATTTTCGGCCCCAACGGCGCGGGCAAGACCAATATCCTTGAAGCGCTGTCGATGCTGGCCCCCGGACGTGGGCTGCGCGGGGCGGCGGCCCCCGATCAGGCGCGTCAGGCAGCGGGCGCAGGCTGGCGGATACGCGCGCAAACGGCGGACAGAGGGGTCGAATGCACCGCGCCGCCGGGGCAGAACCGGCAGGTCAGGATTGACGACAAGCCTGTTCCCCAAACCGCGCTGGCGCGGCTGTTCCGGGTGATCTGGCTGGTGCCGGCGATGGACCGGCTGTGGACCGACCCGCCCGAAACCCGGCGCCGGTTTCTGGACCGGCTGACCCTGTCTTTCGCCCCCGATCATGCTGAACACGCGCTGGCCTATGACAAGGCGATGCGCGAACGCAACCGGCTGCTGCGCGATCAGGTCGCAGATGCGGGCTGGTATCGCGCGCTGGAATCGCAGATGGGCGAATCCGGCGCGGCGCTGACCCGCAACCGGCTGGCCGCGCTGGACGGCTTGCAACAGGCGCAGGCGCAGGGGTCGGACGCCTTCCCCGCCGCCACCCTGTCGCTGCTGGCGGGCGAAGGGCTGTCTGATGACCCCGACCCCGACAGCATCGCGGCCCGGCTGGCCGCCACCCGCCCGCGCGACCTTGCCGCCGGGCGTAGCCTGACCGGACCCCATCGCGCCGATCTGGGCGCGGTCTGGGGACCGCAGGATATGCCCGCCGCGCTGGCCTCGACCGGGGAACAAAAGGCGCTGCTGCTGTCGCTGGTTCTGGCCAATGCGCGGGCGCTGGCCGAATGGCGCCCGCTGCTGCTGCTGGACGAGGTCGCGGCCCATCTGGATGCCGGCCGCCGCGCCTTGCTGTATGACGAACTGGTCGTGCTGCCCGCGCAGGCGGTGCTGACCGGAACCGGGGCCGAGCTGTTCGACAGCCTGCAAAGCCGTGGCAGAATGCTGCATGTCAGCACCGGCCCGGACGGGTCGGTGATCAGCGGTGACACATGACCGGCCCGGGACCGGGCGCGGCCCTTGGCCTGCCCGACCTCAGGTCTGTGTCGCCTGGGGCTGACACCCGATGCCCGGATTGGGTGCCTCGCTTCTGTCCCAAATACCTCGGGGGAATCGCGCCACCGGCGCGATGGGGGCAGCGCCCCCGCCGGGCACTGAATATTGTGCCTTTCCCGTGACATTCCGCCCCCGAACCCCTATAAGATGCGGGTCAAAGGCAGGATAAGAAACGCATGAGCGACACGACCCCCCAGCCGCAGGAATACGGCGCGGATTCCATCAAGGTTCTCAAGGGACTGGAGGCCGTGCGCAAGCGCCCCGGCATGTATATCGGTGACACCGATGACGGATCGGGCCTGCATCACATGGTCTATGAGGTGGTCGATAACGGCATTGACGAGGCGCTGGCCGGTCATGCCGACTATGTTCATGTGAAAATCCACGCCGACAGCAGCGTCAGCGTGCGCGACAACGGGCGCGGCATCCCGGTCGACATGCACCCGACCGAAGGCGTCAGCGCAGCCGAGGTCATCATGACCCAGCTTCACGCCGGCGGGAAATTCGATTCCAACAGCTACAAGGTCTCGGGCGGTCTGCACGGGGTCGGGGTTTCGGTCGTGAACGCCCTGTCCGACTGGCTGGAACTGCGCATCTGGCGCAAGGGCAAGGAACATTACGCCCGGTTCGAACATGGCGAAACCGCCGAACATTTGCGCGTGGTGGGTGATGCGCCCGATCAGTCGGGCACCGAGGTGCGCTTTCTGGCCTCGTCCAAGGTGCAGGACCCGGAAAACGGCACGTTCAGCAATCTGGATTATGTTTTCAAAACGCTGGAAAACCGCCTGCGCGAACTGGCCTTCCTCAACAGCGGCGTGCGCATCATCCTCGAGGACGAGCGCCCCGCCGAACCCCTGCGGGCCGAGCTGTTTTACGAAGGCGGCGTGCGCGAATTCGTCAAGTTTCTGGACCGCAGCAAAACCCCGGTCATGCCCGAACCGATCTTTATGCAGGGCGAAAAGAACGGCATCGGGGTCGAGGTCGCGATGTGGTGGAATGACAGCTATCACGAAAGCGTCCTGCCCTTTACCAACAACATCCCCCAGCGCGATGGTGGCACCCATCTGGCCGGTTTCCGTGGCGCGCTGACCCGCGTCATCAACGCCTATGCCCAATCCAGCGGCATCGCGAAAAAGGAAAAGGTCGATTTCACCGGCGACGACGCGCGCGAGGGGCTGACCTGTGTGCTGTCGGTCAAGGTGCCGGACCCGAAATTCTCAAGCCAGACCAAGGACAAGCTGGTCAGTTCCGAGGTCCGCCCCGCGGTCGAAGGGCTGGTCGGGGAAAAGCTGTCCGAGTGGTTCGAGGAAAACCCCGCCGAGGCCAGACAGATCGTCGGCAAGATCATCGAGGCCGCCCTTGCCCGCGAGGCCGCCCGCAAGGCGCGCGAACTGACCCGCCGCAAAACCGCGATGGATGTCGCCAGCCTGCCCGGCAAACTGGCCGATTGTCAGGAAAAAGACCCCGCGCTGGCCGAATTGTTCATCGTCGAGGGTGACAGCGCCGGCGGCAGTGCCAAGCAGGGCCGCGACCGCAAGAATCAGGCGGTGCTGCCCCTGCGCGGCAAGATCCTGAACGTGGAACGGGCGCGGTTCGACCGGATGCTGTCATCCGACCAGATCGGCACGCTGATCACCGCGCTTGGCACCGGCATCGGCCGCGAGGAATTCAACCTCGACAAGCTGCGTTACCACAAGATCGTCATCATGACCGATGCCGATGTGGACGGCGCGCATATCCGCACCCTGTTGCTGACCTTCTTCTTCCGCCAGATGCCGGAGTTGATCGAGGCCGGGCATCTGTATATCGCGCAGCCGCCGCTGTATAAGGTCGGGCGCGGCAAGTCCGAGGTCTATCTGAAAAACGAGGCCGCGCTTGAGGATTACCTGATCGCGCAAGGGGTCGAGGGCGCCAGCCTGCGGCTTGCCTCGGGTGAACAGATCACCGGCAACGACCTTGCCCGCGTCGTCGAAGAGGCCCGCAGCGCGCGCCGCCTTCTGCGCGCCTATCCCACCCATTACCCGCCGCAGATCACCGAACAGGCCGCCATTGCCGGGGCGCTGTTGCCCGGTCGCATCGACGCCGATGCGCAGGGTGTGGCCGATGCCGTGGCCGCGCGGCTGGACCTGATCGCGCTGGAATATGAACGCGGCTGGACGGGCCGCCCGACGCAGGATGGCGGCATCCGCCTGTCGCGCGTGTTGCGCGGGGTCGAGGAAAGCCGCAACCTTGACGGCACCATGCTGCGCAGCGCCGAATCGCGCCGCCTTGGCGGCATGACCGACAGCCTGCGCGAGGTCTACGGCCAGCGCGCGGTGCTGGTGCGCAAGGATCGCGAAGTGCCGGTCTTTGGCCCGCTGGACCTGCTGGCGGCGATCTTCCTCGAGGGGGAAAAGGGCCTGTCGCTGCAACGCTATAAGGGCTTGGGTGAGATGAACCCCGGCCAGTTGTGGGAAACCACGCTGGACCCCGACGCCCGCACCATGTTGCAGGTCCGCATCGAAGACGTGGCCGAGGCCGACGACCTGTTCACCAAGCTGATGGGCGATGTGGTCGAGCCGCGCCGCGACTTTATCCAGCAAAATGCGCTGAGCGTCGAGAATCTGGACATCTGACGCAGGGCGGCGGTCAGGCCCGCAAAACGGGTCGGGAATCGCCACTATAAGGCGAAAAACTGAACAGGCGATCAGCCATAGCGGCATGAATTGTTGTATTTTTATGACTCTGTTCGCGGATTTCGCCAATGGGGTGATGTTGGGTTGAAACTCTGTCCTGCTGTGGGCGTATAATTTTCGTCGTTCCCCGGTGTCACCACGCCTGTTAGGAGTTTTCCCATGTCGACCCAATCTGCCATTTCGAAACTGGCCGCTGCGGCGGTTATCATGTGTCCCGTGGCCGTGGCCCATGCCGGCGGCTTTGTCGCCCCCCAACCCGACCCCGTTATTGTGGCCCCGATTCAGGAAGAGGTCAGCAACGGCTGGGAAGGTGCCTATGTCGGTGCCGCGCTGGGTTATGCCATGAATGGCGACGACCGCGTCGGCGTTTTCAACCGCGATGCCGGTCAGTCGGATTTCGCGTTTCAGGGCGATATCGGCACGCTGCGGCCCAAGGGGCCGTTCCTTGCCCTGCGCGGCGGTTATCGCTGGGAACGCAACAAATGGGTCATCGGCCCCGAGCTTGAGGTTCATGGCGGCAATATCGACGATGAAGTCAGCCGCGATTTTTCCGATGATGGTGTGACGGCCATGGCCAGCGCCAAAATCAAGGAAAAATACGCGGTCAGCCTGCGGATGAAAACCGGCTATCAGCTGCGCCCCGATACCATCGTCTATGGCATCGCCGGCATCGCGCATGGCAAGTTCGATTACGATCTGGCGGAAACCGGCACCGATGATGACGGTCGCTATGCGATCGGGCTTGGCAGCGGCTTTTCGTCGACCGGTTATGTGGTGGGTCTGGGCGCCGAGCGCAAGTTGAACGAACGTCTCAGCCTGACCGGCGATGTCGAATATTACAACTATGGCAAGACCGAAATCACCTGGACCGACGCCGAGGGTGATTCGGTGCAGACCAACGCCACCCCGGATTACTGGGCGTTGAAACTGGGTCTGAACTATCAGTTCTGATCCCGCCACATGGTTCCGAAAGGCCGCGCAGATGCGCGGCCTTTTGCGTTTGGCCCTGGGGCTTTCGGTCGGGCGTTCCGGGCGTTACGCTGCCACCCTGTCACGGAAAACCTGAAGGGGGGGGCGGATGCAGCTTGTGGCGGTGGACCCGCTGGCCGATCGCGCCATCACCTTTCGTCTTGGCACGGCCATTGGGCCACAGGTGGCGGCGCGGGTGCGGGCGGCGATGGCGGTGCTGGCGCGGCCGCTTGAGCGGGGCGATCTGCCCGGCGCGGTGGAACTGGCCCCCAGTTTCTGTGCTGTCACCCTGCATTACGACCCGCTGCATGGCGATCAGGCCGCGCTGATCGCGGCGGTGCGCGACCTGCTGGCCGGGGTGGATGGCGATGCCGGCGGGGCAGGGCGCGACTGGCGGCTGCCCTGTCGCTATGACGGGATGGATCTGGCAGCGCTGGAACAGGCGCTGGACATGCCCGCCGCGCAGATCACAGCCACCCATGCCGCGACGCATTTCGACATTTACGCGCTGGGGTTTCTGCCCGGCCTGCCCTTTATGGGCACACTGCCAGCGACGATGTCGCTGCCGCGCCGGTCCTCGCCGCGGTCGCGGGTGCCGCGGGGGGCGGTGGCCATCGCCAACGGGCTGGGGGTGATCTATCCCAGCGACAGTCCGGGCGGCTGGCATATTCTGGGCCACTGCCCGGTGCCGCTGTTCGACGCCCGCCGTGCCGCATCCCCGGCGCTGCTGGCGGCTGGCGACCGGCTGATGTTTCGCGCCGTCGGGCCCGAGGAATGCGCCGACATCACCGCCGATCTGGCCGCCGGGCGGCTGGACCCCACCGCATTTCAGGTGCCGGAATGAGCGCGGGTCTGCGGGTTCTGGACCCCGGCGCGCGGACCATGGTGCAGGATACCGGCTTTCGCGGCGGGCTGGCGATGGGGGTGCCGTCCTCGGGCGTGCTGGACGCGGCGGCGCTGGCGCTGGTCAATGCGCTGGCGGGCAACCCCACCCCCACCGAGGCGCTTGAGGTCGCCCTGACCCCGCCGCGCCTGCGGGCCGAGGGCGGGCCGGTGCGCCTTGCCACCAGCGGCCTGTTAACCGGGGTGATCCTGCATCGCGACGGGCGCCGCACCACCGTGCCCCCCTGGACCGCCGCGACCCTGCCCGAAGGGGCAGAACTGCGGCTGACCCTGCTGGCGCCGACGCAATCGGCGCTGCTGGCCATTGCCGGCGGGGTCGGGGTGCCGCGCTTTCTGGGCAGCCGGTCGACCCTGCCGGGGGCGGGGCTTGGCGGCTGGCAGGGGCGCGCGTTGCAGGCGGGTGACCTGCTGCCGGTGCGGGCCACGGGGCTGTCGGGAATGCTGTCGATATCCGCGCCGCCGCCACCTGACCCCGGCCCGATCCGCGTCGTCGCGGGGCCGCAGCAGGCGCATTTCACCGATCAGGCCTTTGCCGTGCTGACCGGGTCGGCCTTTACTGTCGGCGCCCAGACCGACCGCATGGGGATGCGGCTGGACGGGCCGGTGCTGGCGCATTCGGATCTGGGGGCCGATATCGTTTCGGACGGGGTGGTGCCGGGGGCTGTTCAGGTGCCTGCCAATGGCCAGCCGATCATCCTGTTGGCCGAGGCCCAGACCACCGGCGGCTATGCCAAGATCGCCACCGTCATTCGCGCCGACCTGCCCCGGCTGGCGGCACTGATGCCGGGTGATGCGGTGCGGTTCACGCTGGTCAGCGTCGCGCAGGCCGAAGCCGCCGCCCGCGCCGCCGCCGCCGCCCGGCAGGCCGCCATCGACAGCATCGCCGCGCTGGCCGAGCCCTTGGACCCGGCGCATCTGTTGGCCCGCAATCTGGTGGGGGGCGTGGTTGATGCCGCCGCGCCCGACCATTTCGACCACGCGCTGCAAGGGGAATTGCCATGAAAATCAATATCAACGCCGATATGGGCGAAGGCTTTGGCCCGTGGGTGATGGGCGATGATGCGGCGCTGCTGCGGGTGGTGGGCAGCGCCAATATCGCCTGTGGTGCCCATGCCGGCGACCCTTTGGTGATGGCGCGCACGTTGCGCGCGGCACAGGCGGCGGGGGTGGGGATCGGGGCGCATCCCGGTTATGCCGACCTTCAGGGCTTTGGCCGGCGGGCCATGCGGCTGGATGCCGATGATTTGCGGGCGCTGGTGCTGACCCAGATCGGCGCGTTGCGGGCGCTGGCACAGGCCGGGGGGGCGGTGCTGCGCCATGTCAAACCGCATGGTGCCATGAACAATCAGGCCTGCGCCGACCGGGCCATGGCAGATGTCATCGCGCAGGCGATGGCCGATCTGGACCCGACGCTGATCCTGCTGGCCCCGGCCCTGTCGGAACTGGCGGCGGCAGGCCGCGCTGCGGGCCTGCCCGTCGCGCTGGAGGCCTTTGCCGACCGCACATATCAGCCTGACGGGCAGCTTGCTTCACGTGGAACATCGGGCGCGGTGCTGCATGACCCGCAACAGGCCGCCGCCCATGTCATCGCGATGCTGGACCGTGGCGGGTTGGTGACCACGCAGGGCGCGGTGCTGGCGACGCCGATTCATTCCATCTGTGTGCATGGCGACGGGCCATCGGCGCTGGCCACGGCGACGGCGGTGCGCGATGCGTTGCGCGGCGCGGGTTATGCGCTGGTGGACCTGCCCGAGGTTCTGCGCGCCTGACGGAAGGCGCCGGGGCTGGTGCCGGTCCATTTGCGAAAGGCGCGGTGAAAGGCGCTGGGTTCGCTGTATCCCAGATCGGCGGCGATTTCGGCCACGCTGGCCGGGCTGTCGCGCAACAGGGTCTGGGCGCGGACATTGCGGATCTCGTCCTTGATGGCGGCAAGGCTTTGGCCCTCGGCGCGCAGGCGGCGGCGCAGGGTGGCCGGGGCCAGACGCAGGCTGGCCGCCAGTTCGGCGGCATCGGGCCATTGGCTGGCCGGGCGGGCCTGCAACAGGTTGCGGATGCGCGCCGTCAGCCCCTGATCATGGCGATAGCGCACCAGAATATTCGCCGGCGCCCCGCGCAGAAACCCGGTCAGCGCCTGCGGGCTGCGAATGACCGGCAGCGCCAGATACCCGGCGTCGATGACCAGCCGGCTGACGGGCTGGCCGAAATGCACCGGGGCGCCAAAGAACTGGTGATAATCCTCGCGGTGTTCGGGGGCGGGGCAGGCGAAATCGACCCGGCGCAGCGGAATGCGCCGCCCCACCAGCCAACAGGCCACGCCCATCAGGATCAGCCAATAGGTGCGATAGGCAAATGCCGTGCGCGGCTGGCGCGCGGTCAGGGTAATATCGGCCTGCCCGGCCTGCACGCTTAAGCGCCCCGACGGGTCATCCAGAACGACGCGCAGGAATCGCAGCATCCGCCGCAATGCGTGGTCCAGCGTGCGGGTGTCGATCACCGCGTGACACATCAGGGCAAAACTGCCCGGTCGCATCGGGCGGGCGCCAAGGCCAAAGAACTCGTCCTCCAGCGCGTCGGCCATGGCCAGCCACAGCGCGCCATATTGCTGGTTGCTGATGGGTTCGCTGACCTGCGCGGGCAGGCCCGCCGCGCGCAGCACCGGCGCCCCGTCCAGCCCCTGCTGGCGCAGACAGTCCAGCGCGTCCCAGACAAAGCCCGGCAGGATCATCCGCCGTTCCGTCACCCCCGGCCCCTTCGCAATATGGCATTTCCGATCACGATTTTAGGCCGCCAAAGTCATTGTTTGCAATCCGACAGCCCGTCATTTTTCAATCCGGGAACCTTTCGCGGCCATCCACCGTCGCGAAAGCGTGTGGAGGAGAAGACCAATGACTGACAAACCCGCCGCGGCTGGCAAGACCGGCTATGCCAGCGCCGTTGCGCTGTTTCGCATCGAAAACGCCATTGCCGAATTGCAGGGCGATCTGGCTGGCGGGCTGAATGCCTGCGACGAATGCTGTGACCGCCATTGCGGCCAGAACCGCGCCGCGCTGCGCTGGGCCGGTGCGGACGGGCAGCACCAGACCTATACGTTCGAGGATCTGCGCGACATGTCGGCACGGGTGGCCAATATGCTGGTCGCGCAGGGCATCAAACCGGGCGATACCGTGTCGGGGCTGCTGCCGCGTATCCCCGAACTGATCGCCACCATTCTGGGCGTCTGGCGCGCGGGCGGGGTGTATCAGCCGCTGTTCACGGCCTTTGGCCCCAAGGCGATCGAACAGCGCTTTCGCACCAGCGGCGCGCGCTTTGTCGTCACCGACAGCGCCAACCGGCCCAAGCTGGACGAGGTCGAAAACTGTCCGCCCATCGCCACAATCCTGGCTGACGGCGCCGCGCTGCCCAGGGGCGATGTCGATTTCCGCGCCGCGACGGCGGCGGCCAGCACCGGTTTCACCCCGGTCACGCGCAGCGGCGATGACCTGTTCATGATGATGTCGACCTCGGGGACCACCGGCCTGCCCAAAGGGGTGCCGGTGCCGCTGCGGGCGCTGTTGTCCTTTGCCGCCTATATGCGCGACGCGGTCGAATTGCGGGCGGATGACGTTTACTGGAACATCGCGGACCCCGGCTGGGCTTATGGGCTGTATTACGCCGTGACCGGGCCGCTGTTGCTGGGGCAGGCCACGACCATGTTCGAGGGCGGTTTTACCGCCGAATCCACCTATGACATCATCGAAAAGCTGGGGGTGACGAACCTTGCCGGTTCGCCCACCGCCTATCGCCTGCTGATCGCCGCCGGGGCCGAGGCCGCCGAACGCGTCAAGGGTCGTCTGCGCGTCGTGTCCAGCGCCGGTGAACCCCTGAACCCCGAGGTCATTCGTTGGTTCGACGCCCATCTGGACGCCCCCATTCACGATCATTACGGCCAGACCGAGCTGGGTATGGTGGTCAATAACCATCACGGGCTGGACCACCCGGTGCGGGCCGGGTCGGCGGGCTATGCCATGCCGGGCTATCGCATTGCGGTGCTGGATGAAAACGGCAGGGAACTGGGGCCGAACCAGCCCGGCATTCTGGCCGTCGACACCGCCAATTCGCCGCTTTTGTGGTTCAGCGGCTATTACAAAAAGGAGACGCCCGCGATTGCGAACGGGTATTATTATACCGGCGACAGTGTCGAGTTCGAGGATGACGGCTCGATCAGCTTTATCGGGCGTTCGGATGACGTGATCACCTCGTCGGGCTATCGTATCGGGCCGTTCGACGTGGAAAGCGCGCTGCTGGAACACCCGGCCGTGACCGAGGCTGCCGTGATCGGCGTGCCCGACCCCGACCGGACCGAGATCGTCAAGGCGTTCTGCATCCTTGCGCGCGGCGCCACGCCGGGCGACGATCTGGCCGAGGAACTGCGCCAGCATGTGCGCAAACGCCTGTCCGCCCATGCCTATCCGCGCGCGATTGATTTCGTCGCGGAACTGCCCAAGACCCCCAGCGGCAAGATCCAGCGTTTCATGCTGCGCAAGGCCGAAGTCGAAAAACTGGCGAAACAGTAAGGATATCCCATGCAGATCAAAGATCGTGTTTTCCTGATCACCGGCGCCGGGTCCGGCCTTGGCGCGGCGGTGGCTGAAATGGTCGTCGCGCAGGGCGGCAAGGCCGTGTTGCTGGACGTCAACAAGGACGCCGGGCAGGCCCATGCCGATGCGTTGGGCGACAGCGCCCGTTTCGTCGCCACCGATGTCACCAGCGAGGCCGACGGTCAGGCCGCCATTCAGGCCGCGCAGGACGCCTTTGGCCGCATTGACGCGCTGGTCAATTGCGCCGGTATCGCCCCGGGCGAGAAAATCGTCGGTCGTGAAGGCCCGCACCGGCTGGACAGCTTTGCCCGCGCCATCACCATCAACCTGATCGGCACGTTCAACATGCTGCGCCTTGCCGCCGATGCCATCGCCAAAAACGAGGCCGGTCAGGGCGGCGAACGCGGGGTGATCATCAATACCGCCTCGATCGCGGCGATGGACGGCCAGATCGGGCAGGCGGCCTATGCCGCGTCCAAGGGCGGCGTGGCCGCGCTGACCCTGCCCGCCGCGCGCGAACTGGCCCGTCACGGCATTCGCGTCGTGACCATCGCGCCGGGCATTTTCGGCACCCCGATGATGGCCGGCCTGCCCCAGGAGGTGCAGGATTCGCTGGGGGCCAATGTCCCCTTCCCGCCGCGTCTGGGCCAGCCCGCCGAATATGCCGCGCTGGTGCGCCATATCGTCGAAAACCAGATGCTGAACGGCGAGGTCATCCGTCTGGACGGCGCGCTGCGCATGGCACCGAAATAACCGCCGGACCTGACAAGGCCGGATGCAGGACCAGAAAGGGAAACGACATGAAACAGGACGATCCGATTGTCATCGTTGGCGCCGCGCGCACGGCGATGGGCGGCTTTCAGGGCGCCTTTGCGCCGCTGAGCGCCGCGGAACTGGGGGCGGCGGCCATTCGGGGCGCGCTGGACGGGGCCGGGCTGTCGCCCGAGGCCGTGCAGGAAATCATCATGGGCTGTGTCCTGCCCGCCGGTCAGGGTCAGGCCCCGGCGCGGCAGGCCGCGCTGGGGGCGGGCCTGCCGCTGGGTGCGGGCGCGACCACGGTCAACAAGATGTGCGGATCGGGGATGAAGGCCGCGATGTTCGCCCATGACAGCCTGCTGGCCGGCAGTGCCGATGTCATCGTGGCGGGCGGCATGGAAAGCATGTCCAACGCGCCCTATCTGCTGCCCAAGGCGCGTGCCGGGATGCGCATGGGGCACGGTCAGGTCATGGACCACATGTTCCTTGACGGGCTGGAAGACGCCTATGACAAAGGCCGCCTGATGGGCACCTTTGCCGAGGAATGCGCCCAATCCTATGGCTTTACCCGCGAGGAACAGGACAATTTCGCCATCGCCTCGTTAAGCCGGGCGAATGACGCCATCGCGCAGGGCCGCTTTACCGCTGAGATCACCCCCGTCACCGTCACGACCCGCAAGGGGGACGTGGTGGTCGATACCGACGAACAGCCCGGCAATGCCCGCCCCGACAAGATTCCGACGCTGAAACCGGCCTTTGCCAGGGATGGGACGGTGACGGCGGCGAACAGCTCGTCCATTTCGGACGGGGCGGCGGCGCTGGTGCTGATGCGGCGTTCGCAGGCGCAGGCGCTGGGGCTGACCCCGCGCGCGGTGATCGTCGGCCACAGCACCCATGCCGACAAGCCCAACCTGTTCCCGACCGCCCCGATTGGCGCGATGCAAAAGCTGGCCGCCAAGACCGGCTGGGACCTGAAGGATGTCGACCTGTTCGAGATCAACGAGGCCTTCGCCGTCGTCACCATGGCCGCGATGCGCGATCTGGACCTGCCGCATGACAAGGTGAACCTGCATGGCGGGGCCTGCGCGCTGGGGCACCCGATCGGCGCGTCCGGCGCACGGGTGATGGTGACGCTGCTGGCGGCGCTGGAACATTACGGGCTGTCGCGCGGTGTCGCCTCGCTGTGCATCGGCGGTGGCGAGGCCACGGCCGTCGCCATTGAACGGGTGTCGTGATGTTGCTGACCGAAGAACAGGAACAGATCCGCGACGCCGCCCGCGATTTCGCCCAGGGCAGCCTTGCCCCCGGCGCCGCGGGCCGCGACCGTGACCACGCCTTCCCCCGCGCACAGCTGACCGAAATGGGGCAACTGGGCTTTCTGGGGATGATCGTCCCCGATGAATATGGCGGGTCCGACACCGGCACCGTCGCCTATGCCCTTGCGCTCGAGGAAATCGCCGCCGCCGATGGCGCATGTTCGACCATCCTGTCGGTGCACAGCTCGGTCGGCTGCGCGCCGATCCTGCGCTTCGGGACCGGGGACCAAAAGCGCCGCTTTCTGCCCAAGCTGGCCAGCGGCGAATGGATCGGCGGCTTTGCCCTGACCGAACCGCAGGCGGGGTCGGATGCGTCCAGCCTGAAAACCCGCGCGGTGCGTGATGGCGATCACTATGTCATCAACGGCGCGAAACAGTTCATCACCTCGGGGCAGAACGGCAATGTCATCATCGTTTTCGCGGTGACCGACCCGGCGGCGGGCAAGAAGGGCATTTCCGCCTTTATCGTGCCCACCGACACGCCCGGTTATCAGGTGGTGACGGTGGAACAGAAGCTGGGGCAGCATTCGTCCGACACCTGCGCGCTGGCCTTTAACGATATGCGCATCCCGGTCGAAAACCGTCTGGGTGCCGAGGGCGAGGGCTATAAGATCGCGCTGGCCAACCTTGAAGGCGGGCGCATCGGCATTGCCGCGCAATCCGTCGGCATGGCCCGCGCCGCCTTCGAGGCCGCCCGCGATTACGCGCGCGAACGGGTGACCTTTGGCAAGCCCATCATCGACCATCAGGCCATCGCCTTCCGTCTGGCCGATATGGCCACCCAAATCGCCGCAGCGCGCCAGATGGTCCTGCACGCCGCCGCCCTGCGCGAGGCGGGCAAGCCCTGCCTGCAAGAGGCCAGCATGGCCAAGCTGTTTGCCTCGGAAATGGCGGAAAAGGTCTGTTCCGACGCGATCCAGATCCATGGCGGCTATGGCTATCTGGCCGATTACCCGGTGGAACGGATTTACCGCGATGTCCGGGTCTGCCAGATTTACGAAGGCACCAGCGACGTGCAGCGCATCGTCATTGCGCGTGGCCTGTGAAAGGGGGGACTATGCCAGAAACCATTCAGATCACCCGACAGGGCCGTGTGGCCCTGATCCGCATCGACCGGCCCAAGGCGCTGAACGCGCTGAACAGTCAGGTCGCGGCGGAAATGCTGACAGCGGTCCAGCAGATCGACGCCGATACCGGCATCGGCGCGATTGTCATCACCGGGTCCGAACGCGCCTTTGCCGCCGGCGCCGATATTGCCGAGATGCGCGATAAAACCGCCGCCGAGATGGTCGAAAGCGACTATTTCGCCGGGTGGGACCATTTCGCCCGCGCGCGCACGCCCAAGATCGCGGCGGTCAACGGCTTTGCCCTTGGCGGCGGGTGCGAACTGATGATGATGTGCGATTTCGCCATTGCCGGCGAGGGCGCGAAATTCGGCCAGCCCGAGGTCAAGCTGGGGGTCATCGCCGGCATGGGCGGCACCCAGCGCATGACCAGACTGATCGGCCGCGCCCGGTCGATGGACATGCACCTGACCGGCCGGATGATGGATGCCGCCGAGGCCTTGCAGGCCGGTCTGGTCGCCCGCGTGGTGCCTGACGATCAGGTGCTGGACACCGCGATGCAGGCCGCGCAGACCATTGCCGGTTATTCCCGCCCCGCCATCCGTCAGGCCCGCGAGGCCGTGATGCGCGCCGAGGAATTGTCACTGGCCGAGGGCGTGGCCTATGAACGCGCCCTGTTCCACCGCCTGTTCGGCACCCCCGACCAGCGCGAGGGGATGGGCGCCTTTCTGGAAAAGCGTCCCGCCAGATTTGAAGGCATCGGTTAAGCATTTCAACCGGCGGGCCTGTCCCGCCGGTTTTGCCTTCAGGACAGGGCGTCCACATCCAGTCCGATATCAAGGATCGGCGCGCTGTGGGTCAGCCACCCGGCAGAGATCAGGTCGACCCCCGTCGCGGCCAGCACCGGCGCGGTTTCCGGCGTGACCCGGCCCGAGGCCTCGGTCACGGCGCGGCCATCGACCATCGCCACCGCCTTACGCAGCATGTCGGGCGTCATATTGTCCAGCAACACCGCATCGGCCCCGATCTTCAGCACCTGTGCCAGCTGGTCCAGCGTGTCGACCTCGATCTCGATCTTGACCAGATGCCCGGCATGGGCATGTGCGGCGCGCAGCGCGGGGGCGATGCCACCAGCGATGGCGATGTGGTTGTCCTTGATCAGCACCGCGTCATCCAGCCCAAAGCGGTGATTGCTGCCGCCACCCGCCCGCACGGCATATTTTTCCACCGCGCGCAGGCCGGGCGTGGTCTTGCGGGTGCAGGCGATGCGGGCCTTGTGACCGGCAATCGCATCCGCGATCTGGCGGGTGACGCTGGCAATACCCGACAGGCGGCACAGGTAATTCAGCGCCACCCGTTCCGCCATCAACAGGCTGCGGGCGCTGCCGCTGACCGTGGCCAGAACGCTGCCGGGGGTCAGCCGGTCGCCATCCTGACAGCGCCGGTCAAAGCGGATCGCGGGGTCGATCAGGTGAAATGCCATCTGCGCCAGATCCAGCCCCGCCGCGACCCCGTTCTGACGGCTGGTCAGCGCCAGCACCGCCTGCGCCTGTGCCGGAACGCAGGCATCGGTGGTGATGTCACCGGCGCGGCCCAGATCCTCCAGCAGGGCGGCGCGGACCATGGGTTCGATCATCACGGCGGGCAGGGGGGGCAAATGCGGCATGTCAGGTGCTTTCGGTCAGGGGTTGCGGGGTCAGGTCTGCGGCGCGGGCCAGTGCGGCCCCCAGCGTCAGGGTCGAATGCCGGGCCAGCGCCGCCGTCGCGGGGTGGTCGCGGCGGGTATGCGCGCCCCGGCTTTCGCAGCGGTCATGGGCGGCGACGGCCATCATCAGCGCCAGCTGCGCCGGGGCGCGGGCCGGGCCATCGCCCTGGGCCACCGGCAACAGCGCGGCGATGGCGTGGCGCAGGCCCTGCGCATCGCGTACCAGCCCCAGCTGGTCCGACACGATACTGCGCGCGGGCGCCGGGTCGGCGGGCGGGGGCGCGTCATCCGTCGTCAGCGCCAGAAGCGGCGGCGCGGGCGGTTGCGCGGCGATATCGGCGGCCACGGCACGGGCCAGAACGGCGGCCTCGGTCAGGGAATTGCTGGCCAGACGGTTGGCGCCGTGCAGCCCGGTGCAGGCGGCCTCGCCACAGGCCCACAGGCCGGGCAGGCTGCTGCGCCCCGTCAGGTCGGTGGCAATGCCGCCCATGTGGTAATGCATCGCCGGACGCACCGGGATCGGCTGGCGCGTGGGGTCGATGCCGGCCTGACGACAGATCGCGTCAATGCCGGGAAAGCGGCGGGCAAAACCCGGCCCGGGACAGGCGGTGGCGTCCAGAAACACCCGGTGCCCCTTGGCCAGATGCGCGGCGATGGCGCGGGCCAGCCGGTCGCGCGGCGCCAGTTCCGCGCCGGGCAGGGCGGTGGCAAAGCGGGTGCCGGTTTCGTCGATCAGCACCGCGCCTTCGCCGCGCACGGCCTCGCTGATCAGGGGCATGGGGCGGGCGGGGCCGTCCAGCGCGGTGGGGTGGAACTGGACAAACTCCAGATCGCGCAGCGCCGCCCCCGCCTGTGCCGCCATGGCCAGCCCCTGACCCCAGTTTTCACCGGGCGAGGTCGCATCGCGATACAGCCCGCCAATGCTGCCGGTTGCGAGGACCACCTGCGTGGCGGGCAGGGTCAGCGCCCCGGTCGCGGTTACAGCGATCACCCCGGCGATGCGTCCGTCGCGGGTCAGCAGGCGGCGGGCCTGCGCCCCGGCGATCACGGTGATGCGGGGGTGGCGGTCCAGCGCGGCGGTCAGGGCGCGGATGATCTCGGCCCCGGTGCCGTCCCCGGCGGCGTGCAGGATGCGGCGGCGGGAATGCGCGGCCTCAAGCCCCAGCGCCGGGCCGCTGGCCCCGCCGTCAAAGCGCACCCCGCGCGCCGCCAGCCATGCCACCACATCCGGCGCGGCGCGGGTCAGCCAGTCCGCCGCCGCCGGGTCGGTCAGCCCGTCACCCGCCGCCCGCGTGTCGCGCGCGTGCAGGGCCGGGCTGTCATCGGCCCCCACCGCCGCCGCCATGCCGCCCTGCGCCCACCGGGTCGCGCTTTGCGCCCCCGCATCCGCCGCCGTCACCAGCACCACCGGGCGCCGCGCGGCCAGTTCCAGCGCGCAGACCAGCCCGGCAATGCCGCTGCCGATAATGACCGGCTGACCGGCCAGATCGGCGCGCAGCGTCATATCGCCAGCATCCGTTCGACGGCGCGGCGGGCGGGCGCGGCAAGGGCGGGGTCGATGGTGACCTCGTGCTGCATGTTTTCCAGCGCGGCGCGGATATTGCGCAGGGTGATCCGCTTCATATGCGGGCACAGGTTGCAGGGGCGCACGAAATCGACCTGCGGATGGGCCATGGCGACGTTATCGCTCATGGAGCATTCGGTCACCAGCATCACCTTTTCCGGCGTGTTTTGCGCGACATAATCCGACATCGCGGCGGTCGAGCCGGTGAAATCGGCCTCGGCCACCACATTGGGCGGGCATTCGGGATGGGCCAGCACCGTCACGCCGGGATAGGCCGCGCGCATGTCGCGGATGTCCTGCGGGGTAAAGCGTTCATGCACCTCGCAATGGCCGGCCCATGTGATGATCTCGACCCCGGTTTGCGCGGCGATGTTCCGGGCCAGATATTCGTCGGGAATCATGATGACACGCGGCACGCCCAGACCCTCGACGATTTTCAGCGCGTTGCCCGAGGTGCAGCAGATATCCGATTCCGCCTTCACCGCCGCCGAGGTGTTCACATAGGTGATGACCGGCACCCCCGGATGCGCCGCACGCAGCGCGCGCACATCGTCCGGGGTGATGGATTCGGCCAGCGAACAGCCCGCCGCCATATCCGGGATCAGCACGGTTTTCGACGGGTTCAGCAGCTTGGTGGTTTCGGCCATGAAATGCACGCCCGCCATGACGATCACATCGGCATCCGCATCGGCGGACCGCCGCGCCAGTGCCAGGCTGTCACCGACAATGTCCGACACCGTGCCAAAGATTTCCGGCACCTGATAATTATGCGCCAGAATCAGGGCGTTACGTTCCTGTTTCAGGCGCAGGATGGCCTGAATATCATCCACCGCGTTCAGCCAGTCCGGCAGCGGCACCAGCTTGCGCAGCCGTTCATACAGGTGTTCCAACGGGATCCGGGTGTCGAGCATGGCGGTCTCCTCCTTATACTCGGGGTGAGTATAAGCAAGTTATGCTCAAGTCAAGCATAAGTTCGCGTCAGGCGCGCGACACCGGTGGCCGTGTCCCCAGATAGGTGCGTTCGGTCTGAACCGCGCTGCGAAACCGGAACAGCTTTGCCGGGCGGCCGCCGGTGCCGGAATCGACCTCGCCGGTGTCCTCGACCAGTTCCTGCTGTTCGATCAGGCGGCGGAAATTCTGTTTGTGGATGCTGCGGCCTGACAGGGCCTCGACCGCGCGTTGCAGATGCAGCAGGGTGAAGACGGGCGGCATCAGTTCAAACACCACGGGGCGGTATTTGATCTTGGTGCGCAGCCGCGCCATCGCCGTGGCCAGAATGCGGCGGTGATCTGCAAACATCGGCTGGCCCGGCACCGGGGCGGTGCTGCCCGATTCCGCCACCAGCCCGGCCGCGTAAAGCAGCTCGTATCGTTGCAGGACCAGTTCTTCGTTCCAGCCCTGACCGTCCAGCCCGAACAGCCCCGCCGCGCGCGCCCATGCTGCCGCGTCATCGCCCGCCCATGCCCGCAGGCGCGGGGCGATGTCGGCGGCGATGACCGGGGGTTCGCCATTGCGGTGGTCCTCCCACGGGAAATAGGCATACCAGTCGCACCAGCGGGTATGCGGCTGATCCGCAATTTCGGCCCGCATCAGCCCCAGATAGCTGATCGAGATCGCCCGCCCCGCCGCATCGGCGGCCTGCCGGTCGCGGTCGGCAAAGGTGTAAAGCTGTTCGATATATCCCAGCCGGTGCCCTGTCAGATGTTCCACCCAGCGCCGCAGGCCGGTTTGCAGCGACCGGTGTTCCTGCGCGAACGGCCCCGAGGGCAGCCGGTCCGCCGCGCCAAGCGTCATCACCATCGGCGCGGTTTCGCCAAGGGCGGTCAGCACGGCGATCAGCTCGACATGCAAATCGGGGCTGCGGGCGGTGTGGTCAGCGTCGGTCATCGGGCCTTGTCACGGTTGCATCGTCGCGCCCTTCCTTAGCGGCACCGGCGCGGCATTCAAGGAAAACCGCGCAATGCGGGCGATCACCGCGTCGGGCACGGCTGTGGCGATATGGTCACAGCGCGGGTTGTGGTGCGCCTAATAACCAACAAAAATACTTGAGAATCGCGAAGGGTGAAGAAACAGAGTCATTTTCCAGGTTAATCATCGAAAGGCCAAACCGTGTCCCTTCACCCGCCCCTTCACCGCGCCACCGTTTCCGTTCTGGCGCTGGCCACCGCGCTGGCCGCGGCCCCGGCGCTGGCCCAACAGGCCGACAAGCCCGTGCGGTCCTTCAGCCTTGACGGCATCACCCTGATCGCCAAGGGCAAGGAAAACGTCACCGCGACCGGCGGCGTCGCCGTGTCCGAAGAGGATATCGAGGCGCTTCAGCCCGCCGATGTGTCGGAACTGTTTTCGCGCAATTCCGCTGTTGCGGTTTCGGGCGGGGCCGGGCCGTCCAAGCGCATTCATGTGTTCGGGCTGGAACAGTCGAACCTTGCGGTCACCGTCGATGGCACCCCGCAGCCGCGCACCGGCTGGCACCATACCGGGTCCAGCGTCGTCGACCCCGCCTTCCTGAAATCGGTCGAGGTCGAGGCCGGCGCCGCCGCTGCCGATTCCGGCTTTGGCGCGGCGGCAGGTGCGGTGCGTTATGAAACCGTTGGCGCGCGCGACCTGCTGCGCGATGGCCGCACGCAGGGGGGGCGCGTCGGCCTGTCCTATGGCAGCAACGGGCGCGGCTTTTCGGGCACGCTGGCGGGTTACGGCGTTTATCAGGGCTTTGACTGGTTCGCGATGGTCCACAGCGCCAATGGCACCGATTACGAGGCCGCCAATGGCCGCACCCTGCCGGGCAGCGCCCCGAAATCCAAAGGCGCGCTGGTCAAGACCGGCTATGAATTCGAGGGCCACCGGGTCGAGCTGGCCTATGAATACGGCAAGGACAACGCCGACCGCGTGATCAAGATGAACATGGATCTGGCGCGCACCAACGACACCTATCCGCTGAAGATCACCAATAACACGCTGCGCCTGAAATACAGCACCACCGCCCCCACCGCCGCATGGGACCCGCAGGTCGAACTGTATGTCCGCCGCAGCGCATACTGGCGCCCCGACTATCAGACCGGCGCACCACGCCAGTTCAACGGCGATATGGATATGGAAACCCGCACCATCGGCGGTGTGGTCAAGAACACCTATCAGGTCGCGTCGGGTACGATTACGGCGGGTGTCGATTTCGCCTATGACGATTATGAAATCGACAATTATTCCACCACCACCAAGCGCTATTGGACCATCGAAACCATGCAGGTGGGGGCCTTCGTGCAGGGCCGGTTCGAATTTGCCAATGGCATCGACCTGTCCACCGGGGCGCGTTTCGACCATCACCGCATGACCGACTATAACAGCAAGCGTTTCAGCGACAGCGGCGGCAGCCTGAACGCCACGCTGTCCTATGAGTTCGCGGATGGATACGAGGTCTTTGCCGGTGCCTCGCGCAGCTGGCTGGGCTATGACGTGGGCGAATTCGGGCTGCTGCACGTGCGTACTGATGCCTTCCGCACCGTGGCCGATTACAAGCCCGCCACGGCCACCAATTTCAAGCTGGGTCTGAACGCCGATCAGGCCAACTGGACCGGAAACATCACCTATTTCGATACCAAGCTGAAAAATCTGGGCAAATATGACACTGACCCGGCGGTGTTCATGCTGGTCAATGAAGGTGAAATCCGCAGTCGTGGCGTGACTATGCAGGCCGCCTATAACTGGGACACTGGCCGCGTCGGCGGCAGCTTTACCCGCGCCGATGTGACCCGTGGCGGTGAAAAGATTCTGCCGTGGGGGGGCACCGCGATGCCGGTTGGCAGCCTTGCCACCCTGTTCGTCGATCAGGCGGTGCCGGAATATAACCTGAAACTGGGTGCCGGGCTGGAATGGGCGAACAAGCTGTCGGGCGATTACCTGACCCCGGAAGGTTTCAACAACCATGATTCTTACACGGTGGTGAATGCCTATGCCGAATGGCGCCCGGCCAGTTACGACAATGTCGTGGTGCATCTGAATGTCGATAACCTGTTCGACAAGGCTTATTACGAGCGCAGCAGCTATGTCCAGCGTGAGAGCAAAGGGGTCCAGCCGGTCTATGCCCCCGGCCGCACGGTGACGCTTGGGGTCAAGATGGATTTCTGACCCGGCGATGATGCTTTTGGAAAAGGCCCCTGCGGGGGCCTTTTTCATGTCCGTTACTTGCCGATCATCAGCCGCATCAGGCTGCGGAAGCGGCGGCCATAGGGCGGCGCGATCAGCCCCGCCCCGTTCAGCCGCGCCTGCCGCAGCACCGGTTGCAGATGCGACAGCCGGTCAAAGCCCGCCTTGCCGTGATAGGCGCCGATGCCGCTGTCGCCCACGCCGCCAAAGGGCAGGCCATGCTGCGCCACATGCAGCACCGTGTCATTGACCGTCACCCCCCCCGCCACGACCGAGGCCAGCAGCAGGTCGCGCGTCTGGTCATCATCGGTAAAGGGGTAAAAGGCCAGCGGGCGCGGGCGGTCGGTGATATGCGCCACCGCCGCGCGCAGGTCGTCATAGGGCAGCACCGGCAGGACGGGGCCAAAGATTTCCTCGTCCGCCAGCGGCCCGGTGATTGGCCCGGTCAGCGCGACCGGCGGCATCAGCCGGCTGGCCGCATCGGGTTGCGCCGCCGACAGGTGGTGCAGCGTCGCCCCCCCTTGCCGTGCCTGCGCCACGGCGGCGGTCAGGCGGTCATATTGGCGGCTGTTGATGATCCGGGCGTAATCGCGGCTGTTGGCCAGATCGGGGTAATGCCTGCCCACCCATTTGCGGCAGGCGGCGATGAAATCGCCCTCGCGCGCGCGGGGGATCAGGACGTAATCGGGGGCGATGCAGGTCTGGCCCGCATTCAGCAACTTGCCCGCCATCACCCGCGCGGCGGCATGGTCCAGCCGCGCATCCGGCGCGATCAGCACCGGCGATTTGCCCCCCAGTTCCAGCGTCACCGGCGTCAGGTTATCCGCCGCCGCCCGCATGACGTGACGCCCGACGGCGGTCGATCCGGTAAACAGCAGGTGGTCAAAGGGCAGGGCGGTGAAATCCTGCGCGATCTGCGGCCCGCCGGTAACGACGCTTAACACCTCTGGGTCGAAATAGCGTGGCGCGGCCTCGGCAAAGGCGGCGGCAAAGGCGGGGGCGTGTTCCGACAGTTTCAGCATCGCACGGTTGCCCGCCACGAAGGCCGATGTCAGCGGCCCCGCCGACAGCATCAGCGGATAGTTCCACGGCGCGACAATCCCCACCAGCCCCAGCGGCATGGGCCGGATCTGGGCACTTGCCGGGCGAAACCACAGCCCGACCCCGGCCCGGCGCACCCGCATCCAGCGCCGCCCGTGGCGCAGTGCATCACGGATGCCGTCCAGCACCGGGAACACCTCGGCCAGGTCGGTTTCGGCCTTGGGGCGCTGGCCGAAATCGCTGGCGATGGCATCGGCAAAACGGTCGCGGTTGTCGCGCACCATCGCCGCCAGCGCCTGTAACCAGCCCTCGCGGTCGGGCCATGGCGTCAGCGGCTGTTCGCGGCTGGCGGCGCGCATTGCGTCAAAACTGCCGCGCAGGCTGGGGTCGCGCGGGTCGGCGGCGGTCAGGATCGGGTCGGGGGTCATGGCGGGTCCGGCTGGCTGTTCTTTGGCCCCAGCCTAGCAGCCCGCGCAGTCAACTGACAACGCCGCGCCGCGCCGGGGCGATTAACGGTTTTGCAGGGATGAATCCGAATAAAGGCAAGGGATTGCGTGAAATCGCTTCTCTTGATCGCGGAATCGTGGCATATCAGGCGCGATCATGTGGCCGCTGCGTCAGTTCCACCAGATGGCCGCGCCAGACGGAAAGGACGATTCGATGCTGAAACAGATTGCCCTGGCCTGCGGGCTGGCGCTGACGGTTGCGGGCTGTGCCAGCTCGAACTGGGAAACCAACTATGTTCAGGTGCCGGCGGCACAGGCCGCGCAATGGCGCGTGGCGGCGGTCAATGTCACCGCCCCGCAGACCCTGACCACCAGCGAGGTGAACAGCTATACCCCCAATTTCGACGTGGTCTGGCACGGCGAACCCTATGGCGACCGCCGCGCACAGGCCGCCGCCATCGTGCGCGAGGGTATTCAGCGCGGCGCCACCGTCGCGCGCGGCAAAACCCCCGTCCGGGTCGAGGCCGTCATTCAGCAGTTCCACGCTGTCACCCCGGTGACGCGCCAGCGCGAATGGATGAATGCCGGGGTGCATGACATCCGCTATACCGTTCAGGTCTTTAACGCCAAAACCGGCGCCGCGCTGACCGAACCCCAGCTGATCCGCGCCGATTTCCCCGCCCTGACCGGCAAAGCCGGGGATCAGGCCGACGCCAGGGGCTTTACCCAGCGCGCGCAGATCGTGAACCATATCGCTGCCGTGACCCAAAACTGGCTGGGGCAGGGCAAGGATGTGCGGGGCGGCTTTTCGCGGCTTGGCCGGTAAAGGCAGCCATGCCCACAACACATGGACCGGCCCCTTGCGGGCCGGTTTTTTATTTGGCAATGCCGGGGCATGGGTGCTGTTACCGATCTTTACGAATCCGCCGTGGCTGCGGGCCGCGTCTCGCCGGACCCGGCGCAGCGGGCGGTGCTGCCGGTGCTGGACCGGGTGATTGCGCAACTGTCCGCCGCGCCGGCCCCCGCGCAGGGCGGGCTGTTGTCGCGCCTGTTGGGCCGCAGCGCCGCCCCGGCCCCGGATGCCGGCCCGCAGGGGCTGTATCTGTGGGGGGGCGTCGGGCGCGGCAAATCCATGCTGATGGATATGCTGACGCAGGTGTCGCCGGTGCCGGTGCGCCGGGTGCATTTCCATGCCTTCATGCAGGATATTCAGGCCGGGCTGAACGCCGCCCGCCAGCGCGGCGATGCCGATGCCGTCCGCCCCGTCGCCGCACAGGTGGCCGCACAGGCGCGGCTGCTGTGTTTCGACGAGATGCAGATCACCGACATTGCCGATGCCATGATCGTGGGGCGGCTGTTTCAGTTGCTGTTCGAACAGGGGGTGACGATCGTCACCACCTCGAACCGGGTGCCGGACGACCTGTATAAAAACGGCCTGAACCGCCAGCTTTTCCTGCCTTTCATCGCGCTGATCAAGCAACGCATGGCGGTGGTTGAACTGGCCAGCCCGCGTGACCACCGGCAGGACCGGCTGACCGGGCATCAGGTCTGGTTCAGCCCGCTGGATGGCACCGCGCGAACGGAAATGGACGCGCTGTGGCAGGGCATGACCGATGGCGATCAGGTCGCGCCGCTGGTGCTGACGGTCAAGGGCCGTTCAGTCACGCTGCCGGCGCATGATGACGGGGTGGCGCGGGCCGGTTTTGCCGATTTATGCGCCCATGCGCTGGGACCGGCCGATTATCTGGCCATCGCGGCGGCAGTGTCGGTGCTGTTCGTCGACGACATCCCGCAACTGGACCGCACCGCCTTTAACGAGGCCAAGCGCTTTGTCACCCTGATCGACGCCCTGTACGAGGCCAAGACCCGCGTCATCGCCAGCGCGGCGGCCCAACCCGAACAGCTTTACGGCACCGGCGAAGGCGCCTTCGAGTTCGAGCGGACGGCCTCGCGCCTGCGGGAAATGCAGGATGCGAACTGGGGTCAGGACCGGCAAGGTCAGCCCGATTGACTTGGTTACAGCATCCGCGCAAGACTGCCTGACCGGCAGGCTTGCCGGGCTTTGAAGGCAGAGGGAAAACACATGTCCTGGCAAGAAATCCTGGCCCCGCGCATGTCGCGGATGCGGGCTTCGGAAATCCGTGAATTGCTGAAATTGCTGGACCAGCCGGACATTATCTCTTTCGCGGGGGGTATCCCCGACCCGGCGCTGTTCCCCGCCAATGCCTTTCGCGATGCCATGGCGCAGGCGCTGACCGGCCCGGCGGCAGGCACGGCGCTGCAATATTCCGTGTCCGAGGGCTATCGCCCGCTGCGTGACTGGATCGCCGGGGAAATGGCCGCGATCGGCGTGCCCTGCGATGCCGATAACATCCTGATCACCTCGGGGTCGCAACAGGCGCTGGACTATCTGGCCAAGCTGATGCTGGCGCCCAATGACACGGTGCTGGTGGGCTGGCCGACCTATATGGGGGCGCTGGGGGCGTTCAACGCCTATGAACCCGTCTATGACCGGCTGGTCCCGAACGATAACCGCGATGCCGATGCCTATCGCCAGCGGGCGGCGGAAAACGGGGGGCGGGTCAAATTCGCCTATCTCTCGGCCGATTTCGCCAACCCGACCGGCCAGACGGTCGATCAGGCCGGGCGCGAAAAATTGCTGGATCTGGCAGACCGGCTGGACATCGCGGTGGTCGAGGACGGGGCCTATCAGGCGCTGCGCTATGACGGGGCGGCGATCCCGCCGATTCTGGCGACCGAGATTGCCCGCAAAGGCAGCATCGAAGCCTGCCGCACCGTCTATTGCGGGTCGTTTTCCAAAACGCTGGCGCCGGGGCTGCGCGTGGGCTGGGTCTGCGCCGCCAAACAGGTGATCGGGCGGCTGGTGCTGATGAAACAGGCCGCCGATCTGCACAGCGCCACGCTGAACCAGATCGCCACCGAACAGGTCGCGCGGACGGTTTTTGCCACCCATGTCGACAAGCTGCGTCAGGTCTATGGCCAGCGCCGGACATGGCTGCTTGAGGCCCTGAGCCGCGAAATGCCCAAGGGCGTCAGCTGGACCCGCCCCGAGGGCGGCATGTTCGTCTGGATTACCCTGCCACAGGCGATGGACGGCGCCGACCTGCTGGCCCGCGCGCTGGAAAGCGAACGCGTGGCCTTTGTGCCGGGGCGGGCCTTCTTTGCTGACGGATCGGGCGGCAATACCATCCGCCTGTCATTTTCGCTGCATGACAAGCCGATGATCGACGAAGGCATGGCGCGTCTGGGGCGTGTTATCCGCGCCGCGCAGGCGGGCTAGGGGCGCCGCGACCCCAACCCGCGCGGGGGCACAGGGTGGCTGGCGCCGCCGGGTATTTGGACAACGAAGAAGCCCGGCCCCCTCGCGCCTGTTCCAAATACCTCGGGGTGAGGGCCGCAGGCCCGAGGGGCAGCGCCCCTTCCCCTTCAGCCGTTTTCGCGCAGCACCCGCCCGGCCAGATACAGCGATCCGCAGATCAGCAGACGGGCGCCGGGATGGGCGGCCGTCAGTTGGCGGATGGCGTCTTCGGTCGAGTCGGCCTGCGTGGCGGTCAGCCCGACGCTGCGGGCCGCCTGCGCGGTGGTCTGGGCGGGCAGGGTATTGGCCTCGCCGGGGATGGGCACGGCGGTCAGGCTGTCGGCCAGCGCCGCCAGCGGGCGCATATATCCGGCCACGTCCTTGGTATTCAGCATCCCGCAGATCAGGTGGGTGGGGCGGGCTGGCATGGCGCGCAGCGTGGCGGCGACGGCCTGACCGCCAGCCGGGTTATGGCCGCCATCAAGCCATAATTCACAGCCCGCATCGCGCGCGATATCGGCCAGCGGGCCGCTGGTCAGGCGCTGCATCCGGGCGGGCCAGTGGGTGCGGGTCAGGGCGGCCTGCGCCTCGGGGGCGGCAAAGCCCAGTTCCCGCAGCGCGGCGATGGCGGTGCCGGCGTTTTCGACCTGATGCGGGCCGGGCAGAACCGGCAGCGGCAGGTCCATCAGGCCGCGTTCATCCTGCCAGATCAGCGAATCGCCCTCGCGCGTGCAGCTGTAATGCTGGCCTGCGGCGATGACGGGGGCCATGTTGCGCGCGGCGATGGTTTCGATCACCGCCTGCGCCTCGTCGGGCTGGGGGGCGATGATGACCGGCACCCGGCGTTTGATGATCCCGGCCTTTTCGGCGGCGATTTCGGGCAGGGTGTCGCCCAGATACTGGGTGTGGTCGATGCTGACCGGGGTGATGATGGTCAGGCGCGGGGTGTCGATGACATTGGTGGCGTCCAGCCGCCCGCCAAGCCCGACCTCCAGCAGGGTATAATCGGCGGGCACGCGCGAAAAGGCCAGCAGCGCGGCGGCGGTGGTGATTTCGAAAAAGGTGATCGGCTGGCCGTCATTGGCAACCTCGCATTCCGCCAGCAGGGCGGCCAGATCGGGTTCCGCGATCAGCGTTCCGGCCAGCCGGATACGTTCGTGAAACCGCGCCAGATGCGGCGAGGTATAGGCGTGCACGCGCTTGCCCGCTGCCTCAAGCCCGGCGCGGATCATGGCCTGGGTGCTGCCCTTGCCATTGGTTCCGGCAATGTGGATCACCGGGGGCAGCGCCCGTTCGGGGTGTCCCAAAGCATCCAGCAGGCGCTGCATCCGGTCCAGCGACAGGTCGATGACCTTTGGGTGCAGTGTCAGCAGCCGGTCAAGGATGGCATCGGATGTGATCATGGTTTTGCCCGTTCAAAGGCCCCACCGGCGGCGCGGCCCGCCGGGGCGTGGCGCGGGGTGGGGGTGTGGCGGGCCGGGGCGGCCCGTTGGGTCGGGTGCGGGCCTGCGATCAGCCGGCCTTGGCGCCAGCCTTGGTGCCGGTCGCGGCATCGGCGGGGGGGGTGGCATCGGGCGCGGGCAGGTCACCCGCCACCGGGGCCGGTTGCCGGGTCAGCATCCGCAGGATCGAGATCAGTTCATCGCGCAGCTGTTTGCGGTGGGTCACACGGTCCAGCATCCCGTGTTCCAGCAGATATTCGGCGCGCTGGAACCCCTCGGGCAGCTTTTCACGGATGGTCTGTTCGATGACGCGCGGCCCGGCGAAACAGATCAGCGCATTGGGTTCCGCGATCTGGATATCCCCCAGCATGGCATAGCTGGCGGTCACGCCGCCGGTGGTGGGGTGGGTCAGCACGACGATATAGGGCAGCCCGGCCTCGCGCAGCATTTCCACGGCGACGGTGGTGCGCGGCATCTGCATCAGCGACAGGATGCCTTCCTGCATCCGCGCGCCCCCGGCAGCGGAAAACAGCACCAGCGGGCGTTTCAGTTTGACCGCGCGTTCCGCCGCCGCGACGATGGCGTTGCCGACATACATCCCCATCGAGCCGGCCATGAAGCTGAAATCCTGGGCCGCGGCGATGATGGGGGTGCGACCGATCTCGCCCTCGGCGACCAGCATGGCCTCTTTTTCGCCGGTCGATTTCTGCGCCGCTTTCATCCGCTCGGGGTATTTTTTCTGATCGCGGAAGGCCAGCGGGTCAGCGATGGGTTCGGGAACCTTCACCTCGGTAAAGACGCCGCCGTCGAACAGCGCCTCGAAGCGTTTGCGCGGGGTGATGGCCAGATGATGGTCGCAATTGGTGCAGACATTCTGGTTATCGGCCAGTTCGCGGTGAAACAGCATCGTCCCGCATTCGGGGCATTTGGTCCACAGGTTTTCAGGCACCTCGCGCCGCGAGAACAGCGAGTTGATGCGCGGGCGGACATAATTGGTGATCCAGTTCATCTGCGACCTTTCGCACAAACGTGACGGCAAACATGACGTGGGGTTCAGATAGGCCGGACAGCGCCCGAATGCAATCAGGGGGCTTGCGCGCGGGGGCTGCGTGGTGATCATTCGACGCCATGTGGGGCCAGATCATTCCTTATCTGCATTTCGGCGCGGCGGCGCTGATTTCGCTGCGCGTGCTGACCCGGCGCGGGCTGGAGCCTTCGTCAAGGCTGGCCTGGATCATGGTGGTCGAGGCCCTGCCGCTGGTCGGCATCGGCGCCTATCTGTTGTTTGGCGAGGTGCGGATGCGCCGCGCCGACCGCAACCGCATGGCCGATGTGCGCAACCACCTGTCCAACCTGTGGCGGGCCAGCCGCGCGGCGGTGGATGTGTCGGGCCAGTTCGGGCCGGTGACGCGGATCATTCACGCGGTGGGCAATATGCGCCCGGTGCAGGGCAATCACGCCGTGTTGCTGGCGCAGGATGACAGCGCCATTGACGATCTGGTCGCGGCCATCGGGCAGGCGCGCGACCATGTGCATGTGCTGTTCTATATCTGGCTGGACGATGTGTCGGGGCGCAAGATCGCGCAGGCGGTGTCACAGGCGGCGGCGCGGGGCGTGGCCTGCCGGGTGATTGTCGATGCGCTGGGGTCGCGGGCCTTTGTGCGGTCGGATGCGTGGCGGGCGATGGCGGCGGCGGGGGTGCAGCAATTGCGGGCCTTTCCGCTGGGGTTGCCGCTGATCAGCCTGTTATGGGGGCGGCTGGACCTGCGCAATCACCGCAAGATCGTGGTGATCGACGGCCAGACCGGCTTTACCGGCAGCCGAAATGCCGCCGACATGGCCTTTGCCGTCAAGCCGCGTTTCGCGCCATGGGTCGATGTGTTCTTTCGCATTTCCGGCCCGGCGGTGCGGCAGATGCAGGCGGTGTTCCTGCAAGACTGGATGAGCTATGGCGGAACCGATCTGGGCGATATGCTGGAGCCGGTGGATGGCGATGGTGGCGGGGCGGTGGCGCAGGTGCTGGCATCCGGTCCCGACTGGCGGCGCGGGTCGCTGTCGGATGCGCTGGTCACGCTGATCCATGCCGCGCGGCACCGGCTGACCGTGACCACGCCGTATTACATCCCCGATCCGCAGGTGCAGGCGGCGCTGGTTTCGGCGGCGACGCGCGGGGTTGCGGTGACGCTGATCCTGCCGGCGCGCAACGATTCCCGGCTGGTCTGTTGGGTCAGCGAAGGCTTTTTCCGCGACCTGCTGGAGGCCGGGGTAACGATCATGCGTTACCGGCCCGGCCTGTTGCACGCCAAGATCATTACCGCCGACGGGCAGGCGGCACTGTTTGGCAGCGCGAACCTTGACCGGCGCAGCTTTGATCTGAATTATGAAATGAACCTGCTGTGGCTGGATGCCGGGCTGACCGGTGAACTGGATGCGCGGCAGGCGTGTTACATGGCCGATTCGGACCCGCTGTCGCTGGACGAGGTGCGCAACTGGCCCCGATGGCGCGTGGCGCGGGCCAATCTGGTGGCGCTGGCAACGCCGCTGTTGTGACCCCGGCTGAAGCGCCGTTCCGTGACCGCTTTCGCCCCAAACGACACAAAGGTGCCACGATGACTGACGCAACGCCCCCCAATGTGCCAACACCCGACGCGCTGTCGCCCGAACAGGTTGCCCGCCGCCTGTCGGCGCTGGATGCCGGCTGGCAGGTCAGCCCCGACGGAAAGGTGCTGACCCGGCGCATCACGGTCACGGGCTTTGCCCCGGCGCTGGCGCTGACCCGGCAGATCGGGGAACTGGCCGAGACGCTGAACCATCACCCGGATCTGTGCCTTGGCTGGGGCTATTGTCAGGTTATCTGGACCAGCCATGACGCCGGGGGCCTGACGCCGCGCGACTTTGTCGCAGCGGCGCAGGCCGATGCGCTGATCGCGGCGGCCATGGGCGGTTAAGCGTCCGCGTGGCGGCGGATGCGTCAGAAAGGCTGTCGTAATAAGGCCTTGCGCGGGCGCGCTTGCGCTTGCCCCTGTCTGGCCTGCGCATTATCCAATGGGCAGCCAAGGGGACCAAGCCATGAAAAACACGCGCTTCGACAAGACCAAACTTCCCAGCCGCCATGTGACCGAGGGTCCGGCACGCGCCGCGCATCGCAGCTATCTTTACGCGATGGGCGTGACCGAGGAAGAAATTCACCAGCCGCTGGTCGGCGTCGCGACCTGCTGGAACGAGGCCGCGCCGTGCAACATCGCGCTGGCCCGTCAGGCGCAGTCGGTCAAGATGGGCGTCAAGAAGGGCGGCGGCACCCCGCGTGAATTTACCACCATCACCGTCACCGACGGCATCGCCATGGGGCACGAAGGGATGCGGTCCAGCCTCGCGTCGCGCGATGCGATTGCCGACACGGTGGAACTGACCATGCGCGGGCATTGCTATGACGCGCTGGTCGGGCTGGCCGGGTGTGACAAGTCGCTGCCGGGGATGATGATGGCGATGGTGCGGCTGAATGTGCCGTCGGTGTTCATCTATGGCGGTTCGATCCTGCCGGGCAAATACAAGGGCCGCGACATCGTGGTCCAGGACCTGTTCGAGGCCGCAGGCCAGCACGCGGCGGGCAAGCTGTCGGATGCCGAACTGGCGATCATGGAAAAGCTGGCCTGCCCGTCTGCCGGGGCCTGTGGCGGGCAATACACCGCCAACACCATGGCCTGCGTGTCCGAGGCGATCGGTCTGGCGCTGCTGAACAGCTCGGGCGCGCCGGCGCCTTATGAAAGCCGCGATCAGTATGGCGACGAATCCGGTGTCGCGGTGATGCGGCTGCTGGAAAAGAACATCCGCGCGCGCGACATCGTGACCCGTAAATCGCTGGAAAACGCCGCCCGCGTGGTGGCCTGCACCGGCGGGTCGACGAATGCCGGGCTGCACCTGCCCGCCATCGCGCACGAGGCCGGGATCGACTTTGACCTGTTCGATGTCTGCGATATTTTCCACGACACGCCTTATTTCGTGAACCTGCGTCCGGGCGGCGAATATGTGGCCAAGGATCTGTATGACGCTGGCGGTGTGCCGGTGGTGATGAAGGAACTGGCCAAGGCGGGGCTGCTGCATCTGGACTGCATCACCGCATCCGGCCAGACCCTTGGCGAGGCGCTGGACACCATCAGCGGCGAACCCGACGGCAAGGTCATCCACCCCGTCGCCACCCCGCTGACCCCGACCGGCGGCGTCGTCGGGCTGAAGGGCAATCTGGCACCGGACGGGGCCATCGTGAAGGTTGCGGGCATGTCGGCGCAAGATCAGGTCTTTACCGGCCCGGCGCTGGTCTTTGAATGCGAGGAAGAGGCCTTCGCAGCGGTGCAGTCGCGCAGCTATGACGAGGGCTGCGTTTTCGTGATCCGCAACGAAGGCCCCGCGGGCGGCCCCGGTATGCGCGAAATGCTGGCCACCACCGCGGCACTGTCGGGTCAGGGCATGGGCAAGAAAGTCGCGCTGATCACCGATGGCCGGTTCAGCGGCGCGACCCGTGGTTTCTGTGTCGGCCATGTCGGCCCCGAGGCCGCGCATGGTGGTCCTATCGCCTTTGTGCAAAACGGCGACATGATCACCATCGACGCCGTGAAAGGCAGCATCGACGTGGATGTGTCCGACGAAGAAATGGCCCGCCGCAAGGCCGAATGGGCCGGCCCGCGCAAGACCGATTACCAGTCCGGGGCGCTGTGGAAATATGCCCAACTGGTCGGGTCGGCGCGCTATGGCGCGGTGACGCATCCCGGCGCCAAGGCGGAAACCCATATTTATATGGACCAGTAAGGGACAGACCGGGAATGGCCTTCCGCCCCCTGACCTATCTGCGCCGCGTGGCCCGGCAACGGGCGGCGCGGCAATGGCAAGGGCTGGATGCGGCGGTGCCGCGTCTGGGGCGCGCCCGGCTTGGCCGCCTGTCGGCCGAGGCCCGTTGCCTGCGCGCCACGCTGGACCATTTCCTGCAACGCGCCGATGAACGGCGTTACCTGTCGCGGGCGCGGCTGGATGATCTGGACCTGCCCGGCGGCACCGACTGGCGCTGGCGCCCCGAGGCGCTGTCGGGGGTGATCTCGCCCACCGGGATGGCGGCACCGGACAGCGGCCAGCAGGTTGGCCGGCAATTGCGCCTGTGGCATGACTGTCCGCTGGCGGCGCTGATCCTGCGGCAGGTTTCGAACGGGGGGGCGACGGACCTGTCGCCCTATGCCCTGCGGCTGGAGGTGATGGGCTTTCAGGGCAGCTATCTGTCGCTGTCGGTCGATATGCCGGACACGGCGCTGACCGGGCTGACCAGCAGCCATATCCTGCGGCTGGAAACCGGGATGCAGGTGGAACGCCCGCTGGACATCTATGCCCGGCTGAACATCCAGCACGGGCCGAATACCGAAACCATCCTGCGTCACATGGGCAATATGCAGCCCGGCCAGCCCAACCGCAACGTGACCGAATTCGACCTGGCACTGACCCGGATGAACGAAAAGCGCCTGGAAAAGATCTGGCTTGACCTGATCTTCGAGGCCCCCTCGATGAACGCGATCATGCTGCATGACCTGTTCATGTCGCGCCATCTGCGCGCCGATATCTGACGGAGGAAGCGATGCGTTTCGAAGATCACGGGTTGCAGGCCGGAATCTGGACGGGCCGCCTGTATGCGGATCAGCCCGCGACGGTCTGGCTGACCCATCTGAACCGTGACATCGCGCAGGCTGAACTGGCGGCGGATGGCGACGGGGCATGGGCGGTCCGCGTGGCCGTGCCGCAGACGCTGTTATGCGATGGCGTCCAGACCCTGCTGCTGGTGCAGGATGGCGACCCGCGCCGGGTGTTGGCCAGCCTGTCGCTGGTCTGCGGTCAGGTGCTGGACAGCGACATCCGCGCCGAGCTGGAACTGGTGCGCGCCGAGCTGGACCTTCTTAAGCGCGAGATGCGGCGGCTGGCCAGCCGGTAACGCCCGCACAACCCTGCCTTTCGCCGGTTTTTAGCGGGTTCCCGCGCGGCTTTCGCCGTGCTAACCCCACCCTGTTCAACGCCCGAGGATGAGATGAGCGATATCGACACCCTTCGCCAGACCTGGACCGACCGCATCGCGCAGGCCCAAGACGCCGACGCGCTGGAGGAGGTCCGCCTTGCCGCGCTTGGCAAAAAGGGCGAGATCAGCCTGAAAATGCGTGAATTGGGCAAGATGACCCCCGAGGAACGCCAGACCACCGGCAAGGCCCTGAACGCCCTGCGCGATGACATTGACGCCGCCCTGCGCGCCCGCAAACAGGGGTTCGAGGATGCCGCGCTGGACGCCCGTCTGGCCAGCGAATGGCTGGACGTGACCCTGCCGGGCCGCCCGCGCCCCGCCGGCACCATCCACCCCGTCAGTCAGGTGATGGAAGAAGTCACCGCCATCTTTGCCGATATGGGCTTTGCCGTGGCCGAGGGACCGCAGGTCGAATCCGACTGGTTCAATTTCGACGCGCTGAACATCCCGCCCGAACACCCGGCGCGCCAGGAACATGACACGTTCTTCATGGCGCGGGCCGAAGGCGACGACCGCCCGCCGCATGTGCTGCGCACCCATACCAGCCCGGTCCAGATCCGCGCGATGCAGGAACAGGGCGCGCCGGTCCGCGTTATCGCGCCGGGCCGGGTCTATCGCATGGATATGGACCAGACCCACACGCCGATGTTTCATCAGGTCGAAGGTCTGGCGATTGGCCGCGACATTTCGATGGCCAATCTGAAATGGACGCTGGAGGAATTCTGCCGCGCGTTTTTCGAGGTCGATCAGGTCGAACTGCGCTTCCGCGCCAGCCACTTCCCCTTTACCGAACCCTCGGCCGAGGTCGATATCCGCTGTTCGTGGGAAGGCGGCAAGCTGACGATTGGCGAGGGCAATGACTGGCTGGAAATTCTGGGGTCCGGCATGGTGCATCCCAAGGTCCTGCGCGCCGCGGGCGTGGACCCGGAGGACTATCAGGGCTTTGCCTTCGGCATGGGCATCGACCGCATCGCAATGCTGAAATACGGCATCCCCGATCTGCGCGCGTTCTTTGAAAGCGACCTGCGCTGGCTGCGCCATTATGGCTTTGCAGCGGGCGATGTGCCGACGGTGAGCGGGGGGTTGAGCAGGTGAGCTTATATTCACTATTGGCGGCAGTCATTGCTTCCGGGACTGCGTTATGGGTCGCTTATAAAGTTTATCCTCTTCAAAAGGCAGAGGATCGGCGGGTCAAATTAGCAGAAGAAAAAGCCGAGGTTTATCGGAATTTCTTTGATGTGGCTGACGATTACCATGAAACCTCTAAGCTGAATTTCAATAATGGCAAAATAGACGACTTCGGCGCGCATTTTGTCGATCTGAACAAAGCACAGCGCGCATTGTTGCTTTACGCTCCGGGTGGTGTGATCGCCGCTTGTAACGCATATGCTGACTGTCTTCGCGTTTATCGCTATGCCGTCCGCAAAGAGGTTGATGGAACAAAATTCCCTCGGAAGATCGCTGAAGTAAACCGCGCCACAGCCTATCATGATGCAGAAAATCAGCGCAGTAATGCGTTGATACAAGCGCGATTAGATTTGTTGGGGGGTGACTTGGATGAGGCCCGCAAAGCTGTTCAAGGTATTCCCGAGCAACATGAAAACGAGCAGGCCCGCCCATGAAATTCACCCTCTCCTGGCTCAAAGAGCATCTCGACACCTCTGCCACGCTGGATGAAATCGGCCATGCGCTGACCGATCTGGGCCTCGAGGTCGAGGACATCATCGACCCCGCCGCGCGGCTGAAAACTTTTACGCTGGCCAGGGTCACCCATGCCGAACAGCACCCCGATGCCGACCGGCTGCGGGTGTGCCGGGTTCAGACGGATGAGGGCGAAAAGCAGATCGTTTGCGGCGCCCCGAACGCGCGCGAGGGCATCACCGTGGTGCTGTGCAAGCCCGGCGATTACGTTCCCGGCATCGACACCACCCTGTCCGTGGGCAAGATCCGGGGCGTGGAAAGCCACGGCATGATGGCCTCGGAACGCGAGCTGGAGCTGTCGGACGAGCATAACGGCATTATCGAGCTGCCCCATGGCACGGTCGGGCAGCGCTTTGTCGACTGGCTGGCCGAATATCAGCCGGAAAAGGTCGACCCGGTGATCGACATCGCGATCACGCCGAACCGGCCCGACGCGCTGGGTGTGCGCGGCGTGGCGCGCGATCTGGCGGCGCGCGGGCTGGGGGTGTTGAAACCAGCGAAAACGGCCGAAATCAGTGGCGATTTCGCCTGCCCGATCAGCGTCAGTATCGCGCCCGAGGTGGCCGAAAAGGCGCCGTTTTTCAGCGGGCGCGTGGTGCGTGGCGTCAGGAACGGGCCGTCGCCGGACTGGCTGCAAAAGCGGCTGCGGGCGATTGGTCTGCGGCCCATCAATGCGCTGGTCGATATCACCAATTTCTTCACCTATGACCTGAACCGCCCGCTGCATGTCTTTGACGCGGCCAGGGTCGCGGGCAACCTGACGCTGCGCGCCGCGCGGGCGGGGGAACAGGTGGTGGCGCTGGACGACAAGACCTATGCCCTGCCCGAAGGGGCGGTGGTGATCTGTGATGATCGCGGTGTTGAAAGCATCGCGGGCATCATGGGTGGCGCGGCCTCTGGGGCGGGCGATGACACCGTGGATGTGTTCATCGAATCGGCTTATTTCGACCCGATCAGCGTGGCCGCCACCGGGCGGGCGCTGAAGATTAACAGCGACGCGCGTTACCGGTTCGAACGCGGGATCGACCCGCAATCGACCCTGCCGGGGCTGGATCTGGCAACGCAGATGGTGCTGGACCTGTGCGGCGGCACGCCGTCACAGGTGGTGACGGCAGGCGCGCTGCCCGACACTGCGCGGGCCTATCGGCTGGACACGGACCGCGTCGTGTCGCTGGTCGGGATGCAGATCGAAGACACGGTTCAGCGCCAGACGCTGGAGGCCCTGGGCTTTCGGCTGGAGGGCGACATGGCCCATGTCCCCAGCTGGCGCCCCGATGTGCAGGGCGAGGCTGACCTGATCGAGGAAATCGCCCGCATCGCCAGCCTGACCCGGCTGGTGGGCAAACCGTTGCCGCGTCCGCGCGCCGGGGTGCCGCAGCCGGTGCTGACCCCGTTGCAGCGGCGCGAAAGCGCGGCGCGGCGGATGGCGGCGGCGCTGGGGTATAATGAATGCGTGACCTACAGCTTTATTGATCAGGCTGCGGCGGCGCTGTTCGGCGGCGGTTCGGACGCGGTGCGGGTCGACAACCCGATCAGCAGCGAGATGACCCATCTGCGCCCCGACCTGCTGCCCGGCCTGCTGGCCGCCGCGGCCCGCAATCAGGCGCGCGGCTTTGCCGATCTGGCGCTGTTCGAATGCGGCCCGGTGTTCAGCGGTGGCGAGCCGGGCGAGCAGGCGACCGTGCTGACCGGTCTGCTGGTCGGCCACAATGCCCCCCGCGATGCGTTTGCCAGCAGCCGCAAGGTCGATATTTACGACGCCAAAGCCGATGTCGAGGCAATCCTGCAAACCATCGGCGCCCCCGCCAAAGCGCAGATGAACCGCAAGGTCGATGCGTGGTGGCATCCGGGCCGGTCGGGCAATATTGCCCTTGGGCCGAATGTTCTGGCGACGTTTGGCGAGGTGCATCCCAAGGTGCTGCGCCAGATGGATGTAAAGGGCGCCGCCGTCGCCTTTACCATCCGCATCGCCAATGTGCCGCTGCCCAAAAGCAAGACGCCGACCCGTGCGGCGCTGACGATTTCGGACCTGCAAGCGGTCGAGCGTGATTTCGCCTTTGTCGTCGACAGCCGGGTCGAGGCGCTGACGCTGGTCAATGCCGCCGCCGGGGCCGACAAGGCGCTGATCGACAGCGTGCGCGTATTCGACCAGTTCACCGGGCTGGAGGGCGACAGGAAGTCGATCGCCATCACCGCCCGCCTGCAACCGCGCGACAAGACCCTGACCGAGGCCGAGATCGAGGCCGTATCGCAAAAGATCATCGACAAGGTGGCCAAGGCCACCGGCGGTGTCTTGCGCGGCTGATCCGGGAAAGGGGGGCGCTCGCGCCCCCCTCCGGCCTGGGGGCCGTCACCCCCCTGAGGATATTTGGGCCAGGATGATGGCCATTGCTTGACAGTTTTTGTCAGGTCTAATAGCCAGCCTCGGATTGACCATTGCTGGTCCGAGGAGGCGGCAGCCATGCGTGAAGATACCTTGCCAGAATTCCAGTCCGAAGCCGCCGTTGCCGTGGCATTCGGCGTGCTGGACAATTTGCTGCGGGCCGATGCGGCGGAACACGGGCTGGAGGTTCATTCCGGGCATGGCCGGTCGACCTGGATCAGGCTGGATCAGGGCGAATTCGGCGCGCGGCGGTCTGGCGACGGGGCTGTCCTTTATGCGCGCGCGCATCGCCGTGACTGGCTGTTTGCCTTGCAGGACGCGCTGGTGTCGCATCTGGCGCAGGTCGCCCCGGAACAGGCGGCGGATCTGCGCTGGTCGGCGCTGGATGGGGTTGGGGCGTTTCCACCGCCGTTCAGTTTGGCGCGGGTCGAATCGGTTCGTTCGCTGGGGGCCGATTTCCTGCGTCTGCGGCTGCGTGGCGAGGGTTTGCGGCGGCTGGCCGAAGAGATGGTGCATTTCCGGCTGGTCCTGCCCCCGGCGGGCGACCCGGACCCGCAATGGCCGGTGGTTGGCCCGAATGGCCAGACGGTCTGGCCCGGTGGCGCGAAGGCGCTGCACCGTCCGGCCTATACCGTCAGCGCGATCAACCCGGATGCGGGCTGGTTAGAGACCGACATTTTCGCGCATCAGGGCGGGCGCGTCTGTGAATGGGCGCAGGCGGCGCAGGCGGGCGATGTGGTCGGGCTGAACGGTCCCGGCGGTGGCGGCCTGCCGGTGGCGGCGCGGGTACTGATGGGCGGGGATGAAACCGCCTATCCGGCGCTGGCCCGCGCTTTGGCGGCGAATGATCCGCAGGCGCAGGGGGAATGCTGGCTGTTCGGCGCGCGGGCCGATTACCCGTTCCCTGACCATCCGGGGATTCGCCTGATCCACCACCCGGCGGGCGAGGCCGCGCTGGCCGCGCAGTTGGAAAAGGCGGGCTGTGACGCGGACAAGATCTGGCTGGCGACGGAAAAAGCCCGGCTGGCGCCGCTGAAACGGGCGGTGTTCGACAGTCTGGGCATTGCGAAATCGCGCGCCCACCTGGCGGCATACTGGATCGCCGGGCGCGGTTAGGCGCTGCGGATGGTGTCGCCGCGGATAAAGGTCGGGGCCAGTTCGACCACGCCATTTGCGGGCCGCGCGTCCTTGCCGGCGACCAGCCGCGCGGCCTGACGGCCGATCTCGATCCGGCGGGCATCGGTGGTGGCCAGACGCTTGGGCAGGCCCGACAGCAGGTCGACCGCGTTAAAGCCCGCAAGCCCGATCTGGCCGGGGATGTCATAGCCCTGATCCATGCACCACAACAGCCCGCCAGCGCCGATCATGTCGTTGGAATAATACAGGAAATCAAGGTCCGGCTGGCGCGACAGAATGCGTTCGGTCAGCTCGCGCCCCTTTTTCAGAGACGACCCGCCCTGATAGAATTCCTTGGCAGTGATGCTTAGGCCCGCCTCGGCCAGACCGGCCTCAAGCCCGGCCATGCGTTTGCGGGCGCGGTGATCCTCGGGCATATGGGTGCCGATAAAGCCGATCTTGCGATAACCGGCGGCGACGATCTGTTGCGCCATCTCGCGCCCGGCGCGGGCGTGGCTGATGCCGACGACCATGTCGATGCCGGGACCGTCGGCATCCATGATTTCCACCACCGGGATGCCGGCATTGGTCAGCATGGCGCGGGCGGCGGGGCTGTGTTCCAGCCCGGCCAGAATGATCCCCGAGGGGCGCCAGGACAGCATGTCATACAGCACAGTTTCCTCGCGCTCGGGGGAATAGTGGCTGACCCCGATCACCGGCTGCAATTCGGTATCGTCCAGTTCAGCCGAGATCCCCCCCAGCACATCCGGGAAGACAAGGTTGGACAGCGACGGGATGACCACGGCGACCAGATTGACGCGCTGACTGGCCAGCCCGCCGGCGATCTTGTTGGGGACGTAACCCAGCGTCTTGGCCGCCGTCAGCACCTTTTCCCGTGTCGCCGCCGAGACATCGCCGCGATTGCGCAACACCCGGCTGACCGTCATTTCCGACACGCCCGATGCCTCGGACACATCACGCAGGGTCAGCGGGCGGCGGGGCTTGCGGTCGGTCATGGCATCCTCGGGCAGCGGCTTTACCGAGCGTTAGCGCATGCCCGCGCCCCCCGCAAGCGCGCAGACGCCTTGCCAACGGCGCGCATTTATGGGCATCTGCGGCCAGAGTGGCCCCGTGGCTCAACTGGATAGAGCAGCCCCCTCCTAAGGGGCAGGTTGCAGGTTCGAATCCTGCCGGGGTCACCAACGCTTTCCGCGCATGGTCTGTAACGCCAGCGGTTATGTTGGGCGCTGGTTGCGGGCGGGTGGTTGGTTGTGATCGGGCGGGGGTGGGTTAGTCGCCGGTGCGAAGCCATTGGTTGTCGGTGATCATCCGGCATTTTGTGCTGCCCAGAACCTGTGCGGCGGCGGCGGGCAGGCCGATGTCCAGCACGACCGAATGGTCGATCCGATCGGGGTCTTTGACCGTCAGTGTCCAGACCATCCTGCTGCCGCCGCCCTGCGTGGCGGGGATCTGGGCAAAGATCTGGGGCATGACCTCGGCCTGCCATGCATTTTTGCCGGACGGGGTCCATGCGACCTGTCCCAGACCATTGGCCGCCAAAGTCTTGCTGAGCGCCAGTTGGTCGGGGTGGAAGGGGCGCCGGAACGTCAGTGGGCGCGGCTTGCGCCATTCCGGCGGCAGGGCGCCGGGCGATTTCGGGAATGACTGCGCCATGGCGGCGGGACAGCCCTGCAACCGGGTCTGGCCAAGCCGTGCCTGCCACAGGCCGGAACGCGGCTGAACGCCAGTGTCGGGCTGGTCCGGGAACAGGTCCTCGGGCGGGGTGCCGGGGGTGTCCGGGTCTGGCAGCAGCCGGGGCCAGTCAGGGCCGCTGACCGGCAGTTCGGGGTCAAGCGGCAGGTCAGGCGGTGCGCAACCATCCGGGCCGCGATAGCGAAACCCCCGGCTGGTATCCGCGCCGGCCAACAGCGCCATTTCGGCCGGGGTAGGGCTGGATTGGGGCGACACCCACCAGCCATTGCGGGTGCTGGCATCGACCACAAGCGTCGATCCCGGCACGGCGGGGGCGCCAAACCGGGCCTCGATCCCGGTCAGCGCATCGCGCTGTGGCGAGATATAATGCGGCTGCTCATCCGCGCCGACCACGATGACCGGCGCTTCACAGGCGGCGGCCTTGGTGCCGATCATCAGGCAAATCAGGGCAAGAACACGGTGCATGGTTACTGACCTTTCAAAAGGGTTTCGACCCGGTCAAAGCTGTCCTGATCCAGTTCCACCCCCCGGCTGATGCCATCGCGCGGCATCAGCGTGTCGCGGATCAGGTCGAATTCCTGCGTGGCGATATAGGGGGTAAAGGCGCACAGCCGTCCGGCGCGGGTATCGGCGCAATCGCCGTCGCCATCCTGATTGAGGCCGATCAGCTTGACGTTTCCGGCCCTGTCGCGGTCAAAAAACCATGTGGCCAGACGCCCGTCGGCCAGCTTGCGCGGCATTTCGGCCGACCACAGCGCGGGCATCCTGCCGATGATGCCGGCACGCGGGTGGTCATACAGACAATCCGCATCGCCGCAGCGGCGGATCACCGCGCCGGTGGTCAGGCTGTGCTGTAACCGGGCCAGCGCCCCCGTCGCGGCGGGGTCGTCGGGGGCGGTATCGCTGCGCCACAGGCACAGCGGTCCGGCGCGGCTGACGACGCAGGGACCATTATCAGCGATCCACTGATGCGGGTTCAGGACGATCTGGTGCAGGTTGCCGCCCGCCTGCCAGAACGTGACCGAGGGCGGGGCGCTGTCGCCCGCTGCCGCCCGGCCCGCCGTCATGGGCCGGTCCGAGGGCTGATCGGCCACCCAGCCCTGCGGCAGTGTGAATGACAGCCCCGTGGCCCGGTCGCGATAGGCGCAAAGCGGGTCCGCCTTGTCACCCGGCAGGCAGCGATAGGGGTAATCCGCCCAAGGTCGGCCATCGCTGTTATCATCGGGGCCGCCATCATCGGGGCCGTGACCGTCATCGGGCTGCGGGGCCGGGGGCGTCATGGCGGCGGGGGTGGTGGCATCGTCGGTCAGGGTGCCGACCTCGATGCGGGTGCGGGCCTTTTCGACCTGCGCGCCCTGCATGTCATAGCCGCGATAGACCAGGTCATAGGTGCCGGGCGTATCGGGTGCGTGCAACAGGTTGCCATATTGCAGATCGCCAAGCGTCAGCCCCCAGCCGATGCGGGTCTCGCCCTGCCACAGCTCGATCCGGTCGCTGGACAACTGGCTGCCGGTGCTGTCGATGGCGATGACCGCGCCGGGTTCGACCACCGGCGCCGCCGCCAGCGTCACGGCGGGGTTGCGTTCGGTGGCGATGGTCATCCCGGCCAGCACCTCGCCGCCCCATGTTTCCAGCTGTAACAGATAGGGGCCGGGGTTCTCGGGCAGGTTCAGCCCGGCGTTTTTCAGCCCCTTGCGGCCATCGACGGTCGAATAGGTGATCGCGTCGCCGCCACCCGCAGGATACAGCCGCAGCGCCAGATCGGCCCCCCCGGTTTCCTGCCCCTCCTGTGTGATGGTCAGGTCGAACAGCACGGTCTGGCCGATCGCGGCATAGGGGCCACGGTCGCGCAACACCGTCACCGGCAACAGCCCCTGCATGGGCACGATGACATCCTGCGCCTGACCGGCGACGGTAAAGCGCGCCTCGCCCCGGCCCGCGCGCGCCGTGACAATCGCGCTGTAGGTGCCCGGCGCCAGATCGACCGCGAAAGGCTGATAGCGGGCATCGCCGCTGACCTGACCCAGCACGGTTTCCCGGCCCGTCTGTTCGTTGCGCAATGTCCAGCCATAGCTGTCGGGCATCGCGCCGGGCCAGGACAGGATCAGCCGGGTGCCGGCGGTGGCGGGCGCGGGGGGCGCGGTGGTGCGGGCCAGCGCTTCGGACAGTTCGGCCCCGGATTGCGGCCGCAGCAGCATCCCGCCGGTCTGGTCGGGAATGCAGGCCAGCGCCTGTGCCTGGGACGCGGTCAGGCCAAATCCCACGACATGGGCGCGCAGGGCAATGCCCGCCGTGGCCAGTTCGGCGGCCACCGCGCAGGGGTCGACGCCACAGGTTTCCAGCCCGTCACAGGTTTCCAGCCCGTCGGTGACCAGCACGATATCGGCCTGTTCCGCCGTTGCCGGGATCTGTGCCGCCGCCAGCCGCAGGGCCTGTCCCAGCGGGGTCTTGCCCTTTGGGCTGAGGCCCATCAGCCGTGCGCGCAGGGCGCTGGCATCCTGCGGGGCGGTGGGGGCGATGACCTCGATATCGGTGCAATCGCCCTTGCGGTTATGGCCATAGGCAATCACCCCCAGCGGCACATTGCCATCACGCGCGGCAAAGAAACCGCCCAGAACCGTGCGGGCGACCTCGATTTTGGACTGCCCGTCCGGCAATTGCCCCCACATCGAGCCAGAGGCATCCAGAACCAGCACCGAGGCCCGGTCCCCTGACCCTGCCGCAAGCGGTGTGGCCGATGAAAGCGCTGCCATGGCCAGCGCGCCGATAAACCGGTAAGTCCGCAAGATACCCCCCAAGATCTGTTGTCCGCCACAGTCTAACGGGTCGCGACACGGGCCGTCTTGGGGTCAGTGGAACCGGATACGGGGTCAGCGGAACAGGTCAGGCGCCGGCACGCACCGCCGAGGGGCTGTTGCCGAAGCGGCGGCGAAACAGCGCGTTGAACCACGATATATCGCCAAAGCCACAGGACAGCGCGATGCCGGTGATGGTCTGATGCGCCTGTGCCGGGTCGCGCAGCATCCGGTGCGCAAGGGTCAGCCGCCTGTTGGCGACGTAATCGCCAAAGCTGGTCTGTTCCGCCGCGAACAGCGCGCGCAGATAGCGGTCGGAAATGCCATGCCGCGCCGCCATCCAGCCGGGGCGCAGATCGGGCGATGTCAGGTGGCGGTCGATATCTGCCTTGATCGCGTGCAGCCGTGCCGCGCGCAGGCCCCGGCCCGCGGCGATCCGGGCCGGCCCGGCCGAGGCGCCAAAGGCCATCAGCGCCAGATCGTGCACATGCCCGACACAGCGGGCCAGATCCGCGGGCGACAGCCCCTCTGCCGTGTCGTGCAGCGCCTGCGCATAGCGGGTAAAGATCTGCCATGGCGGGGTCAGCACATGCCCCCGGCGCATCGACCGGCCAAGCGCCGCCTGCACCGGCGCCAGCACAGCGCGCGGCACCGAGACATAGAACGCGTCGGTCATATCGGCCCGGAACCGGACATGGCCCGCGACCTCGTTGGGGTCGACATAGATCATGCCGGGCACGCATTCCACCGTTTCGCCGCCGGTTTGCTGCATGGTGTAACCACCGCTGCGGGGCATGTGGATCATGACATTATCGCCGGTTTCCTGCGCCAGACGCGGGGTGCGGATCGCGTCACTGACCGAATGCCGCCCTTGTCCGGTGATCAGGCCGGGCAGCACATGAATCGTGGTCTGCGATTCAAAGCGATGCAGGTCGCGGGGCTGAAATTCCAGCTTGCAGATCGCGGCCACGGCATTCTGAAATGCCTCGACCCTGGCGCGGCCATGAAAATCACCGGCATTCAGGCTGACATGTTGCATCTGGGTGTCCAAACCGGGGCAAGACGGGTTGGACACCATTGTGACCGGAAACGGCCTGTCAGGAAAGAAAAAACCGCGCCGGGGGCATGGCCGCAGCGGCGCGTTCCGCCCGCCTTTTGATCCGGCCCCCGGCCCGTCCTGTCTGTCCTGTCTGTCCGGGCCGGGCCGGGGCGGTGGGGCGCGGGTGCCCCCTTTCAGCCGGGGTCGCGGGGGCCGTCATAGCGGCCATCCACGCCCTGCGCGGCGGCGACGGCCTTGTCGTGGTTTGGCTCGGCTTCGGCGGTTTCGACGATGTCGCGGGCCTGTTCCTCGTCCTCGTCATCCAGCGCGGGCGGGTCCTCGCCAGCCAGGAAATTGCCGAATTTCTCAAGCCCCGGAATATGTTCGGCCATGACCCGCATCACCACCAGCAGCGGCATCGCCACCACCATGCCCAGAATCGACCACAACCACGCCCACAGCGCCACGGTCAGAAACACCACCACCGTGTTCATCGACAGCCGGCGCGACACGAAATAAGGCGTGATCAGCTGTCCCTCGATCGAGGTCAGCGCCAGATAGGTGCCTGCCACCATCAGCGGCGTGGACAGGTCGTCAAACTGGACCAGCGCCACCAGAAACGACAGGATTACCCCGGCGAACAGCCCCAGATAGGGGATATAGTTCAGCAAGAACCCCGCGATGCCAAACAACAGCGCACCGGGCATCCCCCACAGCGCCATGGCGGTGCCGATGGCGATGCCCAGACCGGCATTGATGATGGTGATGGTGCCCAGATACGACCCCAGACGGCTTTCGATCTCGCGCAGGGCGGCATAGGCCTTTTTCTTTTCGCCAAGCGTGTCGAAACTTTGCACGATTTTCAGATACAGCAGATCGCCCGAGGCCAGCATGAAAAACAACAGCAGCATCGTGAACAGCACCTGCCCGAAAAAGGCCGGGCCAAGGTTCATGACGCTTTCCATCGTGCTGGGACCGGTATTGGCGTTCACCTCGACCTTGATGTCCTGACGCGCGCCGGGCAGGCCGCTGACCGCGACCGAACCGCCCCCGGTCGCCGTCTGAACGGCGGTGCGCCCGTCAGCCTGTTCGCTGATGACCGTTCCCGACGGCAGGGCCGCAGGGGGGGCGGCGGTGGCAGGGGCGGCCTCGGGGGTGGGGGTGTCACCACCGTTCGAGATCTCGTCGATCTTCTTGGCGGCCTCTTCCAGACCGCGGAAATTCTGGCGCAGCTTTTCGAACTTGGCCTCGATCTCGGTCGACAATTGCGGGGCATCGTCGATCAGGTCGCCCGCAGGACCGGACAGCAGGTAACCCAGAACCCCCAGCGTCGCCACCATGCCGCCGGTGATCAGCGTCGCACTGATCGCGGCATTGATGCCGAAGCGTTCGAAAAACCGCCGCACCGGGGCAAAGACGAAAAACAGCAATGCCGCCAGCGTCACCGGCATCAGAAAATCGCGCGCGTCCGAGATGAAAAAGAACAGCAGAACCAGAAAGATCCCCACCACCGCCCATGTCGGGAAACGCGCGGGCTTGTCGTCGTCGGTGATCACGCGGGGGAACAGGGTTGTATGAGGCTCGGGCTGCGGCATGGAATGATCCGTCTGGCTGTGGGTTCGGTCGGAAATATAAGCGCTTATCACAAAATGCGGCCCCGGCGCGGTTGTTCCGCACCGGGGCCGGCAAATGATAAATATTTATCGCCCCGGCCTGACAGGATGGCGGCGCATTACCCCCGGTCCGGCGCAACGGCCCCGGCCCGGAAGGCAACAGACCCCGTCAGATCGGGTGATCGCCGGTCGCGTCGATAACGCGGGTCGGCAGGCCCATTTCGCCAAGCTGTTCCAGGAAGGGCCGGGCGGGCAGGTCCTCGACATTGACCATTTTCTTCACGTCCCACACCCCGCGCGCAATCAGCACCGCGGCGGCGACCGGCGGCACCCCGGCGGTATAGCTGATGCCCTGACTGCCGACCTCGGTATAGGCATCCTTGTGATCGGCCACGTTATAGATGAACACCTCGCCGGGTTTGCCGTCGCGCGTGCCCTTGACCAGATCACCGATGCAGGTCTTGCCGGTGTAATCGGGCGCAAGGCTGGCCGGGTCGGGCAGCACCGCCTTGACCAGTTTCAGCGGCACGACCTGCTGACCCTCGGCGGTGGTGACGGGCTGTTCCGACAGCAGGCCCAGATTTTGCAGCACGGTAAAGACGTTGATGTAATGCGGGCCGAAGCCCATCCAGAACCGCACATCCGAATCCTTGTAACGGGCGGACAGGCTGTGGACCTCGTCATGGCCGGACAGATAGGCGGTCTGTTTGCCGACAACGGGCAGATCCCATTCGCGACCGACCTCGAACATCTTGTTCGATTTCCATTCGCCGTCCTGCCAGCTGTAAACCGTGCCGGTAAATTCGCGGAAATTGATTTCCGGGTCGAAATTGGTGGCGAACCAGCGGCCATGCGACCCGGCATTGATGTCGACAATGTCGATGCTGTCGATCTTGTCGAAATATTCGTCCTCGGCCAGCCGGGCATAGGCGTTCACCACGCCGGGGTCAAAGCCCACCCCCAGAATCGCGGTAATGCCGGCCCTGGCCACGGCATCGCGTTTCTTCCATTCGTAATTGGCATACCACGGCGGCGTCTCGCAGATCCTGGCCGGGTCTTCGTGGATGGCCGTGTCCATATAGGCACAGCCGGTGTCGATACAGGCCTGCAACACGGTCATGTTGATAAAGGCGCTGCCGACATTGATCAGGATTTTGGCGTCGGTCTGGCGGATCAGATCAGCCACCGCCGCCGTGTCCATCGCATCGACGGCATGGGCGGTCATGGTGACCTTGTGGCCCTTGTCCGCGATGCTGGCGACGATGGCCTCGGCCTTGGATTTCGTGCGGCTGGCGATATGCAGATCGCCGAACTCGGCCGCCCATTGGGCGGTTTTATGAGCGGTGACTTGGGCGACGCCACCGGCGCCGATAATCAGGACGTTGGGTTTCGTCAACTCGACTTTCTCCTCTGGGACGGAAGGGGAAGGCAGGGTCACGACAGGCTGTCGCGATAGTCCTCGTAACCAAAGCTGCGGACGGTCCGAATCGTTCCGTTTGCGTCGCGGATGGCAATGGCGGGCATGGCGACGCCATTGAACCAGTTCTTCTTGACCATGGTATAGCCCGCGGCATCGCGGATGCTGATACGGTCACCGATTTTCAGCGGATGGTCAAACCGGGCATCCCCGAAAATGTCGCCCGCAAGGCAGGATTTGCCCGCGATCTGATAGGCATGATCGCCGGTCTGCGGCAGCTTGGCCTGTTCGCGATAGATCAGCAGATCCAGCATATGCGCCTCGATGCTGCTGTCGACGATGGCGACATCCTTGCCGTTATTCAGGATATCCAGAACCGAAACCTCAAGTGTGGTGCTGTCGGTAATGCTGGCCTCGCCGGGCTCCAGATAGACCTGCACCCCGAACCTGTCGGCAAATGCCTTCAACCGGTCGGCCAGCGCATCCAGCGGATAGCCGTCGCCGGTGAAGTGAATGCCGCCGCCAAGGCTGACCCAGTCCAGATGGCGCAGGATGGGGGCAAATTCGGCCTCGATCCGGTCCAGCTGCGCGCTGAACAGGTCGAAATCGCTGTTTTCGCAATTATAATGGATCATCACGCCGCTGATCCGGTCCATCGCCTGTTCCAGCCGTGCTACGTCCCATTCGCCAAGCCGGCTGAACGGGCGGGCCGGGTCCGCAAGGTCAAACCCCGAGGTCGAGAAGCGCGGGTTCAGCCGCAAACCGCGCGCAATATCGCCGGTGCGCCCGGCAAAACGGTCAAGCTGGCCAAGGCTGTTGAAGATGATCTTGTCGGCATAGCTGACGGCCTCGTCGATCTCGTGATCGGCCCAGGCGACGGAATAGGCATGGGTTTCGCCGCCGAATTTTTCGCGCCCCAGACGCAGCTCGAACAGCGAGGACGAGGTGGTGCCGTCCATATGCCCCTTCATCATGTCGAAGGCCGACCATGTGGCAAAACATTTCAGCGCCAGCAGCGCCCTGGCCCCGGACCGGTCGCGCAGGCGCTGGATGCGGTCCATGTTGCGTTGCAGGCGGGTCTGGTCGATCAGGTAAAAGGGTGTTTGCAGATCGGACATGGGGCCTCCGGTCCAGTGGGGTCAGGGCGCCATATAGGCGCGCGCGCCGGATTCCGCAAACAGGCAGTTCGGGTTGCGCGGTGGTTTTTCGGGGTATTTGGGCAACGAAGAAGCGGGCTCAGGTCAGCCGGAACGCGGCGGGGATGCGGTCATGGTCCGACAGCATCAGGTCCGCGATCATCGCGGCGATGGCGGGGGCCATGCCAAAGCCGATCTTGAAGCCGCCATTGGCGACGACATGGCCGGGGCGGCCGGGCCACGGCCCCAGCAGCGGCGCGCGGCTGGCGGCGCGGGGGCGGATGCCGGCCCAACGGTCGGTCAGTTCGGCTGTTTCCAGCAGCGGGCACAGGGCGCGGGCGCGGGTCAGGATGTCGTCCAGCAGGTGGTCGGTGGCGCGGCCATCGTCGAAATCGCGTTCCGAGGTCGAGCCGATGCCAATGCCGCCATCGGCGTGTGGCACGATATGCAGCCCGTCCGCGTAAAGCTGGGGCGCGTTGCGCAGGTCGGGACCGCCGGGCAGATGCAGCAGCGCCGACTGGCCTTTGACGCCGTTGCCGATGGGGCGGTTCAGGTCGGCTGACAGGTCGTGCAGGCCCGCCGCCCCGGTTGCCCACAGCGCCGGTCCGTCGATATCGTCAGGGGTGGCGTGCTGACCGGTGATGATCGTGGCGCCCGCCGCCCGCAACGCCGCCGCCAGCGCCGCCCCCGCCGCCCGTGGCGACAGCCGCGCGGTCAGGGTGTCGTGCAGCCAGACCCCGGTCGGGCTGTCACAGATCAGCGGGGTCCTGGGGCTGTCGGTCAGGGTCATTTCCGCCCATTCCGGCCAGTGCTGGCGGGCGGCCCTGACCCGGTCGGCACAGCGGTCCAGCGTGCGCTGGTCGGGGACGGGCTGGATGCGGCCCGCGCGCAGATAGCCGGGGTCGGTGCCGCCGATGCGGGTGATATCCGCCCACCAGTCCTGTGCCGCGATCAGGGCGTCCAGCTGGACCTGCTTTTTGTCGTTCCAGTTTTCGGGGGCGTGGGGGGCCAGCGCCCCGACCGTGCCGCCGCTGGACCCGGCACCGATGCCGCGGGCTTCGATCAGCGTCACGGCGGCGCCCCGGCGGGTCATCTCCCATGCGCAGGACAGGCCGAAAATGCCGCCGCCGATCACCGTGATGCTTGCCATGATGCCCGTTCCCTTGCCATATCGCGCCAGTTCGAAACCGAATGCCACGGGGAATAGCCGCGATGCCACAGGACAACCAGCCGCAGCTTGAATGGCGCGATGGCGGGGTGCCTGTCTCGCGCCGGTTTGACGACCCGTATTTCAGCCTGAATGGCGGGCTGGCGGAAACCCGGTATGTGTTTCTGGCGGGAAATGACCTGCCCGCGCGGCTGAGGCCGGGGTTTCACGTCGCGGAACTGGGGTTTGGCACCGGGCTGAACCTGCTGGCGCTGGCGGCTGTGGCGGCGGTGCCGGTGCGCTTTACCAGCTTCGAGGGCTTTCCGATGTCGGTGGACGAGATGGCGCGCGCCCATCAGGCCTTCCCGGAGCTGGCCCCGCTGGCGCAGCAATTGCGCGATGGCTGGCCCCGGCGGCGGATGCAGGTCGGGCTGGTCGAGGCCGAGGTGATCATCGGGGATGTCGCCGCGCAACTGCCGGTCTGGGACGGTTTGGCGGATGCGTGGTTTCTGGACGGGTTTTCGCCGGCCAAGAACCCCGAAATGTGGGCTGGCCCGATCATGGCCGCGGTGGGGGCGCATACCGCGTCGGGGGGCAGTTTCGCGACCTATACCGCCGCAGGCCATGTGCGCCGCGCGCTGACGGATGCCGGGTTCGACGTGTCCCGCCAGCCCGGCTTTGCCGGCAAACGGCATATGAGCGTGGGCCGCCGCGCCCCCTGACCGGACAGGGGGCCGGGGCATCGCCCGGTGGGCGCCAGCGGCGGCGCAACCGGGGGCGGCGTCAGCGATGGCGCCTGGTTCCCGCGGGGTGGGGTGGCCCCGGCTTTGGGTCAGGTATCGCCATTTGGGGCTGCCGCAGCGCGGGTTGTGTCGGGGGCCGGGCGCTGGCGGCTGGCGACCAGCCGGTCACCGAAGCGCAGACGAAGATCAGCCTCGATCTCGCGCGCGAGGCGGTCTTTGCAGCCGGTGCCGGAATGGGGCGTGTCAGGCAGACTGCCGGGATGAGTCCCCCGTCCTTCGCGCAGGGAAAACCCCGAGATGAACAGGCCGCGATCAAACAATGCCGCGACAGGGCGACCGTCGATGCAATACAGCGTGTGCATCGACCGCGATATGGGTGGGGTGCTGGGGGCAGGGTTCGGCATGGTCAGGCCTTTTTCCGGTGGCACATGCCATTCGGTTTACAACCCAAAGATTAATAAATTGCTAATCAGCGGCGGATTTGCGGAAAGCGTGTCGGATATTGCCGTGGGGTATGGGGCGGGTGGCCGCCGGTGCGGTTCCAGAACCGCGCCCCGCCGCGCCGCAGGAACAGCGGCACCGTCAGCACCAGCCCGGCCACGAAGCCCCCGGAATGCGCCCAATAGGCCACGCCGCCCTCGGCCGCAGGGGCCGCCCAGACCGACCCGACCTGTAAGGCAAACCACGCCCCCAGCGTCACCCAGGCCGGGATGGTGAACCGGCGCACAAGGATCAGCAGGATAACAATGACATCGACACGCGCGCGCGGAAACATCAGCAAATAGCCCCCCATCACCCCGGCAATCGCCCCCGAGGCCCCGACCATCGGCACGACACTGTCGGGGTCTGACAGGATCTGCGCCCCCGCCGCCGCAAGGCCGCAGGTCAGGTAAAAGGCCAGATAGGGCAGATGGCCCATCTGATCCTCGAGGTTGTCACCGAATATCCACAGAAACAGCATGTTCCCGGCCAGATGCAACAGCCCGGCATGAAGGAACATATGCGACAGCAGCCCCGGAAGCGGGTGGCCGTCACTGACCAGCGCCGGATACAGCGCCAGCTGTTCCCAACGCGCCGCCGAATCAGGTCCGGCATAGGGCAGGGTCAGCAGGAACATCACGATATTGGCCGCGATCAGCGCATAGGTCACCAGTGGCGCGCGGTCAGAGGGGTTGTGGTCGCGGATCGGGAACATGGGCTGCCTTGTGGTTGCCCCCTTTGATGACCGCGCGGATGCGGCTGTGCAAGGGCCGGGGGTTTCACACCCCCGGACCCCCGTGGGATATTTGTGCCAGGGCGATGACCTGCGGTGGACAAGCGGGGATTGGGTGACTAGGTCTCGCGGGGGCTGCGCGAGGGGTCGGATATGTTCGCGATTATCGAGATAGAGCATTTATCGAAACGCTATGACGGCGGCACACATGCGCTGAAGGATGTGTCGCTGTCCATTCAGGAAGGCGAAATCATTGCCCTTCTGGGGCCGAACGGGGCCGGCAAGACGACGCTGATTTCCATTATTTGCGGGTTGGTCGTGCCATCTGGCGGCAGTGTCCGGGTCGGCGGTAACGACATTCGCCGCGACTGGCGGGCGGCGCGCAGGATGATCGGTCTGGTGCCGCAGGAAATCGCGCTGGAGCCGTTCGAAACCGTCTGGAACACCGTCAACCTGACCCGTGGCCTGTATGGCTGCGGCCCGGATGATGCGTGGATCGAACAGGTTTTGCGGGCATTGGCGCTGTGGGACAAGAAAGACGCCCCCACGCGGGCACTGTCGGGCGGTATGAAGCGCCGGGTGCTGATCGCCAAGGCGCTGTCGCACCGGCCAAAAGTGCTGTTTCTGGACGAGCCGACGGCGGGCGTCGACATCAACCTGCGGCGCGAGATGTGGCAGGTGGTTGGCGATCTGCGCAAGCAGGGCGTGACCATCATCCTGACCACGCATTATCTGGAAGAAGCCGAGGAAATGGCCGACCGCATCGGCGTGATCCGCAAGGGTCAGCTGCTGCTGGTGCGGCCCACCGCCGATCTGATGGGCGAATTCGGCAAGAAGCATCTGCAAATCCAGCTGGATCAGCCGCTGGCGGCGCTGCCGGATGGGTTTGCCGGGCGCGACCTGACGCTGTCGGGCGACGGGATGCAGATCACCTATGACTATGACACGCGGGCCGAACGCACCGGGATTGCGCGGCTGCTGGGCGATCTGGCGGCGGCCGGGGTCGCGGTGCGCGACGTGTCGACCAAGGAAAGCAGTCTGGAAGAAGTCTTTCTTGATCTGGTGGGGGATGACGCATGAACTGGCCAGCCATCCGTGCGATCTTTCACCATGAAATGTCGCGATTTTTCCGCACCATCTGGCAAAGCATCGCCTCGCCGGTGCTGTCGACGGTGCTGTATTTCGTCGTGTTCGGGGCGGCCATTGGCGGGCGCATCCAGTCGGTCGAGGGTATCCCCTATGGCGCCTTCATCGTGCCGGGGCTGATGATGCTGACGGTGTTGCAGCAATCGGTGTCCAACAGCAGCTTTGGCATCTATTTCCCGCAATTCTCGGGCACGATCTACGAGATGCTGACCGCCCCGATCGGCTGGGTCGAGATGACGCTGGGCTTTGTCGGCGCGGCGGCCACCAAGGCGATCATGATCGCGATGCTGATCCTGCTGACCAGCTTTTTCTTCGTCGGGGTGCATATCGCGCATCCGTTCTGGATGCTGACCTTCCTGTTCCTGACCGCGCTGGCCTTTTCGCTGTTGGGCTTCATCATCGGGCTGTGGGCGCGCAATTTCGAGCAGCTGCAGATCGTGCCGATGATGGTGATCACGCCTTTGGTGTTTCTGGGCGGCGCCTTTTATTCCGCCAGCATGTTGCCGCCGTTCTGGGAAGGCGTGGCCAAGCTGAACCCGGTGCTTTACCTGATTTCCGGTTTCCGCTGGTCGTTTTTCGACATGGCCGATGTGCCGGTGATGACCTCGCTGATCGCGGTTGGGGTGATGATCGCGCTGTGTCTGGCGGCGATCCGCTGGATATTCGCCACCGGCTGGCGCCTGCGCGAGTGACCACATCAGGCGCATTGGGTATTTGGACAACGCAGAAGCCCGTTTCTTCGTTGCTCAAATACCCGATGTGCGTTTTGCGCGGCTAATCGGTCAGGGTGCCGCCGGCGCCGGCGGACATGATGGCATCGGCAAGGTCGGCGGCGGCGCGGGGCAGGGCCTTGGTGTCGCGGATCAGCAGCTTGCGGTCGCGGGTGGCCCAGTCGTCGGTCAGGGCGACCAGCGCGATTTCCATCGTGCGGGCGTGGCGGCGGGCGGCGGATTCGGGGACGATGCCAAGACCCACACCGGCCTCGACCATGCGGCACATGGCCTCGAAGCTGCGGACCTGCACGCGCAGGCGGCGGGCGTAATCCGCCGGTCCCATCAGCCCGCGCAGAAAGGCCAGAAGGGTGGACCCTTCGTGCAGGCCGATATGGTCGTGGTCCAGCGTGGCGGCGAAATCGACCGCGTCACGCCGGGCCAGCGGGTGGCCGATGGGGGTCGCCAGCATCAGCCGGTCGGTTGAAAAGGTCCGCGCCACCATCCCCGCGCGTTCCACCGGGCCAGAGACGATGCCCAGATCGGCGCTGCCATCCTCGACCCCGCGCAGGATGTCATGGGTCAGGCGTTCCTGCAGATCGACGGTGACAAGGGGGCGGGTGGCCAGAAACTGTGACAGGATCTCGGGCATGAATTCGGTCACGGCGGTGGTGTTGGCATAGATGCGGATATGGCCGCTGCCGGACTGGGTGATTTCGTCGCGCAGGGTGTCGATCTGGCGCAGCAGGATATGCGCGTGGCGCAGCAGGGTCTGTCCGGCCTCGGTCAGGGTGACGCCCTTGTTGTCGCGATACAGCAATTGCTGGCCCAAAGCGTCCTCGAGCGCGCGAATCCGGGCGCTGGCCGCCGCGGGCGACCGAAACGCCGCCTGCGCGCCCTGGGTCAGCGACCCGGTGCGGGCGATTTCGGTGAACAGGCGCAATGTGGTCGGGTCAAGGTTCATGGATCTTGCCTTGCATCTTGCGTTCAGGTTATCCGAACGCCACCCCAATGAAAACAAGTTTTACCAAACACAGACTTTGGGTCAGTCTGGCCCGAAAGCAAGGAGAGTCCCCGATGGCAGCGCCCCGGATCGACATGGATCATCTGAACCAGTGGCTTGGCAGGTCCGAAACCCTGCGCGAACAGATCGCGCCGTTCCCGGCCAATGCGCTGGCCGCGACGCTGGACCGTGACGACGCGCCCTATGCCGACGGCACCGCGCTGCCGCCGCTGTGGCACTGGCTGCATTTCCTGCCGGTTCACAAGCTGTCGGAATGCGGGCGCGACGGTCATGCCGCCAAGGGGGGCTTTTTGCCGCCGGTGCCTTTGCCGCGGCGGATGTGGGCGGGGTCGCGGTTCCGCTTTCTGGCCGATATGCCGATTGGCGCGGTGGCGGAAAAGCGGTCCACCATCGGCAAGATCACGCATAAGGCCGGGCGGTCGGGCGATCTGGTCTTTGTCACCGTCAATCACGATTATTTCGTCGGCGGCACCCAGACCATCGCGGAAGAACACGACATCGTCTATCGCGAGGACCCGCATCCCGGTGCCCCCGCGCCGCAGCCGCAGCCCGCGCCCGAGGGCGATGATTTCAGCCGCGCGATCACGCCTGATCCGGTGCTGCTGTTCCGCTATTCCGCGCTGACCTTCAATGGCCACCGCATCCATTACGACACCCCCTATGCCACCGGGGTCGAGGGCTATGCCGGGCTGGTGGTGCATGGGCCGCTGATTGCCACGCTGCTGATGGACACGCTGCGCCGCCATACCGATGCGCGGGTGACCGGGTTTGCCTTCCGGGCGCTGGCGACGATCACCGACAACATGACATTTTCGACGCATCTGGCGCGGCAGCCCGATGGCCGCGTCCGGCTGTGGGCGCGGCGTCAGGATGGCGCGCTGGCCATGGATGCAACCGCCGAGCTGGAGGGGTAAGGAATGGATCACGATTATCAGGATATCCGCGATGCCGTGCGGGCGCTGTGCGCGCAGTTTCCGGCGGAATACCACCGCAAGATCGACGAAGAGCGCGGCTATCCCGAGGCTTTCGTCGATGCGCTGACCAGGGCGGGCTGGATGGCCGCGCTGATCCCCGAGGAATATGGCGGCTCTGGTCTTGGCCTAACCGAGGCCAGCGTCATCATGGAAGAAATCAACCGGTCGGGCGGCAACAGCGGTGCCTGCCACGGTCAGATGTATAATATGGGCACGCTGCTGCGGCACGGGTCCGAGGCGCAGAAACAGGCCTATCTGCCGCGCATTGCCAGCGGCGAATTGCGCCTGCAATCCATGGGCGTGACCGAACCGACCACCGGCACCGACACCACCAGGATCAAGACCACGGCGGTGCGCAAGGGCGACCGTTATGTCATCAACGGCCAGAAGGTCTGGATCAGCCGGATTCAGCATTCCGACCTGATGATCCTGCTGGCCCGCACCACGCCGCTGGATCAGGTGTCGCGCAAATCCGAAGGCATGTCGATTTTCCTTGTCGACCTGCGCGAGGCCATCGGCAACGGGATGGAGGTCCGCCCCATTCCCAACATGGTCAATCACGAAACGAACGAGCTGTTCTTTGACAATCTGGAGATCCCCGCCGACAGCCTGATCGGAGAGGAAGGCAAAGGCTTCCGCTATATCCTTGACGGGCTGAATGCGGAACGCACGCTGATTGCGGCGGAATGCATCGGGGACGGGTATTGGTTCCTTGACAAGGTGGTCGATTACACCAAGGAACGGGTGGTCTTTGGCCGGCCCATTGCCCAGAACCAGGGCGTCCAGTTCCCCATCGCCGAAGCCAAGATCGAGATCGAGGCCGCCAACCTGATGCGTTATCAGGCGGCGCGGCTGTTCGATACCGGTCAGCCCTGCGGTCCGCAGGCGAATATGGCGAAATATCTGGCCGCCAAGGCCAGCTGGGAGGCCGCGAATGCCTGTATCCAGTTCCATGGCGGCTTTGGCTTTGCCACCGAATATGACGTTGAACGCAAGTTCCGCGAAACCCGGCTGTATCAGGTGGCGCCGATTTCGACCAACCTGATCCTGTCCTATGTGGCCGAGCATATGCTGGGCCTGCCGAGGTCGTTTTGATGCGCCCGCTGGACGGCATTACGGTTCTGTCGCTGGAACATGCCATTGCCGCGCCCTTTGCGACGCGGCAACTGGCCGATCTGGGCGCGCGGGTGATCAAGATCGAACGCCCCGGCAGCGGCGACTTCGCGCGCGGCTATGACCAGCGGGTGCATGGGCTGGCCAGCCATTTCGTCTGGACCAATCGCGGCAAGGAAAGCCTGACGCTGGACGTCAAATCGCCGCAGGGCCGCCAGATCCTGCATCAGCTGGCCGGTCAGGCCGATGTGCTGGTCCAGAATCTGGCCCCCGGTGCGGCGGCGCGGCTGGGGCTGTCATGGGATGATCTGAAGGCTGATCATCCGGGGCTGATCGTCTGTAACATCTCGGGCTATGGCGATGATGGGCCGGACCGCGACCGCAAGGCGTATGATTTGCTGATTCAGGCGGAATCGGGGTTTCTGTCGGTGACCGGCACGCCCGATCAGCCCTGCAAGGCGGGGATTTCCATCGCGGATATCTGCGCGGGGATGTATGCCTATACCAACATCCTTGCGGCGCTGATCCAGCGGGGGCGCACCGGGCAGGGGACGCAGATTGACGTTTCCATGCTTGAGGCGATGGCCGAATGGATGGGCTATCCGCTGTATTACGCGTTCGAGGGCGCCGCGCCGCCGCCGCGCGCCGGGGCCGCCCATGCCACCATCTATCCCTATGGGCCGTTTCCGACCGGCGATGGCGGCACGGTGATGATGGGGCTGCAAAACGAACGCGAATGGCGTGCCTTTGCCGAAAAGGTGCTGGACCGCCCCGACCTGCTGGACGATCCGCGCTTTGACGGCAATGCCGCGCGGGCGGCGCATAAGGACGCGCTGCGCCAGATCATCGTCGATGTCTTTGCCGGTCTGGACGCGGCACAGGTGCTGGCGCGGCTGGACGGCGCGGGCATTGCGAATGCGCGCATGAACGACATGGCCGCGCTGTGGGACCACCCGCAGCTGCGGGCGCGTGACCGCTGGCGTCAGGTCGATACGCCCGCGGGTCCGGTGCCTGCCCTGCTGCCGCCCGGACGGGCGGATGGCTGGCAGGCCGCCATGGGCGCGGTGCCGGGTCTTGGCCAGCACAGCGACACCATTCTGACCGCGCTGGGGCTGGATGCCGGCGCGATCGGGGATCTTCGGGCAAGCGGGGTCGTCTGACCCCCGCAGCGCGCCGGGAAAAGGAGGTCCCGGCGCGCTGTGTCTGCGCGCACAGGCAAGTGGACGCAGGCCCGCAAAGGCAATAGAACGGGGCGTAACCCGTCAAGAACGGAAACAACCGATCAAGGGAGGATCGCATGAAAACATATCTGATGACCGCCGCCGCCATTCTGGCACTGGCCCCCGCAGCGAATGCCGCCGGTGCCTGTGACGCCGGTGAAATGGTGATCAAGTTCAGCCATGTCACCAATGCCGACAAGCACCCCAAGGGGATTGCCGCGCAACTGTTCGCTGACCGCGTGAACGAACAGATGAACGGCAAGGTCTGTGTCGAGGTCTATCCGAACTCGACCCTTTACGATGACGACAAGCTGCTCGAGGCGATGTTGCAGGGCGATGTCCAGATGGGCGCGCCCTCGCTGTCGAAATTCGAGACCTTCACCAAGCAGTTCCGCATTTTCGACCTGCCCTTCATGTTTAAGGATGTGGCTGCGGTGGACAAGTTCCAGTCCTCGGAAGCGGGGCAGGCGATGAAACAATCCATGGCGCGGCGCGGCATTCTGGGGCTGGAATTCTGGCATAACGGGATGAAACAGCTGTCGGCCAACAAGCCGCTGCTGGAACCGGCTGACGCGAAGGGGCTGAAATTCCGCATCCAGCCGTCTGACGTGCTGGTCGCACAGTTCAAGGCGCTGGGTGCCAGCCCGCAGCCGATGGCTTTCTCAGAGGTGTATGGCGCCTTGCAGACCGGCGTTGTCGACGGTCAGGAAAATGCCTGGTCGAATATCTATGGCCAGAAATTCTATGAGGTGCAGGACGGCATCACCGAAACCAACCACGGCGCGCTGGATTACCTGGTGGTGACCGGTGCCGACTGGTGGGACGGTCTGGACCCGGCGATCCGCGACCAATTGGCGCAGATCCTGCATGACGTCACCGTCGAACGCAACGCCGCCGTGGCCGAGGTCGACGCCGCCGCCCGTCAGGGCGTCATCGACGCAGGGGTCGAGGTGCGCGAACTGACCGCCGAACAGCGCCAGCACTGGGTCGACGCGATGAAGCCGGTCTGGGCCGAATTCGCGGATGATGTCGGGCAGGAAAACATTGACGCCGCGCAAAAGATCAACGCCGGCGAATAACGCCGTCACGCGGCCCGCTGTGGCCGCGTGAAACCGATCTGCCGCGCGGGTGACCCATGACCGGTCCCGCGCGGCTTTTCGTCCATCGCCGTGATGCGCTTTTGCGGGGAAGTTCCATGACAACCGACACCGGTCGCAGGGCGCGCAGCCTGACCGACCATATCGAAGAAAACCTGATCGCCCTGTTGCTGGGGGCGATGACGGTGCTGACATTCGTCAATGTCATCATGCGCTATGTCTTCAAGGCCAGCATCATCTGGAGCCTTGAGGTCGTGCTGATCCTGTTCGCGGCACTGGTGCTGCTGGGTGCCAGCTATGCCGTGCGCAAGACGGCCCATCTGGGGGTGGATGCGCTGACCAATATGCTGCCATCCGGCCCGCGCCGGGTGCTGGCCGTGCTGGTCGGGCTGATCTGTATTTTCTATGCGGTCTTGCTGATGAAAGGCGCGTGGGATTACTGGGCGCCCTATGCCGGGCTGTCACAGACCGGCGGGCGCTGGCTGCCCACCGGGCTGATCGAGACCCGCGACCGCGCCTTTTACGAGACCGAACAGGTCCCGATGCTGTGGATCTTTCGCTGGCTTGAAGATGCGATCAACATGGGCGAGGCCTATGACAAGCTGCCCCGCGTCGTGCCCTATCTGACGCTGCCGGTCGGCGCGGGCCTGTTGCTGTTCCGCTTTGTTCAGGCAACGGCGCAGGTCGTGACCGGCCGCCGCAGCGCCCTGATCGTCAGCCACGAGGCCGAGGACGCCATCGACGAGCTGTCGCACGAACTGTCCGCCACCCCGAAACTGGATAAACACTGATGGATGTCGTTCTTCTTTTTGTCCTGATCGTCGGGTTGCTGCTGATCGGGGTGCCGATCGCGGTGTCGCTGGGGCTGTCCTCGATCCTGTTTTTGCTGATGTTTTCCGACACCTCGCTGGCATCGGTCGCGCAGCAGCTTTATAATGCGATGGCCGGGCACTATACGCTGCTGGCGATCCCGTTCTTTATCCTTGCCTCCAGCTTTATGTCGACCGGCGGGGTGGCCAAGCGGATCATCCGCTTTGCCATTGCCTGTGTCGGCCATCTGCGCGGCGGTCTGGCGATTGCGGGCGTGTTTGCCTGTATGCTGTTTGCGGCGCTGTCGGGGTCGTCCCCGGCAACGGTGGTGGCCATCGGGTCCATCGTCATCGCGGCGATGCAGCAGGCGGGCTATACCAAGGATTTCGCGGCGGGCGTCATTTGTAACGCCGGGACGCTGGGAATCCTGATTCCGCCATCCATCGTCATGGTCGTTTATGCCAGCGCGACCGATGTGTCGGTGGGGCGGATGTTCCTTGCCGGGGTCATTCCGGGCATTCTGGCCGGTGTCATGCTGATGGTTGCGATCTGGGCCGTGGCCCGCGCCCGCAACATGCCCAAGGGCGATTTCGCCGGCTGGGCCGAGGTCTGGGACAGCTTCAAAGACGCGTTCTGGGGGCTGATGCTGATCGTGATCATCATGGTCGGGATCTATGGCATCCCCGGCGTGACCAGCGCCATCTTCACCCCGACCGAGGCCGCCGCCGTGGCATCCGTCTATGCCTTTATCGTTGCGACCTTCGTTTACCGCGACATGGGGCCGCTGGCGCATGACGACCGCGCCCCCGATGCGTTGTGGAGGCGCCCGCAGGCCATCGTCACCGCGCTGTGGCACCGCGATACGCGCGACACCCTGCTTGAGGCCGGCAAGCTGACCATCACCCTGATGTTCATCATCGCCAATGCGCTGATCCTGAAACACGTCCTGACAGACGAACAGGTGCCCCAGCACATTGCCAATGCGATGCTGGGGGCGGGGATGGGCAAGATCATGTTCCTGATCGCGGTCAACGTGATCCTGCTGATCGGGGGGCAGTTCATGGAACCCTCGGGGCTGATCATGATCGTGGCGCCGCTGGTGTTTCCGATCGCGATCGAACTGGGTGTCGACCCGATCCATCTGGGCATCATCATGGTGGTGAACATGGAAATCGGGATGATCACGCCGCCGGTGGGGCTGAACCTGTTCGTGACCTCGGGTGTGGCGCGGATGCCGATCATGTCGGTGGTGCGGGCGGCAATGCCGTTCCTGGCGATCCTGTTCATCTTCCTGATCCTGATCACCTATGTGCCGTTCCTGTCGACATGGCTGCCGACCACGATGATGGGGCCGGAAACCATCATCAAGTAAGGCATGACGGGGCGGCCAGCGGTGCCGCCCCGGTCCACATCGCCCTTCCCAGACGGCATTCCCGTCGCTATATGCCGCGATATGAGCCAGAATCCCCCCCAGCTACGCCCCGATCTTGCACCCGCGCCCGTGTTCGACGGCACCCGCCGCGCCGGACAGCCCACCATCGGCATGGTCAGCCTTGGCTGTCCCAAGGCGCTGGTGGACAGTGAACGTATCCTGACGCGGCTGCGTGCCGAAGGTTACGCCATCAGCCCCGACTATGCCGGGGCGGATGCGGTGATCGTGAACACCTGCGGGTTTCTGGACAGCGCCAAGGCCGAAAGCCTGTCCGCCATTGGCGAGGCGCTGACCGAAAATGGCCGCGTTATCGTGACCGGCTGTCTGGGGGCGGAACCCGAATATATCACCGGGGCGCATCCGTCGGTCATGGCAGTGACCGGGCCGCATCAATATGAACAGGTGCTGGACGCGGTTCACGCCGCCGTGCCGCCTGACCCGGACCCGTTCATCGACCTGTTGCCCGCATCCGGCGTCAGGCTGACGCCGCGGCATTACAGCTATCTGAAAATCTCGGAAGGGTGTAACCACCACTGCAAATTCTGCATCATCCCCGATATGCGCGGCCGTCTGGTCAGCCGCCCCGCCCATGCCATCCTGCGCGAGGCGGAAAAGCTGGTCGATCATGGCGTGCGCGAATTGCTGGTGATTTCGCAAGACACCAGCGCCTATGGGGTTGACCTGAAACACGCCGAAACGCGCGGCCACCGCGCCCATATCACCGATCTGGCGCGCGATCTGGGCAGCCTTGGGGCATGGGTGCGGCTGCATTACGTTTACCCTTACCCGCATGTGCGCGACCTGATCCCGCTGATGGCAGATGGGCTGATCCTGCCCTATCTGGATATTCCGTTCCAGCACGCGCATCCCGACACGCTGAAACGCATGGCCCGCCCTGCCGCCGCGGCGAAAACCCTGGACGAGGTCGCGGCATGGCGCGCGGCCTGTCCAGACATCACACTGCGATCAACCTTCATCGTCGGCTATCCCGGAGAGACCGAGTCCGAATTCCAGACCCTGCTGGACTGGCTGGACGAGGCACAGCTGGACCGCGTCGGCTGTTTCCAATACGAAAACGTCGCCGGTGCGCGGGCCAATGACCTGCCCGACCACGTCCCCGCCGAGGTCAAGCAGGACCGCTGGGAACGCTTCATGGAAAAGGCGCAGGCGATCAGCGCCGCGAAACTGGCGCAGAAGGTCGGTCACACGCTGGAGGTGATCGTCGACAGCGTCGATGACGAAGGCGCCACCTGCCGCACCAAGGCCGACGCGCCCGAAATTGATGGCAACCTGTTCATCGACCAGGGTTTTGCGGACCTGTCCCCCGGCGACATCGTCCGCGTCACCGTGGACGAGGCCAGCGAATACGACCTGTGGGGGCGGCTGGCGTGAAGGCATGGAACCCCGATGGCCAGCCGCGCAAGCCCGCGATTTTGGGGATCGGGGCGCAAAAGGCCGGCACATCGTGGCTGTCGCAGGTTCTGGGCGAACATCCGCAGGTATGGATTCCGCCCTATAAAGAGGTTCACTTCTTCAACCACCGCTTCATTCAGGCGCACCGATACTGGATCGCATGGCATTACCGCGTCAAACCCGGAGAGATCCGCGCCGGTTACGCCCGCCGCAAAGAGGTGCTGCCCCCCGCGCTGGATGCCTATCTGGACAAGACCTCGACCGCGAAGAACATCTATTCGAACCACTGGTATAAACGCATCTTCGCGCCCGCGCCGGATTTCGCGCTGCCGATGGATTTCAGCCCCGAATATTCGACCCTGCCCAAGGAAGGCGTCGAATTTGTCGCCCGCTTTCTGCCCGGCGTGAAGGTGATTTACCTGATCCGCGACCCGGTCGACCGGGCGGTGTCGCAACTGCGCATGAACCTGCGCCGCGAAAAGCGCAGCCCGCAAACGCTGGCCGACTGGCTGGCCGAGGTGCAAAACCCCGTGCTGGACGAACGCGGCGATTACGCCAGCTATGTGCCGCGCTGGCAGCGCCATTTCGGGCCGGACCAGCTGCTGATCCTGCCCTATGGCCGCATTGCCGCCGACCCGCAGGGCCTGATGGACACGGTCGAGTCGCATCTGGGGATCGGCCCTTACCCCTATGCCAATCTGCGCCGCCGGGTTTTTGCCACGCCCGACGGGCTGATGCCGCCGCCGCAGGCCATTGACGCGCTGGCCGAACGTCTGGCCCCCCAGCGCGCCTTTCTGCGCGACCATTTCGGCGCCGATTTCGCGGCGCTGACGCGCTGACCTTCCCTCGGGCGCGCAAATCGCCTACATACGCCTGCAAGTTTTCGCCCATTCGCGCAAGGAGGCCCCGCCATGGCCAGCTATCAGTTTGTCTATCACATGGACGGCGTGTCCAAGACCTATCCCGGCGGCAAGAAATGTTTTGAAAACATCCGCCTGAACTTTCTGCCCGGCGTCAAGATCGGCGTGGTCGGGGTCAACGGCGCCGGTAAATCGACGCTGCTGCGCATCATGGCCGGCATCGACAAGGATTTCTCGGGCGAGGCATGGGCCGCCAAGGGCGCGACCGTCGGTTACCTGCCGCAGGAACCGCAACTGGACCCGTCGCTGGATGTGCGCGGCAACGTGATGCTGGGGGTGGCGGCGAAAAAGGCCAAGCTGGACCGCTATAACGAACTGGCGATGAATTACAGCGACGAAACCGCCGAGGAGATGGCAAAGCTTCAGGACGAAATCGACGCCGAAAACCTGTGGGATCTGGACAGCCAGATCGACGTCGCGATGGAGGCCCTGCGCTGCCCCCCCGATGACGCCGATGTCGATACCCTGTCGGGCGGGGAACGCCGCCGCGTGGCGCTGTGCAAGCTGTTGCTGGAACAGCCCGACATGCTGTTGCTGGACGAACCGACCAACCACCTGGACGCGGAAACGATTGCGTGGCTGCAAAAGCACCTGATCGAATACCCCGGCACCATCCTGTGCGTGACCCATGACCGGTATTTCCTGGACGACATTACCGGCTGGATTCTGGAACTGGATCGCGGTCGCGGCATCCCGTATGAGGGGAATTATTCCGCATGGCTGGAACAGAAGGCCAAGCGTCTGGCGCAAGAGGCGCGCGAAGATAAGGCCAAGCAGAAAACGCTGGAACGCGAACTGGAATGGATCCGCGCCGGGGCCAAGGCCCGTCAGGCCAAGCAAAAGGCCCGGATCAATGCCTATAACGAACTGGCCAGCCAGTCCGAGCGTGACAAGCTGACCCGCGCCCAGATCATCATTCCCAATGGCGAACGTCTGGGCAGCAAGGTGATCGAGGTCGAGGGCCTGAAAAAGGCCATGGGCGACAAGCTGTTGATCGAGGATCTGTCCTTCAGCCTGCCCGCCGGTGGCATCGTCGGCGTGATCGGTCCCAATGGCGCGGGGAAATCGACGCTGTTTCGGATGCTGACCGGCAATGAAACGCCGGATGCGGGCGGCATCACCTATGGCGACACGGTGCAGCTGTCTTATGTCGACCAGTCGCGCGATGCGCTGGACCCCGACAAGACGGTGTGGGAAGAAATCAGCGGTGGCGCCGAACAGATCGAGCTTGGCGACGCCACGATGAACAGCCGTGCCTATTGCAGCGCCTTCAACTTCAAGGGCGGCGATCAGCAGAAAAAGGTCGGCCAGCTGTCGGGCGGTGAACGCAACCGCGTCCACATGGCCAAGCTGCTGAAATCGGGCGGCAATGTGTTGCTGCTGGACGAACCGACCAACGACCTTGACGTCGAAACTCTTCAGGCGCTTGAGGCCGCGCTTGAGGATTTCGCCGGTTGCGCGGTGATCATCAGCCACGACCGTTTCTTCCTTGACCGTCTGTGCACGCATATCCTTGCCTTCGAGGGCGATGCCCATGTCGAATGGTTCGAGGGCAATTTCGAGGATTACGAGGCCGACAAGGTGCGCCGCCTTGGCCCGGACAGCATCGAACCCAAGCGGGTCAAATACAAGAAATTCACCCGCTGATCCCTGCAAGGCCCGCCCACCCGGCGGGCCTTTTGCAAATGCGGGCGGGTTTGTCATGGCCTGACATGATCGTGACCCCGCGGCGGTTGCGCGCCGCGCCCGCAACCTGTCAGGGTCGGGGGACCGCTGCGAAAGGATATACCATGATCACCCGCCGCCAGACGCTTGCCCTGACATCCGCCGCGCTGATGGCGGCGCCGCTGCCGCTGATGGCGCGGGCGAAAAGTGACAACCCCATGCCCGACGCCCTGCGCCGGGCGCTGGAACGCGACCCCGCCGCCCCGGTTCTGGGCAACCCCAAGGGTGACATCACCCTGACCGAATTCTTCGATTACAACTGCCATTTCTGCCGCAAGATGGTGCCGGTCATCAAACAGATGATCGGCGCGGACAGTAATCTGCGCGTGGTGTTCCGCGAATGGCCGGTCTTTGGCGAAGGGTCGTATTTCGCGGCGCAGGCGGCACTGGCGGCGCTGGATCAGGGGAAATACTGGCAGATGCACAGCGGCCTGATGGGGCTGAAAAGCCGCGCGACCGAGGCCACGGTGATGCGCGTCGCCCGTCAGGCCGGGCTGGATACCGACCGCCTGCGCGCCGATATGGAAAGGCCGCGCGTGTCCGAACATATCGAAGGCTCGATGGAGCTGGCCGACCATATGGGGCTGGTCGGCACCCCCAGCTTTATTGCCGGGGACGAGGCCCTGTTCGGCCAGCAGTCGCTGAAAGACCTGCAAGGGCTGGTGACGCGGGGGCGGGCGGTTCTGGGCTGACCCGCCCCGCAGCCCCGTTGCCGCCCCGGCACAGCCGCCGCCGTCCCGGTGCAGCCGCCCGGTTGCCGCACCGCCGACGCGCGGGTCCTCAGCCTGCGGCGGGGTCAGCTTGCGGCGGGGTTCGCTTATGGCGGGCCTCAACCGGTGGCGGGCGGGCCGACGACCTCGATGATCTCGTGCGGGCTGACGGCGGCGGGTTTCTGGAACGGGTTGCCCTGCACCAGCACCACCGCCGCTGACGGCGCCGCTGCGGTGGCAAAGATGATCACCCCCACCAGCCCGGCGCGCGGATTGGCGGCATGGACCACCGCAATCGACAGCAGTGTCAGGAACCCCAGCAGCGCCATCCCCAGCCATTTCAGCGGGTTCAGATGCATCCGCGTCAGGCTGGCGCGCAGGTCGCGTTCGGACCGCACCTCGGCCACCTTGGCCAGCAGCGCGCCTTGCAGCGGGTCGCCCGCCACCGCGCCAAAGCCGCGCCCCGCCACCAGCGCCAACAGCGCGTCACCGGTCTGTGCGACGTTGCGGTCCTCTTTGCTGTCGGCCAGTTCGGGCCATTCATCGACCACCGCCTGACCATAGGCCCGCACCGCCCGGTCCAGCGCGGTTGCCTGCGGATCGGGCAGGGCCTGCGCCATGATCAGCAGGGTGTGCATCCCCTCGGCCTCGCGGAAGACCGCCTTGATGGCGCGATCGCGCGAGGCCCATGTGTCGGCGGCGATAAAGGCCAGCGTCAGGCCGAACAGCGTCGCCGGGGCGTTCAGGAATGGCGGGGCCAGCCCGTCCAGCGTCGCCACCCAGACGCGAAAGCCGGGGCGGCGCAGCAACAGCGCGAACAGGACGGTGACCGCCAGCGTCCCCAGAACCGCGCTGCTGGCATAGGCCCAATGCTCGATCGCGATCCAGTTCATCGGCTTACCGCTTTTTGACGAACTCGGTCAGGATAACGATGCGCTGGCCTTCGACCCGGCCTTCGATATGCGCGGCGTTGTCGGCCACCAGCGAGATGCCGCGCACGGCGGTGCCGCGCTTGGCGGTAAAGCCCGCGCCCTTGACCGGCAGATCCTTGATCAGCACCACTGTATCGCCCTGTTCCAGCACCACGCCATTGGAATCGCGATGCACAACGGCGGCGGCATCGGCGGCCAGCCATTCGGCCACCTGCGGGTCGGGCTGCATGTTGTTGCGGGCCTCTTGCGCCCATGCCTCGGGGATGTCGGCAAGGCTGTGGGCGACGGCGAATTGCACCGCCGGTTCGACCGACCATGCCGCGCCCTCGAGGCAACGCCAATGCGCGGCGGGGGCTTCGGGGTCGCGGCAGGTCTGGCACAGCAAAACCTCGCCCGCAGGGGCAAACATCACCGCGGCCAGCCCGTCGGTCGCGCCGCAAAATTCACACACCCCGCCCGAGCGCGCCATCAGATGATCCATGAAACTGACCTTTATTCAGAAACCCGCGCGCGATCCGGCGCGTTCAGGTCCTGAATGCAACGAAAGGACCGGATATGAAAGGTGCATTGGCCTGGCTGATCGGTATTCCGATCCCGATTATCATCCTGCTGTATATCTTTGACGTTTTTTGATGCGTCACACGCGGCCCGCCCCCACCGGCGGGTCGTTTTCTGTCAGCCCGCCGCCAGAAAGCGGATGCGGCGCGGGCGCGGGGGCGTTAGACCAGACATATGACATGGTTGCGCAAGCTGATCCCGGACCGGGTTTTATATGTCCTGAACGACTGGTGGCGCCGGTTATGGGTGCGGGTCGTGCTGTTCAGCGCCATTGCCGTGGTCGCGGCGGTGCTGTCATCGACCATCGGCAAATATATTCCCTATAACCCCGATATTTCGCTGGCCTCGGGGTCGGTGGATGACATTCTGCATATTCTGGCCTCGTCCATGCTGGCGGTGACGACCTTTTCGGTCAGCATCATGGTGACCGCCTATGGCGGGGCGACCTCGAATGCGACGCCCCGGTCGATCCGGCTGCTGGCGCAGGACCCGCTGGCACAGAATGCGCTGGCGACCTTTGTCGGCAGCTTCCTGTTCTCGATCGTGGGAATCATCGGCATTGCGGCGGGGCTGTATAACGATCAGGGGCGGATCTTTCTGTTTCTGGCCACGCTGGGGGTGATCGCGATCATCACCTGGACGCTGCTGCGCTGGATCAACCAGCTTAACAGCTTTGGCCGGGTGTCGGACGTGGTGCAGCGGATCGAATTCGCCGCCAGCGAAGCCGCCGTCGAACAGGGCAGCCGGCCCGGCCTTGGTGCCCGGCGCGGCCCGGCGCCGGGGCGCAATGGCGACTGGGTGCCGGTGCTGTCGCGGGCCAGCGCCTATGTCCGGCATATGGATGTGGATGCGCTGCAAAAGCTGGCGGAAAAGGCCGGGGTGCTGGTCGAATCGGCGCGGCTGCCGGGCGATTACACCCATGCCGGTCAGGTGCTGGCCTGGGTGTCGGGACCGGCAGATGCGGGGGCGATCTGTGACTGTTATTCCATCGGGCGCGAACGCGATTTCCGTCAGGACCTGACCTATGGCCTGATCGTGCTGGCCGAGGTCGCGTCCAAGGCGCTGTCCCCCGGCATCAACGACCCCGGCACCGCGATCGAGGCGATCCGGGCCGGCACCCGCGTTCTGCGCCGTTATCACGATGCCGGCCGCGCGCCGTTGGTGCCGGTGGCCGACCGGGTTTATGTGCCGCCGCTGGATGTCGTGGCGGCCTATCGCCAGTTCTTTGACCCCATTGCCCGCGATGGTGCCGCGCTGGTCGAGGTGCAGACCACGGTCCAGCAATCGCTGACCGGGCTGGCGCTGTTCGGGGATGCCGCAATCGCCGGGGCGGAATCGGCGGCGGTGCTGGGGCATGTCTGGTCGCGGCTGGATGACCGCGACCGGGCATTGGTTCTGGCCGACCTGCCGCCGGGGGTTACGCCACCCATTCCCAGGGACGGGTGAACTGGCCCATGCACTGACGCAGGGCGGTGTCGTCGACATCGCCGGTCTTGCGCAGGTAGATCACAAAGCCGCGCTTGGGGTCATCGACGACCTTGTCGACCTCGACCGCCAGACCGGCCTCTTTCAGGGCGGCGCCATAGACGCGGGCCGTGGCCATGCGCCGCAGCGCGGGCTTGAAGATCTTGCCGACGGCGGTCTTGGGCAGTTCGGGCAGGGTTTCCAGATGCTTGGGCACGGCGGCGCGTTCATGGATATGCGTGCGCGCGTGGTCCATCAGCTCGGCATCGGTGACAGTCGCGCCCTCGACCAGTTCGACATAGACGCAGGGCAATTCCCCGGCAAAGCTGTCGGGCTGGCCGATGGCACCGGCAAAGGCGACCTGCGGATGCATCAGCATCGCGTCCTCGATCTCGGCCGGGTCGATATTATGGCCGCCGCGGATGATCAGGTCCTTGGCCCGCCCGGTGATCCACAAATAGCCATCGGGGTCGATCCGCCCCAGATCGCCGGTGCGCAGGAACCGGTCCTCGGCAAACAGGTCATGGTTCTTGTCCGGCTCGGTATAGGTCGAGCCTTCGAACACGCCGGGATTGGCGACGCAGATCTCGCCCACCTCGTCGATGCCGCATTCGATATGGTTGCCGTCATCGTCATGGCGCAGGATGCGCACATGGGTATAGGGCAGGGCGATCCCGACCGAGCCGACCTTTTTCTTGCCGTCAAACGGGTTGCACGACACCAGACAGGTGGCTTCGGTCAGGCCATAACCCTCGGCAATTTCAACCCCGGTGGCGGCCTTGAAACGGTTATACAGCTCGACCGGCAGCGGGGCAGACCCGGAAATGGCGCTGGTCAGGCTGGACACATCGGCATTGACCGGGCGCTGCATCAGCGCCGCAATCGCGGTCGGCACGGTGATCAGGAAGGTCGCGTGCCAGCGTTCGATCAGCTTCCAGAAATTGTCGAACACCCCGTCGCCCCGGTATCCGGCAGGGGTCGGCATGACGATATGCGCACCCGATTCCAGACAGGACATCAGCACCGGATAGGCGGCAAAGACATGGAACAGCGGCAGCGGACACATCAGCACGTCCTGTTCGGTGAACAACAGCCGCCCGCCAAGCCAGCCGTTATAGATCATGCCCGAATATTTATGCTGCGCGACCTTGGGCATTCCGGTGGTGCCGCCGGTGTGGAAATAGGCGGCGACGCGGTCCTGCTGCGGGTCGTCGAAATCCAGCCGGTCATGATTACAGCCACTGGTGGCGGCGTTGAAATCCAGCACCTTTGCGTGGTGTTTCACGCTGACCTTGGGCCGCATAAAGGGCACCACCAGCCGCTTGATCCCGGTCAGATAGCTGTGCAGGTCGACCTCGATCACGGTTTCCACATTCGGGGCCAGCGCCACGGCCTCGGCGGCCTTTTGGGCCACGTCGGTCTTGGGAAAGGATTTCAGCGTCACCAGCACCTTGGCCTTGGTGCCGCGCAGGATGCCGGCGATATGTTCGGCCTCAAGCAGGGGGTTGATGGGGTTCACGATCCCCGCCGTCGCCCCGGCCAGCAGGGTGATCGGGGTTTCCAGACAGTTGGGCAGCAGATAGGCCACGGTGTCGGTCGGCCCGACCCCCAGACTGCGGAACAGATTGGCCGTTTCGGTCACGCGCTGGTGCAATTCGTTCCAGTTCAGCGTTTTCGACGGTGCACCGGGGTCGGAAAACAGCTGAAAGCTGATCGCCGGACGGTCGCCATGACGGTCGCGCGTCCGGGTCAGGAAACTGTAGATGGTCTTGGCCGTGTCGCGCGCCTCGTAAGGCTTTTCAGCCTCGATCGCGTCACGGTCCTCGATGGTGGTGAAACGGCCCATGACTCCCCTCCCTGTCCGTTTGCGGCCTTACGGCTCTGCCGGTCACAATGGGACAAAAGTCAGAAAAGGGGCAAGGCCCGATGGCCATGCCCCCCTGTTTCCTACGCAGCGTCAGGCGTGATTATTTCGCCGGAATGCGCAGCGTCTGACCGGGATAGATCTTGTCGGGGTCGGACAGCATCGGCTTGTTGGCCTCGAAAATCTCGCGATAGCGACCGGCATCGCCAAGGTAAGCCTTGGCAATGGCCGACAGGGTTTCGCCCTTGGCCACGGTGTGGAACACCGGCTTGGCACCACCCGCCGCAGCGGCCTGACGTTCGTCGATCAGTTCGACCTTGGCGATGCCCTTGATGTTGCCCACGGCAAGGATCAGCTTTTCCAGCTTGTCCTGCGCGATGTCCTTGGCGGTGACCTTGACCAGATCCCCCTTCAGCGTCAGGTGAACGTCACTGCCATCCAGACCCAGCGATTTTAGTTCGGCCTTCAGGGCCTCGACCTTGCGGGTCTCTTCGGCCTTGGGGTCGGGGGCGGTGGCGGCCTGCGCCTCGCTGCCGAAAACCGATTTGCCCGCATCTTTCACGAAATCCCACAGCGCCATGTCCGGCTCCTTTCGTTTAACTGTCGGGTTTGTAACGCGTTTCAGGCCGGTTGGTTCCCGTCGCCAAGGCTGCCATCGGTGAATTGCAGCCGCGCCAGCCGGGCATACAGCCCGCCTTCGGCCACCAGTTCGTCATGGCTGCCCTGCGCCACGATCCGGCCATGGTCGAACACCACGATGCGGTCGGCCTTTTTCACCGTCGCCAGCCGGTGCGCGACGATAATGGTGGTGCGGCCCTGCGCCAGCCGGTCGACGGCATTCTGAACCAGCCGTTCCGATTCCGCGTCCAGCGCGCTGGTCGCCTCGTCCAGCAGCAGGATCGGCGCGTCGCGCAAGATCGCGCGGGCAATGGCGATGCGCTGTTTCTGCCCGCCCGACAGCATGACCCCGCGTTCGCCCACGAATGTGTCATAGCCATCGGGCAGGGCGGTCAGAAAGTCATGGGCATTGGCGGCCATGGCGGCGGCCTCGACCTGTTCATCGCTGGCGCCGGGGCGGCCAAAGCGGATGTTTTCGCGCGCCGAGGCGCCAAAGATCACCGCATCCTGCGCCACCAGCGCGATCTGGCGGCGGAAATCGGCGCGGGCCATCTGGCGCAGATCAACGCCGTCAATGCGCACACTGCCCCGATCAGGGTCCCAGAAACGCTGGATCAGCTGAATCACCGTGGTCTTTCCAGCCCCGGACGGGCCAACCAGCGCCACGGTTTCGCCGGGGGCGATGGCCAGCGAAACCCCTTCCAGCGCCGATGTGTCGGGCCGGCTGGGGTAATGGAAGGTCACGCCGTCCAGGTCGATGCGCCCCTTTGCCGGCACGGGCATCGGCACCGGGGCATCGGGGTCGGTCAGGCTGTCGCGTGCCGATAACAGTTCCGCCAGACGTTCGGCGGCGCCGGCGGCGCGCTGGATCTCGCCCCAGATCTCGGACAGGGCGCCGACGGACCCGGCGACCATGATCGCATAGATCACGAACTGAACCAGCTGCCCCACCGACATGATCCCCAGACGCACATCGCGCGCGCCCACCCACAAGATGCCGGTGACCCCGGCAAAGATCAGGAAAATCACGATCACCGTCATCAGCGCGCGGGTCCGCACCCGCGCAATCGCGGCGTCATAGCTGCGTTCGGTCAGGCTGCCAAAGCGGGCGCGGGTCGGGGCCTCGTGGGTGAAGGCCTGAACGGTTTGCGCGGCCAGCAGGCTTTCGGATGCAGCGCCCGAACTGTCCGCGATCAGGTCCTGATTGCGCCGCGACATGCCGCGCAGACGCCGCCCCAGCGTAATGATCGGCACCAGCACCAGCGGCACCAGCAGGAACACCAGCCCCGTCAGCTTGCCCGAGGTCCACAAAAGCATCGCCATGCCGCCGATCAGGATCATCGCGTTGCGCAGGGCAATCGACACGGACGAGCCCACCACCGACTGGATCAGCGTGGTGTCGGTGGTGATGCGGCTGATGATTTCGCCGGTCATGACGCGTTCGTAAAAGGCGGGCGACAGGCCGATCACCCGGTCGAACACCGCCTTGCGCAGATCGGCCACGACACGCTCGCCCAGGCGGGTGACAAGGTAATAGCGCAGCCCCGTCCCCAGCGCCAACAGCGCCACCACCGCCAGCGCGGCGATGAAATACTGGTCCAGCAGCACCGCCCCGGCGTTGAACCCATCGACCACACGGCGCACCGCAATGGGCAGGATCAGGCTGATACCCGCCGTGATGACCAGCGCCACCATGGCCCCCGCCAGCAGGCTGCGATAGGGGCGAATGAACGGCCAGATGGCGCGCAGGGCGCCGATCCGGCGCGTGGTCGGGCGGTCCTCGGTGACGGCGGTGGTGCTGCGGCGGGCCATGTCCTGTCCTTTTCGTGGCGCGGTTCCGGTCTAGGGCGACCAGAGGGCAAGGGCAAGATTGCCACAGCAACCAGATAAAACTGAACCGTTTGTTCATTTTCTTTGGAACCCACGCTGAATATCGTGGCTTTGGTTGCCTGATGCCGACCTGAACTGACGCGCGAGAGGCAAATGATGAGGCAAGCCCTGGTCGTTCTGTGCTGCTGGGCAATATTTCTGACGGGATGTGGTGGCTGTATCCTGACCGTTGTCTTCTTATTCTGTTGGGCAGCAGTTCTGCTGACAATGGGTGCCGCGGGCTTGTTTGTCCGACCCGGCGCATCGCCCGAAGGCGCGGCCTGCCCGGCGCCGATCCTTGGGATGGGCGTCGCAGGGCTGTTTTTGCTGATCCTGTCCGGCATCTTGTGGGCAAGCTTTGCGTGGGGACCACATATCGTGGCGTGGTGGCGTGACCTGCACAGGCCAGACCCTGACCTGTGACCCGGCGCGCAAGCCGGGCAATGACAGGTGGTAAAGGGCAGGGTGGTGGTGCGGGCCGCGGGACTCGAACCCGCACGGGCTTGCGCCCCAGGGATTTTAAGTCCCATGCGTCTACCATTCCGCCACGCCCGCAGCGTTGAAACTGGCTACGCGCTTGCGGCGGCGGGATCAAGGGCTGATGGTCCGCAGGGGGCTGGCTGCCCCCGTCCCCGTTCCGGGGCCTCCCCCGCGGATATTTGTGCCAAGGCGAAGGCCCATCACCCTGGCCCAAATATCCCCAGGGGGTGAAGGGGCCAAAGGCCCCGAGGGGGCGCGGGCGCCCCCTTATCCCCGCTGTGCCGCCAGACCGGCGGCGCGGGTCTGCGACAGGGTGGCGCCTGCACTTAACGCTTCGGGGTCAAGGCGCAGCTCTATGATCGCGAATGTGTTGGCATCGCGCGCCCGCGCAAAGGCGGCGGCGAAATCCTGTGTCCGGGTCACGCTTTCGCCATGACCGCCATAGGCGCGGGCCAGCGCGGCGAAATCGGGGTTGGCCAGATCGGTGCCCGACACCCGCGCCGGATAGGTCTTTTCCTGATGCATCCGAATGGTGCCATAGCGGCCATTATTGGCGACGATGACAATGGGCCGGGCGCCGTGCTGGCGGGCCGTGGACAATTCGTTGATGGTCATTTGCAGGCATCCGTCCCCCGCCAGACAGACCACGCAGCGATCCGGGTATTCCAGCGCCGCCGAGATCGCCGCCGGCAGCCCATACCCCATCGACCCGGAGGTCGGCGCCAGCTGCGTCCCCGCCGCCTTGAAGCGGAAATAGCGGTGCAGGAACGCCGCGTAATTGCCCGCGCCATTGGTGATGATGGCGGTGTCCGGCAGGGTGTCGGACAGCCAGCGGATCACCTGTTCCATCCTGACATCGCCGGGGGTTTCGCGCGGGGTCTGCCAATCGTCATAGGCGGCGCGCAGCCTTGCCGTCCAATCGGGCCAGCCCACGCCCGCGCCGGGCGCGGTATCGGCCAGCGCGGCCAGCACCTGTCGCGGATCGGCGGCGATGAACGGGTCGGGGCGCCAGACATGGCCGGCCTCGTCCGGGTCGGGATGGACCTGCACGATGCGCCGCCCCTGCTGTGCCGGGTCCATCAGCGTATAGCCACCGGTCAGCGTATCGCCCAGACGCGACCCCAGCGACAGCACCAGATCGCTGTCCTTCAGCGCCTGCCCCAGCGCCGGGTTCATGCCGACGCCCAGATCCCCGACATAGTGATCGTGCCGGTTGTCCATATGGTCCTGACGGCGAAAGGCCACGGCGACGGGCAGGCGCCAGATTTCGGCAAAACGCGCCAGATCCGCCGCTGCCCGGTCACCCCACAGCGACCCGCCCGCCACGACCAGCGGGCGCTGCGCCTGTGCCAGCGCATCGGTGATGGCCGCGATCTGGGCCACCGACACCGATTCGGGCCGGGCGGCGGGCGGTGCAATATCGGGCACGTCCACGCGGGCCGACAGCATATCCTCGGGCAGGGCCAGCACCACCGGGCCGGGCCGCCCTGACAGGGCCAGATGAAAGGCGCGGCTGACATATTCGGGAATGCGGGCGGTGTCGTCGATTTCCGCCACCCATTTCGCCAGCGGCGCGAACATGGCGCGGTAATCGACCTCCTGAAAGGCCTCGCGGTCGCGGTCGCTGCGGGCGATCTGGCCGACAAACAGGATCATCGGCGTCGAATCCTGCCGCGCCACATGCACCCCGGCGCTGGCATTGGTGGCACCGGGGCCGCGGGTGACAAAGGCGATGCCGGGGCGGCCGGTCAGCTTGCCGAAAGCCTCGGCCATCATGGCGGCGCCGCCTTCATGACGGCAGACGATATTGGCGATGGCGCTGTCATGCAGCCCGTCCAGCGCCGCCAGAAAGCTTTCGCCCGGCACCGAAAACACCCGCGTGACGCCATTGGCCGCCAGCGCATCCACCAGAATTTGTCCGCCATGCCGCATGATCCTTGCCCCCTTGTCTGGCATATCGTCGGGGCAGGTTGCGCCAGTCCGGGGCGCGGGGCAAGGGGGGCGGCGCAACAGGGCGCGGCTTAACCGCGACCGCCTTGCAGGTTGCGGATGTCGCGCAGGGTTTCCACCAGCAGCGCCGTCATCAGCCCGATATTCAGCAACCCGTTCGCGGCGGCCAGCCCCCCCAGCAGGCGCCATCCCTCGGGCAGCAGGACATCACCGAACCCCAGCGTGGTAAAGCAGACCAGCGAAAAATAGGTGGCATGTTCAAGGTCGGGAAACACCCCCAGCCCGACAAAGACGAAGGCCCAGATCCACACGCTGATCGTCATCAGCCCCAGCACCCAAAAGGCCGAAACCATCAGCACCACGATCTGCTTGGGCTTGTGGGGGTGCCGTTTCAGCCACGGGCGGAACCGGTTCAGCAGGGTTTCCATCACCGCGACCGAAATGCCGGCAATCAGGACCGTGGACAGCATCACCACCGAACCCAGCGCTATCTGTCCGAACATTCGCCCCCCTCGCCCTGCCGCGATCTTTACTTATAGCTCTGCCGCACTTATCTGTCCCCGATCATGGCACAGAAATCAGACCCCAATTACAAGATCATCGCGGAAAACCGAAGGGCGCGTTTCGATTACTTTATCGAAAGCGACCTTGAATGCGGCATCGTGCTGACCGGGTCCGAGGTGAAATCGCTGCGCACCGGCCAGTCGAATATCGCTGAATCCTATGCCAGCATTGAAAACGGCGAATTGTGGCTGATCAACAGCCATATCGCGGCCCTGTCCAATGCCGGTGTTTTCGGGCACGAGGAACGCCGTCCGCGCAAGCTGTTGGTCAGCCGCAAAGAGCTGTCGCGCCTGTGGCAGGCCATTGGCCGCGAGGGGATGACGCTGGTGCCGCTGGTGATGTATTTCAACCATCGCGGTCTGGTGAAGGTCAAGATCGGCGTCGCCAAGGGCAAGAAGGTCGCGGATAAACGCGAAACCGCCGCCAGGCGCGACTGGAACCGGCAAAAGCAGCGGCTGCTTAAACAGGGCTAAGCAGTTTGGGCAGGCGGCGTCGGTGACGCGCGCCTTGCCGGGGGTCGGGTCCGGCGGGTCAGGGGCCGGGCGCGGTCAGAAGGACCGGGTGGGCCGGTCAAACACCTTGCGTCCGAACAGGCTGCCGACCAGATCGACCATCAGCTTGGCGGTGCGGCCCCGGTCATCCAGAAACGGGTTCAGTTCCACCAGATCCAGACTGGTCATCAGGTCGGATTCATGCAGCAATTCGCAGACCAGATGCGCCTCTCGGAAGGTGGTGCCGCCGGGGACGGTGGTGCCGACCGCAGGCGCGATGGACGGGTCCAGAAAATCGACATCCAGCGACACATGCAGCATCCCGTTTGCCGCGCGCACCCGGTCCAGAAACCGGCGCAGCGGGGCGGCGATGCCTTCTTCGTCCAGCACGCGCATGTCATTGACCTCGATCTCGGTCTGTTCCAGCGCGGCATGTTCGGCGGGGTCGACGCTGCGGATGCCGAACATGCAGATGTTTTCCGACGGCACCGGCGCGGGAAAGGGCGGAAAGGCGTCAAACCCTTCGCGCCCGTTGATATAGGCCATCGGCGTGCCATGCAGATTGCCGGATGTGGTGCTGTCGACGGTGTGAAAATCGCTGTGCGCATCCAGCCACAGTACGAACAGCGGCCGCCCCTGCGCACTGGCATGGGCGGCGGCACCCGCCACCGACCCCAGCGCCAGCGCGTGATCGCCGCCCATAAAGATGGGCAGGCCGCCATCCGACAGTGCCGCCAGCCCGGCCTCGCGCAGGGCATTGGTCCAGCCGATCACCTCGGGCAGGTGATGCACGGCGGTATTGTCGCACCCGGCCTTGACCGGGGTGCAGATGGCATCGCCGCGATCCTGCACCCGGTGGCCCAGTTCGGCCAGCGTTTCAGGCAGCCGCGCCACGCGATAGGCCGCCGGTCCCATCAGACAGCCGGCGCGGCGCTGGCCCTCGTCCACGGGGGCGCCGATCAGGATGCAGTGCTTGGTCATGTCGCGGGTCTCCTTCGTGGTGGTTGGGGGCAACGTGTGGGCGGGGCTGCGGGTTGCACCCTCAGGCCAGCCGTGCCGCCGCCGTCGCGATCAGCGCCAGACCCGAGGCAAATAACAGCCCCAGCGCCAGCCTGCGAATGGTATCGGTCGAAACCGGCGGGGGAAAGCGCCGTGCCAGAAATGTGCCGGTCAAAACCGCGGGAATGGCCCCGGCGGCGGCGGTGGCAACGGGCGCGGTCACGGCGCCGTCCGCCAGCGCCAGCGCCAGACGCACGATCTGGGTGGTCAGAAACACCGCCAGCAAAGTGGTGCGCACCGCGTTCAGCGGCATCGGCTGGCGGTAAAGCTGCCAGATCACCGGCGGGCCGGCGGTGGCGAACAGCCCGCCCATCAGCCCGGCCCCCAGCCCTGCGGTGACAAAGCTGCCCGGCGCCGACCGGCGCGGCTGACGCCGGGGCCGCATCGCCAGTTGCAGCGCCGACCCCGCGATCGCCAGCCCCAGCAGCACTTGCAGCACCCCCAGCGCGCTGCCCGCCAGCCAGCCCAACAGGGCATAGCCCGCCACCAGCCCCGGCCACGCCCCCAGCAGGATCAGCGCCAGCGCCGGGCGGTCCACGTCGCGCCAGCCGCGCAACAGCACCAGCGCGGCATTGGTCATCGCCAGCATCGACACCACGATGGCCGCCTGCGGCAGCGGCATCAGCCCCATCAGGCCCACGGCGCTGATGGTCATCAGCCCCAGCGCAAAGCCGGTCAGCGTCTGAACCCCGGATGCCACCACCACGACGCCCCAGAAAATGATGGTATTGGCGTCGAGATGCATTCACCGCTGTCCCTGACTTAGCTGCGCACGCCCTTGAACTGTTCGGCCCATGCGTCGCGCTGGTCGTCGGTGATCTTGGTGAACAGGTTGTCGGGCACCGTAAAGCCATGCCCGGCGGGCAGCGCGGTCAGGGCCTGCGCCACGTCATCCGGCCATCCGGCATCACCGCTGCCCATCGCCTGCGCCATTTCGGCGCTGGCAAAGGGGATGAACGGGGCAGACAACACAGCGTAAAGGCGAATCAGGTTCAGCCCCAGACGCACCTGCATGGCGGCGCGTTCCGGGTCGGTCTTGAAGGTCGCCCAGGGGGCGGCGCTTTGCAGGTATTCATTGCCCAGAACCCAGATCGCGCGCAGTTCAGCGGCGGCTTTGCGGATTTCCATCGCGTCCATGAACCCTTCACAGGCGCGGATGCGCGTGGTCAGCGCCGCGATCAGGGCCTGTTCCTCGGGGCCGTGGGCGCCGCCTTCGGGGACGGTTTCGCCAAACTTGCTGCGGCAGAACTTGGTGATGCGGCTGACGAAATTGCCCAGCACATCGGCCAGATCCTTGTTCACGGATTGCTGGAAATTCTCCCATGTGAATTCGCTGTCACCCGATTCGGGGGCGTGCGACAACAGCCACCAGCGCCAGTAATCGGCCGGCAGGATCGACAGCGCCTGATCCATGAACACGCCGCGCCCCTGACTGGTGCTGAACTGGCCGCCATCATAATTCAGGTAATTGAACGACTTGATGTAATCGACCAGCTTCCATGGCTCGCCCGAGCCCATGATCGTGGCCGGGAAGGACAGGGTGTGGAAGGGCACGTTATCCTTGCCCATGAACTGGGTATAGGTCACGTCATCCGCGCCCTTGTCGGTGCGCCACCAGCGTTCCCAGTCGGCATCGGGCCTGCCCGCCGCATCGGCCCATTCGGCCGTGGCGCCGATATATTCGATGGGGGCATCGAACCAGACATAGAACACCTTGCCTTCCATCCCCGGCCAGGGCGCATCGCCCTTTTTCACCGGAATCCCCCAGTCCAGATCGCGGGTGATGCCGCGATCCTGCAAGCCGTCGCCGTCAAACAGCCATTTGCGCGCGATGCTGGTGGTCAGCACCGGCCAGTCGGTCTTGCTGTCGATCCATGCCGCGATCTGGTCGCGCATGGCGGACTGGCGCAGATACAGATGCTTGGTTTCGCGCACCTCCAGATCGGTGCTGCCGGAAATGGCGCTGCGCGGCGCGATCAGGTCGGTCGGGTCCAGCTGTTTGGTGCAGTTTTCGCACTGGTCGCCACGCGCCTTGTCATAGCCGCAATTGGGGCAGGTGCCCTCGATATAGCGGTCGGGCAGAAAACGGCCATCGGCATGGGAATAGATCTGACGTTCGCTGACCTCCCGGATCAGCCCGGCATCGGCCAGACGCCCGGCGAAATGCTGGGTCAGGGCATGGTTGCGGGTGCTGGACGACCGCCCGTAATGGTCAAAAGACAGCCCGAACCCCTGCGCCAGCGCGGCCTGTTCGTCATGCATCCGCGCGCAATATTCCGCCACGGGTTCGCCGGTTTTCTTGGCGGCCAGTTCCGCCGGGGTGCCGTGTTCGTCGGTGGCACAGATGAACATCACCTCGTGGCCGCGGGCGCGCAGGTAACGGGCATACAGATCGGCGGGCAACTGGCTGCCGACAAGGTTGCCCAGATGCTTGATGCCGTTGATGTAAGGAAGTGCCGAGGTGATCAGATGCCGGGCCATGGGTGTTCCTGAAAAGGGTCGGTGTCTCAATGAAAAGGCCGCCCCCGAAGGTGCGGCCCCTGTGCGGCGGAACGTTACCGCCGCCGGTCGCGGCGCGAACTGGCGGGCTGGAAGGCCACCGCCACATGGGTTTCGCAATAGGGCTTGCCCGGCACGGCAGGCAGGCCGCAGAACCAGAACTTGTCGGTCGCCGGGTCACCGATCGGCCATTTGCAGGTGCGTTCGGTCAGTTCCATCAGCGACAGCTTCTTGGACCGTTTCTCGACCTCGCGGGCGCTGGCCAGCGTTTCCTCGGGGATCTCGTTGGCCGAGGGTTGCGGCGGCAGCGGCTGACCGGCGGGCACGATGTTGCGGCGCGGGTTAAAGGCCGGGGTGGCGGGGGTCGGCGCGGGGTCCGGTTCCGGGGCTTCGGCGGCGGCCTGGGGCTGGGGGGCCTCGGGCCGGGGGGTCTTGGGCTTGTCAGCCCTGGGCTTGTCGGCCTTTTCGGCTTTGGCCTTGTCCGCCTGCGGCTTTTCCGGCTGGGGCTTTTCGGCCTTGGGCTTGTCAGCCTTGACCTCGGGCTTGGGGTCGGGCTGGGGTGCGGGGGCGGGCTGGGGCGCGGCCTCGGCGGGCTTGGCCTCGTCCTCGTTGCGGTTGGACAGGCCCAGACGATGCACCTTGCCGATCACCGCGTTACGGGTCACGCCGCCCAATTCCTTGGCGATCTGGCTGGCCGACTGGCCTTCGGCCCACATCCGCTTCAGGGTTTCCACACGTTCGTCGGTCCAGGACATCAGCGCCTTCCCGCGGGTCCGCCCCGCCATCTTGAAACTTTCGCATGATCCGGCAACAACCGGGATGCCGAGAAATACCCCTGCAATCGCCGCATTTCAAGGACCGCCATGCCGATTCCCCCGCAAAACACCGCCAGCCATGACACGGCCCCCGAAATGGGGGTGCGCCGCTTTGGCCGCGTCAACCTGATCGGCCTGCGCACATTGGCCACGCGCGAAACGATGCGCTTTCTGTCGGTGTGGCAACAGACGGTGCTGGCGCCGCTGATGACGGCGGGGCTGTTCGTGGTGGTGTTCGCGCTGGCGCTGGGGCGCGACCGGGGGCTGGTCATGGGCGTGCCCTATCTGGCCTTTCTGGGGCCGGGCATCCTGATGATGACGGTGATCCAGAATGCCTTTGCCAATACGTCATCATCCATCGTGGCCGCCAAGATGCAGGGCAATATCATCGACACGCTGATGCCGCCGCTGTCCCCGGCCGAGGTCGTCACCGGCTATCTGGCCGGGGCGCTGGCCCGTGCGGGGCTGGTCGCGCTGGTCATTCTGGCCGGGCTGGTGCTGGTGCTGGGTCAGGTGCCGGCGCATCCCGGCTGGGTCGCGGTGTTCGTTGTCATGGCGGCGCTGCTGATGGGCGGGCTGGGGATGCTGGCGGGGATCGTGGCGCAGAAATTCGACCAGATGGCGGTGGTGACCAATTTCATCGTGACGCCGCTGTCCTTCCTGTCCGGCACCTTCTATTCGGTCGAGGCCCTGCCCCCGGTGTTTCGCGCCCTGTCCCATGCCAACCCGATCTTTTACCTGATCGACGGGGCGCGTTTCGGCGTGGCCGGGGTGTCAGATGCCAGCCCGTGGCTGGGGCTGGCGGTCAGCGGGGCGGCGGTGGTGCTGGTGGTCGGGCTGGCCTGGCACTGGATGCGCACCGGCTATCGGATGAAACCGTGATTGCGCGGCGATGCGTTCCGCGCTATGGCATCGGGTATGAAAGCCCGGACCACCCGTATCGTGACGCGCCGACGTTGATTTTCAACGTCCGTTCCCGCTTTCCCTTTTCCCAGCCAAACCACCTTGCCCGTCCGTGCGACGGGGCCGTTGTGCAAAGGATCACCCCATGATTTCGCATGTGCTGCCGACCTATAACCGCGCCGATCTGGCCTTTGAAAAGGGGCAGGGCGTCTGGGCCATGACCGCCGATGGTACCCGATACATGGATCTGGGCGCGGGGATCGCCGTCAATGTGCTGGGGCACGCCCACCCCGATCTGGTCGCCGCGCTGACACAGCAGGCGGAAAAGATCTGGCATGTCTCGAATCTGTATCACATCCCCCAGCAGGAAAAGCTGGCCGATGCGCTGGTGGACAACACCTTTGCCGATACCGTCTTTTTCACCAATTCCGGGACCGAGGCCGCCGAGCTGGCGATCAAGATGGTGCGCAAATACTGGTCCGATAAGGGTCAGCCCGACCGGACCCGGATTCTGACGCTGGAAGGCGCCTTCCATGGCCGGTCAACCGGCGCCATCGCGGCGGCGGGGTCGGAAAAGATGACCAAGGGCTTTGGCCCGCTGATGCCGGGCTTTCACACCGTGGCCTTTGCCGATCTGGACAAGCTGCCCGGCATGGTCGGCCCGGATACGGCGGCGGTGATGCTGGAACCGGTGCAGGGCGAAGGCGGCATCCGCCCGCTGCCCGATGACGTGCTGCGCGCGCTGCGCGCCGCCTGTGACGACACCGGTGCCCTGCTGGTCTTTGACGAGGTCCAGTGCGGCATGGGCCGGACCGGCAAGCTGTTCGCGCATGAATGGGCGGGCGTGACCCCCGACATCATGATGGTCGCCAAAGGCATCGGCGGGGGCTTTCCGCTGGGGGCGGTCTTGGCCACCGAACGCGCCGCCGCGCCGATGGTCGCGGGGACGCATGGCTCGACCTATGGGGGTAACCCGCTGGCCTGCGCGGTGGGCTGTAAAGTGATGCAGATCGTCGCGGACCCTGCCTTCCTGGCCGAGGTCAACCGCAAGGCGGCCCTGTTCCGCCAGCGGCTTGAGGGGCTGGTCGCCGCCCATCCCGACCTGTTCGAAAGCGTGCGCGGGCAAGGGCTGATGCTGGGGCTGAAATGCCGTGTCGCCCCCGCCGATATGGTCAAGGCCGGCTATGCCGAACATATCCTGACCGTTCCCGCCGCCGATAATGTGCTGCGCCTGCTGCCGCCGCTGAACATCTCGGATGACGAAATCGCCGAGGCGGTGACCCGACTTGACCGCGCCGCCACGCGTCTGGCGGGCTGAGGGGCCTCCGGCGGGGGTATTTGGGCAACGAAGAAGATGGGTGGTTTTGGCTTTCAAGGGGTGGAACGGGCTGACCTGCCGCGGCTGGCGGGCTGGCTTGCCACGCCCGCGGTGGCACAATGGTGGCCCGACCCTGATCGCCAGATTGGCGCGATCACGCAGTATCTGGACGATCCCGCGATCCGCCAGATGCTGGTGTGCCATGACGACGTTCCGGTCGCCTATCTGCAATTCTATCCGGTCCATCGCTGGCAGGCGCCCCAATATGCCGGCCTGCCATCCAGCGCCATCGCGCTTGATGTGTTTTCGGGGCCGGGCGGAATGGGGCATGGCGCGGCATGGCTGAGGGCCATTGGCGACAGCCTGCTGACCCATGCGCCGGTGCTGGCCGTCGATCCCAGTCCAGACAACGCCCGTGCCATCCGCGCCTGTCTGAAAGCCGGATTCACGGGCGATACGCTGCATCTCGATGATAAGGGCCAGACGGTGCGGGTCATGACCCGCCGACGATGACCGCCTCGCTTCTGTTCCAAATACCTTGGGGGAGGTCCCACAGGGACCGGGGGCAAAGCCCCCTTGACCCCGGCCTTTCCAGCAGGCTTGCTGTGCCAAAAGATCGAAAGACTGAAATATGACGCATTTTCTTGATATCCATACCACCGATCAGGCCGACCTGCGCCGGATCATTGATTCGGCCCATGCGATGAAGCGCGCCCGTGCTGACCGCCCCAAAGGCACCCCCGACGATGAATTGCCGCTGGCCGGGCGCATGGTTGCCCTTATCTTCGAAAAGCCCTCGACCCGGACCCGCGTCAGCTTCGATGTCGGCGTGCGGCAGATGGGCGGCCAGACCATGGTCTTGTCCGGCAAGGAAATGCAGCTTGGTCACGGAGAGACGATTGCCGACACCGCCCGCGTGTTGTCGCGTTATGTCGACCTGATCATGATCCGCACTTTTGAAGAGGCGACCCTGCATGAAATGGCGGAATATGCCGATGTGCCGGTGATCAACGGGCTGACCAATCGCACCCATCCCTGTCAGATCATGGCCGATATCATGACCTACGAGGAACATCGCGGGCCGATCTCGGGCAAAAAGGTCGTCTGGTCGGGCGATGGCAACAATGTCTGTGCCAGTTTCCTGCACGCTGCCGGACAGTTTGGTTTTGATCTCACCTTCACCGGCCCGCAGCCGCTGGACCCCGAGGGCGAATGGCTGGATTTCGCGCGTGCGCATGGGGTCAACGCGGTGATCGAACGCGATCCGGTCAAGGCTGTGACCGGCGCCGATCTGGTGGTGACCGATACCTGGGTGTCGATGCATGACCCGCAATCCGCGCGCGAGCGGCGGCACAACATGCTGCGCGGCTATCAGATCAACCGCGAATTGATGTCCCATGCCAAGCCAGACGCGCTGTTCATGCATTGCCTGCCTGCGCATCGCGATGACGAGGCCACGTCCGAGGTGATGGACGGCCCGCATTCGGTCATTTTCGATGAGGCCGAAAACCGGCTTCATGCCCAGAAGGCGGTGATGCGCTGGTGTCTGGGGGCGTAAAACGCGCCACCGCGCCCGGTTTTTGGCGCGGGCGATAAGGGCAGACGGGGCATGCAGCCCCGTTTGCGTGCCCGGTGCCGGGGGGTGTCACCTTTGCGTCAGCTTTCCCGGAAGGCACGGGTGAAGTAGTCGGTCAGCGGTTTCAGCAGATAGGCCAGCGGGCTGCGTTCGCCGGTCTGGATGAACACCTCGACCGGCATTCCGGGGATCAGCGCCAGATCGCCAAGTTTGGCCATCTCGGCGGGCGGGATGCCGACATCGGCGCGGTAATAGGGGCTGCGCGTGACCTCATCCACCACCGAATCGGCGGAAACGCGTTCGATGACGCCGTCAATCTCGGGGGTGGTGCGGCTGGCGAAGGCGGAAAAGCGCAGCACCACGGGCTGGCCGATATGCACCTCGTCGATATTGATGGGCGAGACCCGCGCCCCGATGATCAGCGGCCGGTCCTGCGGGATCAGGTAAAGGATCGGCTCGGCCGCGCGGATGACCGAACGGGGGGTGGTGATCTTAAGCTCGTGCACGATCCCTGAAACCGGGGCGCGGATGTCCAGCCTTGCGATGCGTTCGCTCAGCGAGCGGCGGCGTTCCGCCAGCTCCAGCTCGCGATAGCCGAGGTCGCGCAGTTCTGTTTCCGCCGTCTCGCGACGTTCCGAGCTGAGCTTGAGCCGGGTGATCCCGATCTCGGTCAGGCGGGTTTCGGCCCCGGCGCGGGCGGCTTTCATTTCGCCCAGCTGACCGTCCAGACGTGCGGCTTCGCGTTCCAGCGCCAGCACACGCGGGGCCTGCGCCAGCCCCTTTTTCAGCAGCGCCCGCTGGTCAGTCAGTTCCTTGTCCAGAAAATCGCGCTGCCGGGTCAGGGCACCGGATTGCGCGTCGATGCCTTCGATCTGGGCGCGTACCTGATCGGCCTGTTTGCTAAGCTGGTCAAGCGACTGCATCAGCGTGTCGCGGCGGGCACCGAACAGGCTGGTCTGGCCGCCCATCAGCGCCGCCATCGCCAGATCGGCTTGGCCGCGTTCGGTCAGTTCGGTGGGGAAGCTGATGGTTTGCGCGTCCGATCGCTCGGCCTCGAGGCGGCCACGGCGGGCAAGGATCTCGAAATACTGGCCTTCGACAATGGCCAGTTCGGTGCGCAGCAAGGTGCCGTCCAGCCGGATCAGAATATCGCCGGATCGGACTTGCTGGCCCTCTTTGACCTCGATCTTTTCGACGACGCCGCCATCGGGATGCTGAACCACCTGCCGGTGTCGCTCGACCTCGACCTGGCCGGGGGCGACGACGGCGCCGGCAATGCGCGAGGTGGCCGACCACAGACCAAAGCCCAGAACCAACACCAGAACCGCCATCATGCCAAGCCACACCGACCCGGCGGGCGACCAGTCGCGCGCCGGTGCTGCGGCAGGCGGGGCGGGCGAAGGTGCCGGGCGTCGGGGCGGTTCGGTTCGGAACTGGTCGGTCATGTCACCCCCCCGCTGCCACCGGCGTTGATTTCGCCTGCGTTGCGCACCGCCTTGCGCAGAACGTCGTCGCGCGGTCCGAAGGCCCGCAACTGGCCGTGATCCAGCACCAGAAGCAGATCGCATTCCGAGATCGCCGCCGGCCTGTGCGCCATGATGATGACAGCGCCGCCACGGGCCTTGGTGGCGCGGATGGCCAGATTCAGCGCCTCGGACCCCTGATTGTCGAGATTGGAATTCGGTTCGTCCAGCACCAGCAGAACCGGGTCGGCATACAGCGCGCGTGCCAGACCGATGCGCTGAATCTGGCCGCCCGACAGCCGTGCCCCGGCCTGTGCCAGCGGCGTGTCATAGCCGTTGGGCAGTTGCAGGATCATGTCATGCGCCGCGGCGGCCTGTGCGGCGGCGACGACCAGTGACGGGTCGGGCCGGGGCGACAGGCGGGCGATGTTTTCGGCCACCGTGCCATCGAACAGCGTCACCTGCTGGGGCAGATAACCGATCAGCCCGCCAAGAATGTCGGGGTCATACTGGTCCAGCGTTGCGCCGCCCAGACGAATATCGCCCGCTGCCGCAGGCCAGGCGCCGATCAGGGCGCGCGCCAGCGTCGATTTGCCCGCCCCGGACGGGCCGATCACCCCCAGCGCCTGTCCGGGGCCGACGCGCAGGCTGATGCCACGCAGGGTTGCCAGATTGTCGCCGGGGGGCACGACCGAAAGGTTCCTGATGCCGACCTGCGCCTGCGGGCGGGGCAGGGGGGTGCGCGGCACCGGCGGCGCCCGGCGCGATAACAGCGCCGCCAGCCGCCGCCAGCCATCCTGTGCGCGCTGAACCAGCGGCCAGCCGCCCACCACCTGTTCCACCGGCGCCAGCGCCCGGCCCATCATGATGGACGAGGCGATCATCGCGCCCGGCGTCACCTGCTGGCGCAGAACCAGCCACGCCCCGGCAGCCAGCAACGCGCTTTGCAAAAACAGCCGGAAGCTGCGCGAGAATACGGTAAAGGCGGCGCTGCGATCCGCGGCGGTCATCTGTGCCCGGCTGGCCTGATCGCGGGTGCCGCGCCAGCGGTGGAACGTGGCCTCGCGCATTCCCAGCGCGCCGATCAGTTCACCCTCGTCGCGATACATATCGGCCATTTTATCGGCGCTTTGCGCCGCGATCTGTGCGTGTTGCAGCGGGGTCTTGCCGTAGATCTGGTTCAGCAATGTGGTGCCCACCAGGATCAGCAGACCCACGGTGGCCACCGCCCCCAGCAACGGGTGGAAGACAAACACCGCCAACAGGAAAAACGGCGCCCAGGGCAGGTCGAACATGGCCATCAGCACCGGCGAGGACAGCAGCCGCTGCACCGCCTCGAGGTCGCGCAGGCCGCCGCGAATCACCGCTGTGTCACCGGCGGCCACGCCATCATGCAGCGTCGCGCGATAGACCCGCGAATCAAGATCGTCCTGAAACCGCGCCGCGACCCGGTGCATCACCCGGTTTCGCGCAAGGTCGATCACGCCCATCAGCAGGAACAGGAAGAAAACCAGCAAAAACAGCGCTGTCAGTGTCTCGACCGAGCGGCTGCCAAGGACGCGGTCATAGACCTGCATCATGAATAGCGGGCCGGTCAGCATCAGCAGATTGACCGCGACCGAGAACAGCCCGACCGCCAGAAACAGCCGCCATGACCGCCGTCTTGCGCCGCGCAGTTCCGCCAGCCCGTTATATGTCGCGGCGTTCCTAGCCATTCAGTTGGGCCATCCCTTGCCTGCCTTCGGTAAGCTGACTTGTTCGTTGCGTGGTGACCCTTTATCCCAGCCCATAGCCAAGAAACAGAGCCGCTTTTCCCCAAGCTCTACAGCCAAAAGGTTAGGAAATCCTTTGCGCCGGTCATTTTTTTCCATTTTTCTTTTGTGTCTGGCGGCTTGTGGCGGCAACGGTGCCAGCGAAAGCGACCCGTTGCAGCCGCTGAACAGGCGGATTCATGCCTTTAATGTCGGGCTGGACAAGCATGTGCTGCGCCCTGTTGCGCGTCCCTTCAAGGGTGGTGGCGATGGCGGTGGTGAACCCGGTGTGCTGGTGGTGGCGGGCAATGTCAGCGCCAACCTGTCGCTGCCCGGCAAGGTGGTCAATCACCTGCTGCAAGGCCGCCCCGGCCCGGCGCTGCGCAACAGCCTGCGCTTTGCCGTCAACACGACGCTGGGGCTTGGCGGCATTATGGACCCGGCCGGGCAGGAATTCGCGCTGGCCGAACAGGACACCGATTTCGGTGAGACGCTGCATGTCTGGGGCGTCCCCGAAGGGGCGTATATCGAACTGCCGCTGCTGGGGCCGTCCACGCTGCGCGATGCGGCGGGCAAGGTGGTGGATGTGGCGCTTGACCCGCTGTCGCCGCATCTGAACCCGGACCAGAAGCGTGGCAAGCTGGCGCTGAAGGTGCTGTCCAAGGCTGGCAAACGCGCCCGGTTCGGGGATACGGTGGATTCCATCCTGCATGACAGCGCCGACAGCTATGCGCAGGCGCGGCTGATGTATCTGCAACATCGCCGCCATGAACTGGGACAAGACAGCCAGGAGATCGACCCCTATGACGACCCTTATGCGCCCTGACCGCCGTGGATTTCTGGGCCTGATCGCCGGGGCCACGCTGGTCGCCGTCACCCCGGCGCTGGCGCTGGATGCCGCGCAGGCCCGCGCGCTGGTGGAAAAATCACTGGCCGAGGTCTATGCCGTCATCAATTCAGGCCGCCCCCCGGCGCGGATGTATCGCGATTTCGAGGCTATTTTCGCCCGCTATGCCGATGTCGACATTATCGCCCGATCGGCGCTGGGACCGGCGGCGCGCAGCACCAGTGCCGCCGATTTCGCCGCCTATCGGCAGGCGTTTCAGGGCTATATCGGGCGCAAATACGGCAAGCGGTTCCGCGAATTCATCGGTGGCCGGATCGAGGTGACCGGCGCGCGGCAGCTGAAATCGTTTTTTGCCGTGACCTCGGTCGCCTATCTGAACGGCCGCGCCCCGATGGAGATGGAGTGGCATGTCTCGAACAAATCGGGGCGCAGCCTGTATTTCAACATCATTATTGAGGGCGTGAACATGCTGGCATCGGAACGCACCGAGGTGCAGGCCATGCTGGCCCGCCGCAAGGGCGATGTGCGCGCGCTGACCGCCGATCTGCAACAGGCCGGTTAAGGGCCGGGAGGGGCAGGACGAAAAAACCCCGCCACTGGCGGGGTTTTTTGATGACCGGCGGGCCGGGGGGCGTCAGCCGCCGCCAAGGATATTTTTCAGCGCGTCGCCCAGGGCATCGCCGCCGCCATCCTGATTTTGCGGCTGAACGCGCACCTTGCCGGGTTCCGCCGGGGTGCCGGGTTCCGCCGGGGTGCCGGTGGTGCCGGTCTGGCCCATGGCCTCGGCCAGGGCGGCGGCCAGCGGGTCGCTGTCGCCGTCTCGCACGATCTGCGGGCCGTTATTGCCAACAACATAGCGGCCCTCGCCCTCGGCATTCTGGATCGACAGCGGCAGGGCGGGCAGGCCCTGATGGATTTCCTCCATCACGGCTTGCCAGATCTCGGCGGGCAGGCCGCCGCCGGTGACGCCTTTCAGCGGGGTGTTGTCGTCGTAACCCATCCACACCCCGGCCACATATTGTTCTGTAAAACCGATGAACCACGCGTCGCGCGACGATTGCGTGGTGCCGGTCTTGCCTGCCGCGTCACGACCGGGCAGGCGGGCGCGGGTGCCGGTGCCGCCCTCGATCACCTGTTTCATCATGCCCATCAATTCGCCCGCTGCGCGCGAACTGATCACCCGTTCGCCCATACCGCCCTGCTGGCCGATCAGCGGCTTGTCGTCGCCCTTGATGCGCAGCTCGATCAGGCCATAGGGCCGGACCGAGGTGCCGCCATTGCGGATGCCCGCATAGGCGCCGGTCATTTCCAGCAGCGTCGATTCCGACACGCCCAGACCCAGCGACGGGCCTTTATGCAGGTCATGGGCAAAGCCGAACCCCTCGGCCACGTTGATCACGGCGTCGCGGCCCACGGCCTCTTGCAGGCGGATGGTGGCGGCATTCAGCGACCGGCGCAGCGCATCGGCCAGCGTGACATCGCCGTAATATTTGCGGGTATAGTTCTTGGGCGTCCACGGTTTTTGCCCGCGAATGCGGAAGGTGATCGGGCCGTCGCGGATAATGTCATTGGGCTTGTAACCCATGTCCAGCGCGGCGGCATAGACAAAGGGTTTGAAACTAGACCCGGTCTGGCGCTTGGCCTGCGTGGCGCGGTTGAAAGCGCCATTAACGGTGGTGTCGCGCCCGCCGATCATGGCGCGCACGGCCCCGTCGGCGGACATGATGACCACGGCGGCCTGCGCCTTGGACCCGTCAGCCACCTTTTCGCTGAAGGTGCGTGCCAGCGCCCGTTCCGCCGCGCGCTGGATGCGCTGGTCGAACGTGGTCTTGATGGTCACGTCCTCGGTCGTTTCGGTGGTCAGGAAGGCGGGGCCGTATTCCATCACCCAATCCGCGAAATAGCCCCCCGCGCGGGCCGATGCCGCCTTGGACAGCACGGCAGGGTGGGCGCGGGCGTCATCGGCCTGTGCCTTGGTGATGTAACCCTGTTCCTGCATCAGCCCGACAATCACACTGGCGCGGCCCTGTGCGCGGTCAAGGCTGGTGGTCGGGGCGAAATAGGACGGCGCCTTCAGCAGACCGGCCAGCATCGCGGCCTCGGCCACGGTGACATCCTTGGCGGGCTTGTTGAAATAGCGCTGGCTGGCGGCCTCGAACCCGCGCGCGCCCGCGCCCAGATAGGACCGGTTCATATAGATGTTAAGGATGTCGTCCTTGCTGTATTTCGCCTCGAGCGCGAAGGAAAACGGCACCTCTTTGACCTTGCGCCACAGCGACGAGGCGCGGCAATCGGCCTCGAACGCGGTTTCATCCTTCCAGCGGGTGGGGTCGAAACTTTCGCCAAGGCATAACAGCTTGGCCACCTGCTGGGTGATGGTCGAGCCGCCATTCCCCTCAAGCGGGCCGCGCCCGGCGGCCATGTTGATCTTGACCGCGCTGGCGATGCCGCGCGGGCTGATGCCCAGATGGCCGAAAAAGCGCTTGTCCTCGGTGGCGACGACGGCCTCGCGCAGGACCGGGGCGATCTTGTCGGACGAAACCGTGCCAAAGGTCTCGCCGCGCCAGGCAAAGACCCGGCCCTCGCGGTCCTCCATCGTGACCGAGCCGCGCATCCGGGCGTCGAACAGGGCCGAAGCCTCGGGCAGTTGCGAAAAGTAATAGAACGTCGCCAGCCCCACCAGCAGCGCAACCGCCAGCGTCAGCCGCCAGATGCTGCCCCACAGGATGCGCCAGACCAGCACCACCAGCCCGGTGATGGATCGCGTCACAAGGTTGCCGCGCCGCACCGGTCTGGCCGGCTTGCGCGAGACCCGCGGCGATGCTGCGGCCGGTTTGGCATAGCGGTTTTCGGCGGTGATGCGCGATCCGCGACCGTTCTTTTTCGTCATGCGTATGGTTCCTGCCCGACCCTCTGGCCGCGTGTTTTCACGCCACCTTACAGCAGTCGCGCGGTTTTGAGAATAACCCTGACCAATCCGTGATCTGCCTGAAAAACGGGCAGGGCGTGCGCAAACTGCCTGCCCGGCGCGCAGCCCCGGTTTGCCGCAGCGTCGGCATGGCCGATTTCTTGCGCCCGGCCCGCGACGCGGCCCTTGTGAAAGGGAACGGCAACCATGCCGCAGGACGCGACAGACAGGTGAGGACCATGAACAAGATCTTTCCCGCAACCCTTCTGGCCGGATCGGGTCTGGCCGGACCCGTTTGGGCGCAAGAGGCCGCCGCGCAGATCCCCGACAAGGGCGACACCACCTGGATGATGATTTCGGCCATTCTGGTGATGATGATGTCAGTGCCGGGGCTGGCGCTGTTTTATGGCGGGCTTGTGCGGGCGCGTAACATGCTGTCGGTGCTGGCGCAGGTCTTTGCGGTGTTTTGCCTGATGGCGGTGCTGTGGGTTGCCTTTGGCTATTCGCTGGCCTTTACCGGTGCCGGCAGCGCCGCCGAGGCCGGGCCGCTGACGCCCTATATCGGCGGGCTGTCCAAGGCGTTTCTGGCGGGCGTGACCCCCGATGCCGTGGCCGAGACGTTTTCCAAGGGCGTGTATATCCCGGAATATACGGTGGTGATCTTCCAGATGGCCTTTGCCTGTCTGGCCCCGGCGCTGATCGTCGGTGCCACGGCGGAACGGATGAAGTTTTCGGCCATCCTGATCTTTGCGACGATCTGGTTCGTGCTGTCCTATCTGCCGATGGCGCATATGGTCTGGTGGTGGGGTGGCCCGTCGGCGGCGGATGCACCTGCGGGGCTGTTGTTCAGCCATGGCGCGCTGGATTTCGCCGGTGGCACCGTCATTCACATCAATGCCGGCGTGGCGGGGCTGGTCGCGGCCATCGTTGCCGGGCCGCGGCTTGGCTTTCGCAAGGAACTGATGGCGCCGCATAACCTGACCTTTACCTTTATCGGCGGCTGTCTGCTGTGGATCGGCTGGTTCGGCTTTAACGCCGGTTCCAACCTCGAGGCGAATGGCGTCGCGGCGATGGCGATCCTGAACACGGTTGTCGCCACGGCGGCGGCAGGGCTGGCCTGGGCGCTGGGCGAATGGATCTGGCGCGGCCACCCGTCGCTGCTGGGCGCGGTATCGGGCGCGGTATCGGGGCTGGTCGGTGTGACCCCGGCGGCGGGCTTTGTCGGGCCGATGGGGGCGATTGCCATTGGCATCGTCAGCGGGCTGGTCTGCATGGGCTTTGTCGTCGGGCTGAAAATGAAGATGCGCGTCGATGACAGCCTTGACGTGTTCGGCATCCACGGCGTGGGCGGCATTGTCGGTGCGGTGCTGACCGGGGTGTTCGCGGCGCCCTCGCTTGGGGGGACGGGGGTGTGGGATTACGCCACCGATACCGTCGCGCCGTTCGACATGGGGGCGCAGGTCTATGCCCAGGTGCTGGGGGTGCTGATCTGCATCATCTGGTCGGCGGTGGTGTCCTTCGCCGCGCTGCATCTGATCAAGGCGGTGATCGGCCTGCGCGTCAGCCACAATGACGAGCGTCAGGGTCTGGACATCACCACCCATGGCGAGAACGCCTATAACTGATCGCGTGCCATGACAGGGCAAAGCCCGGCCAGCCGGCCGGGCTTTTTCACGTGAAACAATCGGGGTCGGTCAGGCCAGACGGGCCACGACGTAATCGGCAAGATCCGACAGGATGGCGCGCAGCGGATGATCGGGCAGCCTGTCCAGCGCCGCCTTGGCCCTGCCCGCCCAACCGAAGGCGTCGTCGCGCGCCGCCGCCAGCGCCCCGCGCCGCGACAGAATGTCCAGCGCGGTGGTCAGGTCGGCATCGTCCTGTTTGCCCTGCGCGATGGTGCGGTCCCAGAAGGCGCGTTCACCGGCATCGGCGCGGGCAATGGCCTTGATCACCGGCAGGGTCAGCTTGCCTTCGCGGAAATCGTCGCCGGTATTCTTGCCGATGGTCGCGCTGCTGCCGCCATAATCCAGCAGGTCGTCAGCGATCTGGAAGGCGATCCCCAGCGCATCGCCGTAATCGAACAGCGCCTGCCGCTGGTCCGGGGTTGCCCCGGCGATGACGGCGCCGACCTCGGTCGCGGCGGAAAACAGCGCTGCCGTCTTGCCGCGCACCACCTGAATATAGGTGTCCTCGGTCGTGGCCAGATCCTGCGCGGCGGTCAGTTGCAGCACCTCGCCCTCGGCAATGGTGGCGCTGGCGGCGGACAGGATGCGCATCACATCCATGCTGTCGGCATCGGCCATCAGCTGGAAGCTGCGGGCGAACAGGTAATCCCCGACCAGAACGCTGGTCTTGTTGTCCCAAAGCAGATTCGCCGTGGGCCGCCCCCGGCGCTGGCGGCTTTCGTCGACCACATCGTCATGCAGCAGCGTCGCGGTGTGGATGAATTCCACCGTAGCCGCCAGCAGCAGGTGGTCGCGGCCCCGATACCCCAGCAGCCGCGCCGCCGACAACACCAGCATCGGGCGCAGACGCTTGCCGCCGGCGTCAATCAGATGGGCGGTGACTTGCGGGATCAGCGGCGCGTTGCGGCTGATCATGCGGTCGTGGATCAGCCGGTCCACGTCGCGCATATCCTGTTCCAAAGCGCCGGTCAGGCGGTCCATCACTGTCGCGTCGGTCATCTTTCTGGCCCTCTTGATCGCGACAAGCCATTGCCATGCAATGGACAGCGGCGCAACCGCGACCTAAATCAGACCCATGAGAGAGATCCTGCGCAGCACCGACCCCGTGACCCTGTCCCATGCCGAGGCCCTGCTGGCGGCGGCGGACATCGCCTGTTTCCAGTTCGACCAGCATATGAGCGTGCTGGAAGGGTCCATCGGCATCCTGCCACGCCGCCTGATGGTGGCCGATCGCGATGCGTTCATGGCGCAATCCATCCTGCGTGACGCCGGCCTGCTGGAATGACCCTGCGCCGCGACGATTTTCTGGGCGGGCGCCTGTCTGTCTGGCAACCCGCGCAGGGCTATCGCGCAGGGGCGGATGCGGTGATGCTGGCGGCGGCCTGTCCGGCGCGGCCCGGCCAGCAGGTGCTGGAACTGGGCTGTGGCGCGGGCGTCGCGGCGCTGTGTCTGGCGCGGCGGGTCGATCTGGGCGTTATGGGGCTGGAACGCCAGCCCGGTTACGCCGAACTGGCGCGGCGCAATGCCGATGAAAACGGTCTGCCGCTGCGCGTTGTCGTGGGCGATCTGGCGCAGATGCCGCCCGACCTGCGGGCGCGGCATTTCGACGGGGTGCTGATGAACCCGCCCTATTTCGGGTCCGGCACCCGCGCCCCCGACGCCGGTCGCGGCACCGCGCGGCACGAAAATACCCCGCTGGCCGACTGGCTGGATGCGGGGCTGCGGCGGTTGCGCCCCGGTGGCTGGCTGGCGGTGATTCACCGGCCCGAGCGTCTGGGCGATCTGCTGGCCGGTCTGGGGACGCGGGCCGGGGCGGTGTGCATCCTGCCGATTGCCGCGCGGGCCGGGCGCGATGCGGGCCGCGTTATCGTCACCGCGCGCAAGGGCCGCCGCGACCCGATGCGCCTGTTGCCGCCCTTTGTCATGCACGCAAAACCGTCACATTCCGCCGATGCCGAGGACCTGACCCCACAGGCCACAGCGGTTTTGCGCCATTGTGCCGCGATCACGGTCCTGTCAGCCGAAAACCCGTGACAGAATCGGGTTTGTGTGATGGGATTGTGACATCGACCAACCTTACAGGAGGACGAGATGTCGGTTGCATCGCATGTTGCTGAATTGCGGAAGAAACACGAAGCGCTGTCCAGGGCCGTCGAGGCCGCGCAGCGCAGTCCCGGAACCGACGACATGGATATTGCGTCCATGAAAAAGGAAAAATTGCGCCTGAAAGAGGAAATCACCCGGCTGTCGTAACCGCCGCGGTATCCTTGCGACGATGGGGCAGGCCGTTAGGCCTGCCTTTTTATTTGGTTACAGTCCGTAAAGGCTTTGGCCATGCGGCCCGGTCCACCCCTGCAGCCTGCCATTGATTGTCAGCGCAAATGATCTACGGGCAGGGGGCGCGGCCATCTTGCTGAATTATGGGAAAACGCTGGGCGATTCATTGCTGATCCATACGGCTTTGCTTGCCAGCATTTGTTTCGCAAATGCGTCCCTGTCTGATTGATGCGCGACATATGTCAGAACGGCGCTGTGCCAGACCACGCATGTGGCATGATCGGGCGCCTGATTGATCAGATCCATCAGGTCATGGCGCAGATCACCGTGGTTGATCTTTGGCCGATATTTCCGCGCCAGCCTGATCGCGGCTGTCAGCCTGTTTCGCCGTTCTGTGTCTTCGGGCCAGACCAGATTCAGCAGCCAATCCACGTCTTTGTCATTGCGTACGCTTAGCGGCGACAGATCCAGACCGGCCCGCCAGATGATCTGGGGGTGTCCGGTGCGGGAAAGGCGGGCTCCCGGCAACGGCGCAGGGAAAAACCGGCGCATCGCTTGTCGGTGCGGCAAGTCGCGAACGGCCCCAATCATAACCATATTTATCCGGCAAAAGGCACAACCCTGCGGATGCCCCGACCTCGATCAGTGCGACAGGCCCGTCGATATGTTTCAAAGCCGGCAAAAGCGCGGTGCATCTGCCGGGTTCGTTTGTCTGTGTGCTGTGCGAAAGGATAAAACCCCGAACCTGATCACGTTCTGCCATCAGGGTTTCTTCAAAATCGCCTGAGGAAGGGGTCTGCCCCGCAACTGACCGAAGCGACGCTAAAAGCAGATTTGGCTGCTGTTTGTCCGGCAGAAGCTGCGCCAGAAAATGAAGGATAGTGTTCGACGCGGCGACCCGTTCTGCCCATGCCTGATAGATCGGGGATCTTCCTGCAGCCTCCAGCAGGGCGAATCGCTGATAGGTTTCGCTGATACGCTGTATCTGCTTATCCATGGCCGGTGCCTAAAGCCCGCCATGTGTGGCGGGCCTTGGTCGTGGTTCGGGGCGCCTGGTCAGCTGAAATACTGACCGCCATTGGCGCTGATGGTCGAGCCGGTGATGAAGCCCGCGTCATCTGCGGCCAGGAAGGCCACGCAGCGGGCGATTTCCTCTGGCTCGCCAAGGCGGCCGACGGGGATCTGCGGGATGATGCGTTCGTTCAGGACTTTTTCATCAATCGCCCGCACCATCTCGGTGCCGATATAGCCGGGGCAGATCGCGTTGACGGTGATGCCGGCGCGCGCGCCCTCTTGCGCGAGGGCCTTGGTAAAGCCGATATCGCCCGCCTTGGCCGCCGAATAATTGGCCTGACCCGCCTGACCCTTCTGCCCGTTGATCGAGCTGATATTGATCACCCGCCCGAACTTGCGGTCGCGCATCCCGTTCCAGACCGAATGGGTCATGTTGAAAAGGCCGGTCAGGTTGGTGTCGATGACCTCTTTCCACTGTTGCGGGGTCATCTTGTGAAACATCGCGTCGCGGGTGATGCCGGCATTGTTGACCAGCACGTCGACCGGGCCAAGCGCGTCCTCGACCTGTTTGATGCCTGCGGCGCAGGCGTCATAATCGGCCACCGACCATTTGAAGGTCTGGATGCCGGTTTCTTCGGTAAAGGCGCGGGCGGCGTCGTCATTGCCGGCGTAATTCGCCGCAACGGTATAGCCCGCATCCTTCAAGGCCTTTGAGATTGCCGTGCCGATGCCGCGCGTGCCGCCTGTGACCAATGCAATTCTGGACATGGAACCCCCTCTTTCAGATGCCCTTCGGCAACACTGTTACCAATGCGCCGCCAGATACGCAAGATCATTGCGCGACCGGCGGCGCGTTCTGATGTGATCAGCCGCGTTCCAGACACATGGCAACACCCATGCCGCCGCCGATGCACAGGGTGGCAAGGCCCTTTTTCGCGTCGCGGCGCTGCATTTCGAACAGCAGGGTGTTCAGGATACGGCAGCCCGAGGCGCCGATCGGGTGGCCAATGGCAATGGCGCCACCATTCACGTTCACGATATCAGGGTTCCAGCCCATGTCATTGTTCACGGCGCAGGCCTGTGCGGCGAAAGCCTCGTTCGCCTCGACCAGGTCCAGATCAGCGACGGACCAGCCGGCCTTGTCCAGTGCCTTGCGGCTGGCCGGGATCGGGCCGGTGCCCATGATGGCGGGGTCCAGACCTGCCGTCGCGTAAGAGGCAATGCGCGCCAGCGGGGTCAGGTTGCGGCGCGCGGCCTCTTCCTCGGTCATAACCAGCACGGCGGCGGCACCGTCATTGATGCCGCTGGCATTGGCGGCGGTCACGCTGCCATCCTTGGTGAAGGCCGGACGCAGCTTTTGCATCGCCTCGATCGTGGCGCCGTGGCGGATATATTCATCGGCATCGACCACCGTTTCGCCCTTGCGGGTCTTGACAGTGAAGGGGACGATTTCATCCTTGAAGCGGCCATCCTTTTGCGCGGCCTCGGCCTTGTTCTGGCTGGCAACGGCGAATTCATCCTGCTGTTCGCGGCTGATTCCCCATTTTTCGGCCACGTTTTCAGCCGTCTGGCCCATGTGGTAATTGTTGAAGGCGTCCCACAGGCCATCGCGGATCATGGTGTCCAGCATCTTGACGTCGCCCATCTTGGCGCCCTGACGCAGATAGGCGGCGTGGCTGGACATCGACATGCTTTCCTGACCGCCGGCGGCGACGATGGTGGCATCGCCAAGGATGACCTGTTGCGCGGCCAGCGCGACCGACCGCAGCCCCGAGCCGCAGACCTGATTGATCAGCCACGCCGCCGATTCCTGCGGCAGGCCCGCCAGAATATGCGCCTGACGGGCGGGGTTCTGGCCCTGACCGGCGGTCAGCACCTGACCCAGGATCGTTTCGCTGACCTCGGAGGGGTCGATTCCGGCCCGCTCGACCACCGCTTTCAGAACCGCGGCCCCCAGTTCATGCGCGGGGATAGTGGCGAAAGAGCCCAGAAAGCTGCCAACTGGCGTGCGGGCGGCGGAAACGATCACGGCTTTGGTCATCGTGCTTCTCTCCTGTCTGTGGCCGGAACCCCCGGCGATGCGCTTACACTGTGACCCTGGATGGCGCTGCGTCAAGACATCCGCGCCGGATCTGTGCCGCGATGTGATGGCGCAGCGATATGACGGTGCCGTGACAGGCGGGGCGGATGCGGGGCAGGTCTTGCGCCTGTTCTTGCGTCACGGGGCGTCACTGCCCAAGGGGCGATGATGGGGGCGCGCACCGGGGCGGCAGGGTGCCGCGCGGAAATGGCCGCGCCGGTCAGGCCTGCCGTGCCGGGGGTGGGGTGATCCAGGGCGGGGCGATGGTGGGGGCGCCGAAATAGAAGCCTTGCAGACAGTCGATGCCCATGCTGATCAGAAAGGCGGCCTCTTCCGCTGTTTCGACCGATTCGGCCACGGTGAACATGTCGAAATGATGGGCGATGGATTGCAGGGCGCGGGTCAGCACCTGATTGTCAGGATGGGCCGAGATGTCACGGATGAACTGGCCGTCGATCTTGATGACGTCGAAATTGAAATCGCGCAGATAGCAGAATGAGGTATAGCCCGCGCCGAAATCGTCCAGCGCAAAACTGACGCCGCGAACCTGAAGGTCGTCCATGAAGGCGCGCACGGTTTCGGGCATCCCCATGGCCGAGCTTTCGGTGATTTCCAGAATCAGCCGTTCCGCAATGTGGTCGTCACCGGCGGTGCCCTTGCGCAAAACCTCCATCCATTTGGGATAGGTGATCGAGCGGGCGGACATATTGATGGCCAGCCGCAGCGAGGGGTGGTCGCGCAGTGTTTTCAGCCCCAGTTGCAGCGACAGACAGTCGATCTGACGGCCCAATTCGTCGGTTTCGGCAAAGGGCATGAAGTCGCGCAGCGGAATCATCCGCCCGGTATCGTCGATGATGCGGATCAACCCCTCGTAAAAGGCGGGTTCATCGGGACGGATGCTTTGCACAATGGGCTGATAGGCCAGCACCGCATCACCGCGCTGAACGGCCCGCCGCACCACGGTCAGCGTGTTGCGCGATTGCTGGTCAATCGCAAAATCAAGGGGCGAGCCGATCTGCCCATCCGGCGAATCATCATGTGACATCCAATGACCTCCTGCGTCAGTGGTGAACATGACGATATTGTCCTAATATCCGGTAAACAGGACATGGATTTCTGAAACAGGGTTAACAGATGGTGGAACGCTGCGGCTGGTGTGGCCTTGACCCGCTGTATAAGGCCTATCACGACGACGAATGGGGCGTGCCGGAATACGGGTCACGGGCGCTGTGGGAAAAGCTGATCCTTGACGGGTTTCAGGCCGGCCTCAGTTGGATCACCATTCTGCGCAAACGCGACAATTTCCGCGCGGCGTTCGAGGGTTTCGACCCCGCCCGCATCGCCGCATGGGGCGACGCGCAGGTCGAGGCCGCGCTGCGAAACCCCGGCATCATCCGCCATCGCGGCAAGATTGAGGCCACCATCACCAATGCCCGCGCCTATCTGGAAATCGAGGCCGCGCAGGGGTTTTCGCCCTTTCTGTGGTCTTTTGTCGGCGGGCGTCCGCTGCAAAACGCATGGGTGCGGCTGGCGGATGTGCCGACGCAAACGCCAGAATCGCAGGCCATGTCCAGGGCGCTGAAAAAGCAGGGGTTCCGGTTTTGCGGGCCGGTGATCTGTTACGCCTTCATGCAGGCGACCGGGATGGTGAACGATCACCTGACCCGCTGTCACCGGCACGGGCCGGTCAGTTTGCTGTCAGCTGGTCAATAACCGCCAGCGCCGCCGGGCTGTCCCATTCGGCGTCACCGATCAGGCGCGCGACCTCTTGTCCGTCGGCGTCGATCAGGACGGTGACGGGCATTCCCAGCACGCCAAAGGCGCGGGCCAGCGCCATTTTCGGGTCGGTCAGCCGGGGCAGGGACCGGATGCCGGTTTCGGCAAGGAATTTGTCGATGGCCGCGGGCGCGTTGCGGCCGGTGGCGATGGTCAGCACCTGAAAATCATCGCCGCCGCGCTGTTGCTGCAACCGGTCGAGCGAGGGCATCTCGGCCCGGCAGGGGGCGCACCATGTGGCCCAGAAATTCACCAACAGCGCCTTGCCCTTGTAATCGGCCAGCGTGACCGGCTGGCCATCGGCGCCGGTAAAGCTGGCTTGCGGGGCCAAGGTGGCATCGGTGGGGGCCAGCTTTGCCAGCCCCGCGGCATGGGCGGCGTCAAAGTCGATCTGACCTGCAAAAGCCGCATTTGCACCGCAAAGAAGGGCCGTATAAAGGAACAGGGAACGCAGCATTTGAGATCTCCGCAGGATTTGCCATGACCGACCAGCCCAAAGCCACCCAAGCCGCGAACAGCATGTGGGGCGGGCGTTTTGCCTCTGGTCCCGATGCGATCATGGAGGCGATCAATGCCTCGATCAGCTATGACCAGCGGCTTTACACCCAGGATATCCGGGGCAGCCGGGCCCATGCCGCGATGCTGGCGGCGCAGGGCATCATTACCGATAGCGATGCCGACGCGATCCGTGAAGGCCTTCTCACGGTGATGTCAGAGATCGAGGCCGGGAATTTCCCCTTCAGCGCCGCGCTGGAAGACATTCACATGAATGTCGAGGCGCGTCTGAAACAGATCATCGGTGAACCGGCGGGGCGTCTGCACACCGCGCGGTCGCGCAACGATCAGGTGGCGACCGATTTCCGGCTGTGGGTGCGCGAACAATGCGATGCGGCGGTGCAGGCGCTGGGGGCGCTGATCGGCGCGCTGCTGGATCAGGCCGAGGCCGGGGCCGGTTGGGTGATGCCCGGTTTCACCCATCTGCAAACCGCGCAGCCGGTGACCTGGGGGCATCACATGATGGCCTATGTCGAGATGTTTGGCCGTGACCTGTCGCGGTTTCAGGATGCGCGCAAGCGGATGAACGAATGCCCGCTGGGGTCGGCGGCGCTGGCGGGCACGGGCTTTGCGATTGATCGCGACGCCACGGCCCGCGATCTGGGCTTTGACCGGCCAACGGCCAACAGCCTTGACGCCGTGTCGGACCGCGATTTCGCGCTGGAATATCTGGCCGCGGCCAGCATCTGTGCCATGCACCTGTCGCGCCTGTCCGAGGAACTTGTGATCTGGTCCAGCGCGCAATTCCGCTTTGTCGCGATGTCGGATAAATGGTCCACCGGCAGCTCTATCATGCCGCAAAAGCGCAACCCCGACGCGGCGGAACTGATCCGCGCCAAGATTGGCCGCATCTTTGGTGCCAATGTCGCGCTGATGACGGTGATGAAGGGGCTGCCGCTGGCCTATTCCAAGGACATGCAAGAAGACAAGGAACAGGTCTTTGACGCCGCCGACAACCTGATGCTGGCGCTGGCCGCGATGACGGGCATGGTGTCTGACCTGACGGTGAACAAGGCGGCGCTGGAAGGGGCTGCGGGCAACGGCTTTTCCACCGCCACCGATCTGGCCGACTGGCTGGTGCGCAAGGCCGGTCTGCCCTTCCGCGATGCCCATCACGCCACCGGCGCGCTGGTGGCCATGGCCGAGGGCAAGGGCTGTGATCTGCCCGATCTTACGCTGGCCGATATGCAGTCGGTGAATGCGGCGATCACGGATGATGTGTTCACCGTGCTGGGGGTGCATAATTCGGTCGCGTCACGCACCAGCTATGGCGGGACGGCGCCCGATCAGGTCCGGGCGCAAGTCGCGCGCTGGCGGGCGGCGCGGGCATGATCGCGCGGCTGATCGGGCTGGCGGCGCTGGCGGCGCTGGCCGGATGCGGGGTCGATGGCGCCCCGGTGCGCCCCGCTGCGCCTGCGGGCAAGGTGCAGATGCAGGGCGCGGTTCAGGTCTCTGTTTCCGGTGACGCGCGGGTCGGGGTTGCCGGTGCGCTTTGATGTGACCCCGATGCGGCTGGTCTGGGCCATGGCCGCGCTGGCCGGGGCCGCGCTGGCGCTGTGGCGCCCACAGCCCTTTGCCGCCGCCGACTGGGTCGCCGTTGCGGTGATCGCGCTGTGGTGCCTGACCGAAACCACGATGCGGCGCAACTGGCTGGCGCTGGTGACGCTGCCCGCGCTGGTGCTGGGGCCGGGATGCGCGCTGCCGCTTTATCTGTTTATCCGTTCGCGCAGGGTGATTTGATGGATCATTTCAACTATATCGACGGCCAGCTTTGCGCCGAGGACGTGCCGCTGGCGCAGATCGCGGCGCAGGTCGGCACGCCGGTCTATGTCTATTCGGCGGCAACGCTGTCGCGGCATTTCAACCTGTTCCGGCAGGCGCTGGACTGGACCGACCATCTGGTTTGCTTTGCGGTCAAGTCGAACAGCAATCTGGCCGTGCTGAAGCTGCTGGGCGAAATGGGCGCGGGCATGGATGTCGTGTCGGGCGGCGAATATGCCCGCGCCCGCGCCGCCGGTGTGCCGGGTGGGCGCATCGTGTTTTCCGGCGTCGGCAAGACCCTTGCCGAGATGCGCATGGCGATCGAGGGCGGCATCCGCCAGTTCAACATCGAATCCGAACCCGAGATGGAGGCCCTGTCCGCCCTTGCCGTCAGCATGGGGGTCGAGGTTCCCATCGCCATCCGCGTCAACCCCGATGTGGATGCCAAAACGCACGAGAAAATCGCCACCGGCAAGGCGGAAAACAAATTCGGCATCCCGATTTCCCGCGCGCGGGAGGTTTACGCCCATGCCGCCCGTCTGCCCGGTTTGCAGGTGGTGGGGGTCGATGTGCATATCGGCAGCCAGCTGACGGATCTGGAACCGTTCCGTCAGGCCTATGCCAAGGTGGCCGACCTGACCCGCGCGCTGCGCGCCGACGGCCACGGCATCGTGCGGCTGGATCTGGGGGGCGGTCTGGGCATCCCCTATCAGCGCGACAATAACGCGCCGCCCTTGCCCATCGAATATGGTCAGGTCATCCGCGAGACCGTCGGTGATCTGGGTTGCGAGATCGAGATCGAGCCGGGCCGCAACATCGCGGGGAATGCCGGGGTGCTGCTGACGCAGGTGATTTACGTAAAGCGCGGCGAGGATCGCGATTTCCTGATCGTGGACGGGGCGATGAACGACCTGCTGCGGCCCGCGATGTATGGGGCCTATCACGATATCGTCCCGGTGGTTCAGCCGCCGCTGGGCGCGGATGTGTCGCCTTTTGACGTTGTTGGCCCGGTTTGCGAGACCGGCGACACGTTTCGCAAGGGTGTCGACCTGCCGGCGATGGCGGCGGGCGATCTGGTGGCGTTCCGCAGTGCCGGGGCTTACGGGGCGGTGATGGCCTCGGAATACAACACCCGCCCGCTGGTCCCCGAGGTGCTGGTCGCGGGCGATAAATGGGCCGTGATCCGCGCCCGTCCGGGATTGGCGGACATCCTTGCCCGCGATACCATCCCGGAATGGATGTGACATCGGGCGGAACCAAAGACCAGCAGGGGGGGCTGTCTGCCCCCCACCGGCTGCGCCGGTTCCCCCCGAAGGTATTTTCAACAGAAGCGAGGTCAGGGCGCTGGCGCGACCCGGTCTGGCGGGCGCTGACAATCAGCGCCGCCGGCCTGTGGTGGGAGGCTTTCATGCGGGTGTTCTGGCCCGCGCTGTCCCTGCTGGCGGGGCTGGTGGCGCTGGTGTTGCTGGGCGGCGGGGACGTGCCGCGCTGGCCGGTCTGGGCGGGGCTGGCGGTGTGTGTGATGGCCGCGCTGTGGGGGCTGTGGCGGTTTCGCAGGCCGGATGCCGGGGCGGCCCTGCGGCGGGTCGATTCGCGCCTGCCGGGGCGGCCTTTGGCGGCGCTGGCGGACCGGCCCGCGATGGGCGGCGGGGGGCTGTGGGATGCGCATCGGGCGCAGATGGCCGCCCGCGCCCTTTCTGCCCGGCCCGTGGCCCCTGATGCCGGTCTGGCGCGGCGTGACCCGTTGGGGCTGCGTCTGGTGGCGTTGCTGGCGCTGGCCATGGCGGGGCTGTTTGGGGCGCAAGGCGCATGGCGCGACGGGCTGGGGGCGCTGGCGCTGGACCTGCGCGGCTGGCGCGGGGCCGGGGATGCGGTGCAGGCTGGCCCGGCATGGGAAGGTTGGGCACAGCCCCCGGCCTATACCCGTCGTCCGGCGCTGTATCTGAATGCCTTGGCGGGGGATGCGCTGGACCTGCCCAAGGGCAGCCGGGTCAGCCTGCGCTTTTACGGGCCGGTGCCGCGCTGGTCGCAGGATCTGGGTGCGCAGATGGGCGGCGCTGATGCGCCCGAAATCGCGGTGGCGCAATCGGGGCGGCTGCGGCTGCCGGGGCGGGGGTTTGACATCACCGTCCTGCCCGACGCGGCGCCGGTGGTCGCGGTGGGTGATGCGCCGATGCGCCGTGCCGATGGCCGCATGTTGCAGGATTTCACCGCCAGCGACGATTTCGGCATAGCCTTGGGGCAGGCGCGGATCGCGCTGGATCTGGCATCCGTCCAGCGGCGCTTTGGCCTGACCGTCGCGCCAGAGCCGCGCGATCCGGTGGAGCTGGCGCTGCCCCTGCCGTCGCGGGGCGACCGGCGGGCGGTCTCGGGGCGGCTGGTGGCCGATCTGGCGCGGCACCCCTGGGCCAACCTGCCGGTGACCATCCGGCTGGAGGTCGCGGACGGCATCGGCCAGACCGGCCAGTCGCAGGATTTCCGGCTGATCCTGCCCGGTCGGCGGTTCTTTGACCCGCTGGCCGCCGCGCTGGCCGAGATCCGCCGTGACCTGTTGTGGTCGCGCGACAATGCCCGCCGCAGCGCCGAGATCCTGCGCGCTGTCACCTGGCAGCCCGAGGGCTTTATCGAGGATGACCTGTATCAGCGCCTGCGCGCCGGGGTTGCCCTGCTGGAGGGTGGCCCGCTGGACCCGGCTGCGCGCGACAGGCTGGCCGAGGATCTGTGGCAGGCGGCGGTCCGGCGCGAGGATGGCGGGCTGGATGACGCGCTGGACCAGATGCGGCGCGCGCAGGAAAAGCTGTCCGCCGCCATGCGCAACGGTGCCAGCCCTGACGAGATCGCGCGCCTGATGGACGAGCTGGCGCAGGCCACCCGCGCCTATACCGACATGCTGGCGCAGCAGCAGGCAGACCCGGCCGAGCGTTTCACCAAACCGCGCGAGGGACAGCGCATCAGCGCCGACCAGATCCAGCAGATGATGGACGAGATCCAGCGCCTGATGGCCGGCGGCCGCATGGCCGAGGCGCAGGCCCTGCTGGACCAGTTCAACCGCATGATGCAAAGCCTGAAGGTCACGCAGGGCGAGGGTGGCAAGGGTGCCGGGGATTCAGGACCATCGGGGCAGGGCATGGGCCGTCTGGCCGACAGCCTGCGCCAGCAACAGGATCTGGCGGATGAAAGTTTCCGCGCGCTTCAGGACCAGTATGGCCAGTGGGGCGCGGATGACGGTGGTCTGGGTGACGAACTGGCCGACCGCCAGCGTGACCTGCGCGAGGAAATTGGCCGCCAGCAGGGGCTGTTGCCGGGGCGCGGGTCCGATCAGGGCGATGCCGCGCGGCAGGGGCTGGACCGCGCCGGTCGCGCCATGCGCGAGGCTGAACAGGCCCTGCGGCAGGGCGATATGGGGCAGGCCATGGACCGTCAGGCCGAAGCGATCGAGGGCATGCGGCAGGGGATGCGGGCGCTGGGTCAGATCCTGCGCCAGCGCGGCGATGCCCCGACACAGGGCGCGCAGCAAGGCGCCGGACCGGGCGATGGCGGCCAGCCCGGCGCGCTGGTGCCGCAGGCCGGGCGACCGCGCACCGACCCGCTGGGCCGGGTGTTGGGCGGTCAGGGGGCCGGTCTGGGGGGCGGTGCTGTCAGCGACGACCCGCTGGGGGCGCTGGCCGATCAGGCGGGACGCGCCCGCGACCTGCTGGACGAGATCCGCCGCCGCAGCGCACAGCCCGCCCGCCCGCAGGACGAGCGTGATTATCTGGGCCGGCTGCTGGACCGGTTCTGAGGCCGCTGTCGCGACCGGGCCGGGGTGGCGGGGATGACGCGCACAGGTGCAGGCCGCCGGGTTTTGGCGGGAATTTCGGGGATTTTCGCCCTTTTTCATTGACCTGCCGGGGTGAAAAAGGGATGGTCTGGCCGGCTTTCAGACCTATTGTTGCGCCCGCCAGCCTGTCGTCGCAACATCCATGACGGGGAACGACCATGACCACGACCTTTCGCAGCCTGATGGCGGCCTCGGTGCTGACCGTTTTCGCAGGTGCCGCCCACGCGACCGAGCTGAAGGTCGGCTATGCGCTGGCCGAAGACAGCCATTACGGCGCCGGCGCCAAGGCGTTCGAACAGGCCGTGACGCAAAGTATGGGCGATGCGTTCAGCTTTCGCCACTTCCCGTCATCGGGGCTTGGCGGCGAACGCGAGGTGCTGGAGGGTATTCAGCTGGGCACCGTGGACGCGACCATCGTGTCGCAAGGCACGCTGTCCAATTTCGTCCCCGAGGTCGGGGTGTTCGACGTCCCCTTCCTGTTCCGCGATCTGGCCCATGGCCGCGCGGTTCTGGACGGAGAGATCGGGCAGGACATGCTGGGCAAGTTCGAGGATGTCGGCCTGATCGCACTGGCATGGGGCGAACAGGGGTTCCGCCACATCACCAATAACCGCAATCCGGTGACCACGCCCGACGACCTGAAGGGGATGAAGATCCGCACCATGGAAAACCCGGTCCATATCGCGGCCTTCAGGGCGCTGGGTGCCGCCCCCACCCCGATGGCCTGGCCCGAGGTTATTCCGGCGCTGGAACAGGGCGCCATCGACGGGCAGGAAAACCCGCTGGCGGTGATCACCTCGGCCAAGCTGAACGAGGTGCAGACCTATCTGTCGCTGACCGGCCATGTTTACGCGCCCTGCGTGGTGATCGTGTCGCCGCAGCTGTGGAACCGTCTGGACGATGCGGGCAAGGATAATTTCCGCAAGGCCGCACAGGCGGCGGGGCAGGCGATGCGCGATTATGTCGACAATGCCGAAACCAATGGCGTGACCGCGCTGCAAACCGCAGGGATGAAGGTCAACACGCTGGATGCCGCGCAGAAACAGGCTTTCCGCGCCGCGCTGGTCGGGCCTTATGCCGAATACGAGGCCCAGTTCGGCAAAGACCTGATGGACAGCATCAGCGCCACCGAGGCCACCGAATAAGCGGCGACCGGCGCCAACGGACCGGGGCGGGATGGCCCGCCCTGACAGGGGTAACAGGGCATCCGCGATGAGGCATCTGGAACGGGGTTTCGTGGCGCTGAACGCCGCCGTGATCGTGGCGCTGCTGCTGGCGATGGCGGTGGTGGTGGGCTGGAATGTCAGCCTGCGTTACCTGACCAGCCAGTCGCTGCCATGGGCGGACGAGGTCGCGCGTTATGCGATGATCTGGCTGGGGTTTCTGGGTGCCGGTCTGGCCCTGCGCGAGGGCGCGCATGTCGCCATTACCAATCTGCATGACGTTCTGCCCCGGCGCGGCGCGGTGGCGCTGCGCGCGCTGTTGCTGGCGGGGCTGATGGCGTTTTTCCTGTTCATGGTCTGGACCGGCTGGGATTACATGTCGCGCACGGCGTTTCAGAAATCGCCGGCGCTGCGGCTGCCGATGCGCTGGGTCTATGCCGCGATGCCGGTGGGGTTCGGCCTGCTGGCGCTGCATCTGGCGCTGATCGCGCCGCGTTACCTGCGCGCCGGCCTGGGCGCCGCCGACCACCCCGAGGAGGCCGCCCGTGGTTGAGGTCCTGATCGCGTCCTTCCTGCTGCTGATCGTGCTGGGGGTGCCGGTGGCGTTTGCACTGGCGCTTGCGGCCTTTGCGGCGGTGGGGCTGGCCAGCGATTACCCGATGGTCGTGGTGGTCAAGGAAATGTTTTCCGGGCTGGACAGCTTTCCGCTGTTGGCGGTGCCGTTCTTTATTCTGGCGGCAGAGATCATGTCCACCGGCGCGATCTCGCGGGTGCTGCTGCGCTTTGCGGCACAGTTTGTCGGGCATCTGCGCGGTGGTCTGGGATATGCCAACGTCCTGACGCAGACGCTGTTTGCGGGCATTTCGGGGTCGGCGCTGGCGGATGCGGCAGGGCCGGGGGCGATGATGACGCGGATGATGGATCAGGCCGGTTACAACCGCGCCTATGCCGGGGCGCTGACGATTGCGTCCTCGGTCGTGGGGCCGATCATTCCGCCCTCGATCACCATGATCATCTATGCGCTGCAAGACAGCCGCACCTCGGTCGGGTCGCTGTTCATGGCGGGTATTCTGCCGGGGCTGCTGATCTCGGGGGGGATGGCGGGGGTGAACTGGTGGATCAGCCGTCAGCGCGGCTATCGCAGTGCCGATCCGCGTCCGCCGCTGGGGCAGATGCTGCGCAACAGCCTGACCGCGCTGCCGGCGCTGGGGCTGGTGGTGCTGATCGTGGGCGGCATCCGGTCGGGCATTACGACGCCGACCGAGGCCTCGGTCATTGCGGTGTTTTACGCGCTGTTCGCCAGTGTCGTGATCTATCGCAGCCTGTCGCTGCGCGATCTGTGGGGGGCGCTGTTGCGCGCCGCCATCATGTCGGTGGCGGTGCTGCTGATCCTGGCGGCGGCGCGGGCCTTTGCCTGGGTGCTGATCATTGAGGGCGTGCCCCAGCAACTGGCCGAATGGGTGGTGGCGCTGGAGCTGTCGCCGGTGATGTTCCTGCTGGCGGTGAACCTGCTGCTGCTGGTCTTTGGCATGTTCATGGACCCGCTGCCGGGGGTGATGATTCTGGTGCCGATTCTGGCGCCCATCGCCCATGGCCTTGGGATCGCGCCGGAACATTTCGCCATCGTGGTGATCGTGAACCTGACCTTCGGGCTGATCACGCCGCCGGTCGGGGGGCTGATCTTTGTCATAGCCTCGGCCACCAGACAGCGGCCCGCTGACCTGATCCGGGAATTGCCGCCTTTCTTTGTGGCGGCGATCGCGGTGCTTTTGGTGCTGACCTTCGTGCCGTGGCTGTCGACCGCGCTGCCCCGCCTTGGCGGGTATTGACGACTGTCCGCGCCCTCAGGCGGGGCGGGCATAACCGGCGCTGGCCGCGATCAGCTGGCGCGCATATCCGGTCCGGGCCGCGCCGCTGCGCAGGGTGCCCACATCCATGACCTCGACCAGTTGCCCGGCCTGCATGACGGCCAGCCGGTCGCACAGATGCCCGACCACCGCCAGATCGTGGCTGACCATCACATAGGTCAGCCCGTGTTCCGCCCGCAGATCGGCCAGCAGGTTCAGGATCTCGGCCTGAACGCTGACGTCAAGCGCGCTGGTCGGTTCGTCCAGCAGCAACAGCCGGGAATCGCCGGCCAAAGCCCGCGCCACGGCGACCCGCTGGCGCTGGCCGCCCGACAACTGGTGCGGATAGCGAAAGCGAAACCCCCGCCCCAGCCCGACATCGTCCAGCAGCCGGTCGATCCGGTTCGAGGCATCGCGCACACCCTGCAAATGCAGGGTTTCCAACAGGACGTGATCGACCGAATGGCGCGGGTGCAGGCTGGCATAGGGGTCCTGGAACACCATCTGCACCGCCTTGTGAAAATCGCGGTCGCGCTTGCGGCCCTGAACGGGCTGGCCCGCGACCTCGACCTTGCCGGACCATGTGGCGATCAGCCCGGCAATCGCGCGCAGAATGGTGGATTTGCCACTGCCCGATTCGCCCACCAGCCCGAAACTTTCGCCCGTCGCCACGCGAAAGCTGACATCGCGCACGGCATCCACGCGGTCAGGGGCATGGCCGAACCAGACATTCAGGTTTTCGACGTTCAGCATGTCGGCCATTACATTCCCCCCGGAAATTCGGTCAGCATCGACTGGTCCAGCGGGCCATCGCGCCATTCGGGGCGGCGTTCCAGAACCGGCAGGCGGTCGACCGGGGCGTCCAGCCGGGGCAGGCTGTTCAGCAGGCCCCGCGTATAGGGATGCCGGGCCTTGTGCAGGTCGCGCGCGGCCAGCGTTTCGACCACGCGCCCGGCATACATGATCAGCACCCGGTCACAGAATTGCGCGACAAGGTTCAGGTCGTGGCTGATAAAGATCAGCCCCATGCCGCGATCGCGCACCAGCCCGTCCATGATGTTCAGCACCTCGGTCCGCACGGACACGTCCAGCGCGCTGGTGGGTTCGTCCGCGATCAATATCTCGGGGTCGGGGGCCAGCATCATCGCGATCATGACGCGCTGTCCCATCCCGCCCGAGATTTCATGCGGATAGGCGTCAAAGACACGTTCCGGGTCGCGGATCTGGACGGCGGCCAGCATGTCCAGCGCCTTTTGGCGGGCCTGCGCGCGGTTGCCGCCGCGATGCAGGCGATAGGCCTCGACGATCTGGCGGCCCACGGTCATCACCGGGTTCAGGCTGAATTTCGGGTCTTGCATGACCATGCTGATGCGGCGGCCCCGGATCTGGCGCATCTTGCGTTCCGGCAGGTTCAGGATCGGCTGGCCGTCCAGTTCCATCCGGTCGGCGGTGACCTGACCCGGCGGGCGGATCAGCCCCAGCACCGACCGCCCCGTCAGCGACTTGCCCGAGCCGGATTCCCCCACCACCCCCAGCCGTTCGCGGCCAAGGTCAAAGCTGACGCCGCGCACGGCCTCGAACACGCCATGGCGGCCGGGAAAGCGCACATGCAGGTTGCGCACGGACAATAACGGCTGGCCGGTCATTCCTGCCCCCCTTTCGGGTCCAGCACATCGCGCAGTCCGTCCCCCAGCAGGTTGAAGGCAAGGCTGACGATAAAGATCGCCATCCCCGGCGCGGCGGCCACCCACCAGTGGTCCAGAATGAACGCCCGCCCGTCCGAGATCATCGCCCCCCATTCCGGCATCGGCGGCTGTGCGCCAAGCCCCAGAAAGCCAAGCCCCGCAGCCGACAGGATGATGCCCGCCATGTCCAGCGCCACCCGCACGATGATGGATGACAGCAGCAAGGGCCAGACATGCCCCAGCAACAGCCGCACCGGACCGGCACCTTGCAGGCGCGCGGCGGCGATGAAATCGGCATTGCGGATGGTCAGGGTTTCGGCCCGCGCCAGCCGCGCATAGGGTGGCCACGCCGTCAGCGCCAGCGCCAGCACGGCATTGCCGATCCCGGCGCCAAGCGCGGCAACAAAGGCCAGCGCCAGCACCAGCTTGGGAAAGGCCAGAAAGATGTCGGTGATGCGCATCAGCACCTGATCGACCCAGCCGCCCGCGAACCCGGCGATGGACCCGATCAGCAGCCCGGCAATGGGTGCGATCAGCGCCACGGTGCCGACGATGAACAGGGTGATGCGCGACCCCCAGATCAGCCGCGACAGGATATCGCGGCCAAGGTTATCCGTCCCCAGCCAGTTTTCCCCCGAGGGCGGCGCTAAGCGGTGCCCCAGATTCTGGGCATAGGGGCTGTGCGGCGCGATCAGCGGCGCAAACACCGCCAGCGCGACCAGCCCGATCAGGATCAGCAGCCCGACCATCGCCAGATGGTTGCCGCGAAAGGTCAGCCAGCCCTGATAGATCCGCCCAAGGCGGGCCTGATGGCGACTGGTCGGCGCGGGCGACAACAGCCACGCGCGCAGGGTCATGTCGGTGGTGTCGGTCATTCGGCCCTCGGGTCCAGCACGCGATACAGCAGGTCGGACAGGATGTTCAGGCCGACGAAACACAGCCCGATGACGAAAGTGCCGCCAAGCACGGCATTCATGTCACCGGCCAGCAGGGCCTTGGTCACATATTGCCCGATGCCCGGCCATGAAAAGATGATCTCGGTCAGCACCGACCCTTCCAGCAGCGACCCGAAAGACAGCGCGATCACCGTGACCAGCGGAATGGCGATATTGGGGAAGGCGTGGCGCCAGATCACCCGCCGTTCCGGCAGGCCCTTGACGCGGGCGGTGGTGATATATTCGGCGGACAGCTGTTCCAGCATGAAGCTGCGGGTCATGCGGCTGATATAGGCAAGGCTGAAATAGCCCAACAGGCTGGCCGGCAGGATGATATGGGAAAAGGCGTCGCGAAAGGCCCCCCAGTCGCCCGCCAGCGCGGTATCGACAAGGATCAGCCCGGTCACGGTGGGGGTCATGCCGTCATAGATAATGCCCTGCCGCCCCGGCCCGCCGACCCAGCCAAGGATGCCGTAAAACAGCAACAGCCCCATCAGCCCCAGCCAGAAGATCGGCACGGAATAGCCCACCAGCGCCAGCACGCGGGCGATCTGGTCGACCACGCCCCCGCGCCGCGCCGCCGCGATCACGCCAAGCGGAACCCCCACGAACACCCCGATCAGGGTGCCGATGGTCGCCAGCTCGACCGTGGCGGGGAAAACCCGTCTGATGTCATCCGCCACCATATGCCCGGTCGAGATCGAGCGCCCGAAATCGCCCCGCAGCACATCCGCGATATAGATGAAGAATTGTTCCCACAGCGGCTTGTCCAGCCCCATGGCAATGCGCGCGGCGTCATATTGCGCCTGCGTGGCGCGGTCGCCCACGACCTTCAGCACCGGGTCGATGGGCATCACCCGGCCAATGATGAAGGTCACCAGCAGCAACCCCAGAATGGTCAGCGCCAGCGATGCCAGCACCCCGCCAGCCCTGCGGGCGCGGCGGCGCAGCGTGGCGTATCGGTGGGCAGGGGGCAGGCCCTGCCGCCCCCCGTCCTTTTGCATGTCGGTCGCGGTCACGCGTTATTCCTTCGTGACTTGGTCATAGGAAACAGAGGTCACCGCGCCGCCGCTGTTCCAGTGCTGCACATTCTTTTGCATCGCCGGTTGTTCGATCTTCTGGAACAGCGGCAGGATGGCACCGGTTTTCTGATATTCGACCTGAAGGTCGTGATACATCTGCGCGCGCTTGTCGGTGTCCTGTTCCAGCTGCGCGGCCTCGACCGCGTCATTCATGGATTGCGGCACCGCATAGGCGTTGCGCCAGGCAAGGCTGCCGGTCAGCCTGGCCTCGTCGCTGTTATCGGGGTTCCAGGCGAAGGTGCCGGCATTGGTCTGGGGGTCGGAATAATCCGGGCCCCATTCACCCAGAAAGATCGGCACTTCGCGCGCGCGATAGGCATCCAGCACCTGCGCGCCGGTCATCTGTTCGATCTTCAGCGTCAGTCCGACCTGCGCCATCGACCCCTGCAAGGCCAGCGCGGTATTCACATATTCGGGGATGTCGCGGACCTTGGTGGTGATGGTGCCGCCCCCGATCCCCGCATCTTTCAGGATCTGGCGGGCCTTTTCCACGTCATATGTCCACGGCAGGTCATCCACCGCCCCCAGATAGCCCGAGGGCAGAAACGCCTGATGCGGCGTATACTGGCCCTTGAGGAAGCTGTTCGCGATCCCGTCATAGTCGACCAGATGTTTCATCGCCTCGACCACGGCGGGGTTTTTCAGCAGCTCGTTCTTCTGGTTCAGGCCCATATACAGGATATAGCCGCGCAGCTGATCCTCGATTTTCAGGGCGTCATTGCCGGCCAGCCCCTCGATATCCGAGGGGTTCAGGTTGCGCGCCACGTCAATATCGCCGCGTTCCAGTTGCAGGCGCTGGGTGGCCGATTCCTGCACATGCTTGATCACCACGCGGGTCATCGCCGGGGCGCCGCGCCAGTAATCGGCAAAGGCTTGCAGGGTCACGGCCTCGTTCGGTTTCCAGCCGCCAAGCGTGAACGCCCCCGACCCGGCATCATTGGTGTTCAGCCAGGTGTTGCCCATATCGTCGCCCTGCGCGTGGGCCATGACGGTTTCCTTGTCGACCACACTGGCGATATTGGCCGTCAGACAGTTCAGCACGAAGGACTGGGCATAGGGCTTGTCCAGATGCAGGGTCAGGCTGTCGCCGTCAGCGACGATCTTTTCCGCAACATTATCAGCGGTAAAGCCGAACTGGGTCAGGATGAAGGCCGGGGTCTTGTTCAGCTTGACCGCGCGTTGCAGCGACCATGCCGCGTCCTCGGCCCGGACGGGGTTGCCGGAATGGAACTTTGCGCCCTGACGGATTTTGAAGGTGATCGACAGGCCGTCCTCGCTGACCTGCCAGCTTTCGGCCAGTTCGGGCTGAAAGCCCTTGCCAAGGTCGGTGGCATCGAAATCGACCAGCTTGTCATACAGGTTCTTGGTGACGTCATTGCCACTGAATTCGAAACTTTGCGCGGGGTCCAGACTGATGATGTCGTCGATCTGGGCGCCCACGACCAGCATATCGGCAGGGGTGGCGGCATGGGCCGCGGGGGCAAGCGCGACAACGCTGGCCAACAGCAGCGCGCGCGCGGAAAGCGGGTTTTTCACGGGTGACCTCCCTTTGGTCTTGTCCGGCATCTTGCGGTGATGCCCTTGGGTCAGTGTTCTTCACCCGTCCGCATCTGGCAAGCCCTTGCGTGCAGGCGCCGCGCAGGCACGGCCCGCAGCCGCCCCGCTGCCCGCATCGCAGGCAGTGACCGCGCGGTCCTTGGTCACCTGGCGATAGGTCACCGACCCGACCGACCCGCCGCTGTTCCAGTGCTGCACATCGGCCTGCATCGCGGTCTGTTCGGTGCGCTGGAACATCGGGATGATCGGCGCGCTGTCGCGCCAGTCGCGCTGAATCGCGCGATAGGTTTCGGCCCGCTGTGCCGGGTCTGGCTGGACCTGCGCGGCCTCGACCGCGTCGTTCATCGCCTGCGGCACGGCAAAGCTGTTGCGCCACGCGATGCTGCCGCGCAGCTGTGCCGCGTCGCTGTTGTCGGGATTCCACGCGAATGTGCGCACCGGGGCCTGCGAATCGGGGTAATCGGGGGCGCGCTCCCCGATGAACAGCGCCAGATCGCGCGCGCGATAGGCGTCCAGCACCTGCGCCCCGGCGACCGGCTGGATGTTCAGCACCAGCCCCACCTGCGCCATGGCGTTTTGCAGCGCCTGCGCGGTGTCGATATATTCGGGGATGTCGCGGACTTTGGTGGTGATGGTGCCGCCCCCGATCCCTGCATCTTTCAGGATCTGGCGGGCCTTTTCGATGTCATAGGCCCATGGCCGGTCCTCCAGCACGCCGGGATGCCCCAGGGGCACAAAGGACTGGTGGGGGGTGAACTGGCCCTTCAGCAGGCTGTTGGCGATGCCGTCGTAATCGACCAGATGCCGCATGGCCGCGACCACCGCCGGGTTCGACAACAGCGGGTCTTTCTGGTTCAGCCCCAGATACAGGATAGAATTGCGCAACTGGCTGTCCACCCGCAGCGCGTCATTGCCCGCCACCGCCTGAATGTCCGAGGGGATCAGGTCGCGCGCCACGTCAATATCGCCGCGTTCCAGTTGCAGCCGCTGCGCCGCCGATTCCTGAATATGGCGCACCACCACCCGCCGCATCGCCGGTTTGCCCTGCCAGTGGTCGTCAAACGCGGTCAGCGTGACCGATTCATTGGGCCGCCAGCCGGTCAGGGTAAAGGGGCCTGACCCGGCCTCGTGCGTGGTCAGCCAGTCATGGCCCAGATCGTCGCCGCCATGGGCCATGATCAGGTCCTTGTCCAGCACGCTGGCGGCATTCGCGGTCATGCAGGCCAGCACGAAATCCGGGGCATAGGGCCGGTCCAGATGCAGGGTCAGCCGGTTGCCATCGGCCACGATCCGGTCATCGACATTGTCGGGGGTCAGGCCGAATTGCGTCAGCACGAAGGCCGGCGTCTTGTCCAGCCGCACCGCGCGTTTCAGCGACCACGCCGCGTCCTCGGCCCGGACGGGGTTGCCGGAATGGAACCGGACGCCCTGCCGGATGGTAAAGGTGATCGACAGGCCGTCATCGCTGACCTGCCAGCTTTCGGCCAGATGCGGCACCACCCCGTCCGCCGGGCTGTCCGAGGCAAAGGCCACCAGCTTGTCATACAGGTTATTGGCGACATCGCTGCCGCCGAATTCCATGATCTGCGCCGGGTCAAGGCCGATCATGTCGTCGATCTGCCCGCCCACCACCAGCACATCGTCAGGGGTGGCCGCGCCTGCCGGGGCGGCGGACAGCGACAGCATCGCGGCAAGGGACAGGGCGGACAGGGCCGGGCCAAACGGCAGGGCCGGGAACAGGGGCAGGCGGATCATCGGGCTGGGTCTTCCGGGGCTGGACAGTGTTTTCGTCGGGTTTACCCCGCCGCGCCCTGATGACAAGCCGCGCCGGCGGATGCAATGCAAAAGGGGCGCCCCTGCCGGGACGCCCGCCAGCGGCCGCGGCCGCGCGTCAGTCCTTGGTCACCTGGCGATAGGACACCGCCGCGACCGACCCGCCATTCGTCCAGTTCTGCACATTCTGGCGCAGGCCGGTCTGTTCAACCCGCTGGAACATCGGCATCAGCGGCGCGACCTGCTGATATTCGGCCTGAAGCTGGCGATAGATTTCAGCCCGCTTTCCGGCATCCTGTTCGACCACGGCAGATTTGGCCATGTCCTGCATATCGGCGGGCACGTCATAGGCGTTACGCCATGCCAGCGAACCGGTCAGTCTGGCCGCGTCGCGGTTATCGGCATTGACGGCGAAGGTGCCGACATTGGTCTGCGGGTCGGCATAATCCGGCCCCCACAGGCCGATGAACAGCGGCACCTCGCGGGCGCGGTATTTGTCATAATGCTGCGCGCCGGTCATCTGTTCGATCTTCAGCGTCAGCCCGACCTGCGCCATCGACCCTTGCAGCGCCTGCGCGATATCCGCGAATTCGCGCCCCTCGGGGATCATCGCGGTGATGGTGCCGCCGTCGATACCGGCCCCGGCAAGGATCTGACGGGCCTTTTCCACTTCATAGCCATAGGGGTTTTCCGTCCATTCCCCCAGATACCCCAGCGGCACAATGGCCTGATGGGTGCGCCACTGGCCTTTCAGAAAGCTGTCTTCCATGCCCTGATAATCGACCAGATGCTTGATCGCCCGCACCACCGCGGGTTGCGACAACAGCGGGTCTTTCTGGTTCATCCCCAGATAAACCATGCGCCCGCGCAATTCGTCCTGCACCTTCAGGCCGTCGGTGCCCTGCACGCCGGCCACGTCCTCGGGGGTCAGGTTGCGCGCCACGTCGATATCGCCGCGCTCCAGTTGCAGGCGCTGCGCCGCGCTTTCCGCGATATTGCGCACAATCACCCGCTTCATCGCCGGGGCGCCCATCCAGTAATCGTCAAAGGACAGCAATTGCACCGCCTGTCCGGGCTGCCACGCCCCCAGCGTATAAGGCCCGGACCCGGCATCATTGGTGGCCAGCCACGCATTGCCGAAATCGCCGTTTTCGGCGTGCTGCATGACCAGTTCCTTATCCACGACCGAGGCCACCGTCGCCGTCAGACAGTTCAGCACGAACGAGGGCGCATAGGGCCGGTCCAGCCGGATGGTCAGCCGGTTGCCATCGGCGGTCACGTTTTCGTCAACATTATCCGCACTTAACCCGAACTGGGTCAGGATGAAGGCGGGCGTCTTGTCCAGCTTGACCGCGCGTTGCAGCGACCATGCCGCGTCCTCGGCCCGGACGGGGTTGCCGGAATGGAATTTGACGCCCTCGCGCAGGGTCAGCGTCAGGGTCAGCCCGTCATCGCTGACCGTCCAGCTTTCGGCAAGGCTGGGTTGCAGGCCCTTGGACAGGTCCAGCGGGTCGAAATCGAACAGCCGGTCATACAGGTTCTTGTCGACATCGGCACCGCCGGGTTCGAAACTTTGCGCCGGGTCCAGTGTGATGATGTCGTCGATACGCGCCGCGATCACCAGCATATCGACGGGGGTGTCGGCCCATGCCGCCCCACCCCCCACCGGCAGCGCCAGCGCCGAGGCCACAAGCAGCGCGCGCGACAACCGCAGCGGTGCGCCGCGCAGCTGGGGCAAAGACCGGGAATGGGGGTGGAAACGGGGCCGCAGGGGTGTCGGGCTGGGCTGCATGGCGGAACCTCGGTGATGGCCGGCCTGCGCGGGGGCAGGCAAGGGCGTTTCTGTGCGCGTGTTAAGGCGCTAACGTAGGGCGGCGGGTTCCGGTTTCAACCGCCCGTGCGGGGTCAGCGTCCGATCAGGCGGTCCACCGCCGCGCTGGCATGGTCAAACAGCGCCAGCCGCCAGCGATCGACGCCATCATGCCACCCGGCCAGTGCGCTGTCCGGCCCCGCCAGCGGCGCCAGCCCATAACTGGCCAGCAGCACGAAAGCCGCCACCAGCGCCGTGGTCATGCCGATGTGATAGCCGCTGTTGCCCGCCCCACGCCCGCTGGCGGTGGCGGGCGGGGCCGGACGCGCGGGTTTGCGCGGCAGCGGCGGCTGTGCGGTGGTGTGGTCCGCCAGTGCGGCGGCCTGGTCCGTGGCCGGCTGCGCATCGGGCCGGGCCGGCTGCGTGGTCGGTTGGGCCGCCGCATCGCCCGCGGCATCCGGCATTGTGTCTGTTGTGGTGGCGGCGTGGCTGTCCTCGGGCGGGGTCAGGGTCGCGGCCAGTTGTTCGGCATCGGGCAGTTCCATCGCGCGGCGGCGGCGCGGCAGGGGGCCGGGGCGGCGCATGGCGGGGTCGTCCAGAATATCGCGCTGGCGGCGCGGCACCGGGGCAAGGCGCGGTTCCTCGGGGCGGTCGGGCGGGGCGGCGGGACCGTGGCGCAGCACATGCGGCGGCTGTGGCGACAGCGCCGCACCGGTTGGTATGGGGTCAGGCGTTTCGGGGATGGGCGTTTCGGGGGTGGGCGCTGCGGGCTGGTCGGCTTCGGGCAGCGGGTCGGTCACGGTGGTGGCCGGCCAGTCCATATCGGCAATGCTGTCACCCGCCACCCCATCGGTGATGCTCAGCGCCGGGGCAAGCGTCACCGCCGCATCCGCGCCGTGACGGGGCTGCGTCGCGGCCTGCGCCGTATTTGCCTGCGGGTTGGGTGCCTGCGGGTTGGGTGCCTGCGGGTTTGGTGCCTGCGGGTTGGGTGTTTGCGGGCCGGGTGTTTGCCGTTCGGGGGCGGGCCGGGAAGCCGCGGGTGCGGCAGTCACCGGCGGGGTGTCGTGCGGCGTCTTGGCCTGCGGTGAAGCGGGGCGTGATGGCGGGGTCTCGGGGGGCTGTTCGGCCTGCCGGGCGGCCTGTTCATGCGCGCGTTCGGCGCGCAGAATGTCCAGCACGGCGGCGCTGACGCGGGGTTTGGGCAGCGGCAGATCCGGCGCATCGGCGGCATGGCCGCCATCATCGTTGTGACCGTCATGCCCCGCAGTATCGTCACTGTCAGCCACCGCACCGGTTGACCCGTCTTCGGGGACGGGTTGTGACGCGGCGGGGCCATGATGACCTGCGCCCGCCAGCAAGCGCAGCCCCGGCTGGTGCCAGACATGGCCGCAGGCCGAGCATTCGACCTCGCGCCCCTCGGCGGGGACCATATCGGCGGCGATTTCATATTGGGCGCCGCATTCGGGGCAGATCAGCCGCATCTTACCATCCTGTGATCGTCGGGGTTCCATTCGCTTTCTGGCCTTCGCCGCGCCTATGTTCTATCAACGCGCCGTTCCGCTTCCAAGTGCGGCACGCAGAAGGGGGGTCCGCCTTGATCGAAATGCACAACGCGTCCTTCGGCTATCACGGCCGGGGGGAATTGCTGTCAGACATCTCTGTCAGCCTTGCGCCGGGGTCGTTCCATTTCCTGACCGGGCCGTCCGGGGCCGGGAAAACCACCTTCCTGCGGTTGTGCTATGGCGATCTGCGCCCCAGTGCCGGGCATGTCGGCCTGTTTGGCGAAGACGCGGCGAACCTGTCGCGCGACGGCATTGCCGCGCTGCGCCGCCGGGTCGGGGTGGTGCATCAGGACACCCAGTTTCTGGACCACCTGCCGGTGGCGGAAAACATCGCGCTGCCGCTGACGGTGGCGGGCTATCCGCTGGAAATGGCGGCGCTGCGCGACCTGCTGTCCTGGGTCGGGCTGACGGCGCAGGCGCGGTCGTTCCCGCCCTCGCTGTCGGGGGGGGAACGCCAGCGCGCGGCGCTGGCCCGCGCGGTGATTTTGTCGCCGGATGTGATCCTGTGCGACGAACCGACCGGCAATCTGGACTGGGATATGTCGATGCGGCTTGTGCAACTGCTGGTCGAGCTGAATAAATCGGGCAAGACGGTTCTGGTCGCGACGCATGACCTGAACCTGATCCGCGCGACCAAACAACAGGTTTCGGCGCGGGTGCTGCGGATCGCAGAAAAACGGGTGCGACTGGCGGGGGCCGATCTATGAAACTGCCGCAGATGCGCAAGGTGACGCAACAGATGCGCGGGCTGGATCTGCCGACGCTGTGGCGCGGGCTGATCCGGCGCGATTCGGGGATGGCCGACCGCATCGTGCCGCCCACCGGCCATACCGCCACGCTGACCATCCTGACGGCGGCGGCGATGGCGTTTCTGGCCGTGTTCGCGCTGTCGCTGACGCTGGCCACGGGGCGTCTGGCCGAACGCTGGACCGATGCGCTGGCCAGCACGATGACGGTGCGCATTTCCGCCCCCACCGACCAGATCGCGGATCAGACCGCCGCCACGCTGGAGGTTCTGAAAACCACCCCCGGCGTGGCCGAGGCCCGCCTGCTGGCCGATACCGAAATGCAGGACCTGCTGAAGCCGTGGTTCGGGCCGGATGTGCCCATCGACGCCCTGCCCATTCCGCGACTGATCGAATTGCGCGAGAATGGTGACGGGTTCGACGCCGAGGGCTTGCGCCTGCGCCTGACCACCGAGGCCCCCGGCGCGGTGCTGGACGACCACACCCGCTGGCGTCAGCCGCTGGTGTCGGCGGCGCGGCGGCTGCGGGTGCTGGGGTGGTTTTCGCTGCTGCTGATCGGGGCGGCATCGGCGGGGATGATCACATTGGCGGCACAGGCATCGCTGGCCGCGAACGGACAGGTGATCCGGGTGCTGCGCCTGATCGGGGCGCGCGACATCACCATCGCCACGGCCTTTGTGCGCCGCTTTACCCGGCGTGCCGGGCTGGGGGCGGCGGCGGGCACGTTGCTGGGGATGCTGGCCATCGTGCTGTTGCCCGATATGGACCGCGCCGGCGGCTTTCTGACCGGGCTGGGCTTTCAGGGGTGGGGCTGGCTGTGGCCGCTGCTGATCCCGGTGATCGCGGCCGGGGTTGGCTTTCTGGCCACCCGGTGGGCCGCGCTGCGAATGCTGCAAGAGGTGCGCTGAATGACCCGTCGTGACCCCTATACCCCCGGCCCGGTCGGCGCGCTGACCTATCTGCGGGCGGTGAGCTATTACCTGCATGTCGCGGTGGCGACGGTTGTTCTGGGCATTCTGGGCACGCCGCGCGCGTTGTTCGGGGGCCGCGCCGGGGCCAACCGTACCGCGACCATCTGGATCGACTATATGCTGCGGGCGGCGCGCTGGCATTTCGGCGTCAGCGTCGAATATCGCGGCACGCCGCCAACCGATGACTGCATCGTCGCCGCCAAGCACCAAAGCTTTCTGGACATTCTGGCCATCGCCCATGCCTGCCCGCGCCGGGCGTTCATCATGAAAAAACAGATCATGTATGTCCCGATCATGGGCTGGTTTGCCAAAAAGGTCGGGTCCGTGCCCATCGACCGCAGCCGGGGCAGCAGCGCCAAGACCGCCATTGTCACGGCGGTGCGCAAGGTCATGCCGCGCGGTCTGGGACAGCTGATTATCTATCCCGAGGGCACCCGCACCCGCCCCGGCCAGCACCGCCCCTACAAGCCCGGCGCGGCGATCCTGTATCAGGAAACCGGCCTGCCCTGTGTGCCGGTGGCGACGAATGCCGGGATGTTCTGGCCCAAAGAGGGGCTGCTGATCCGCCCCGGCATCGCGGTGATCGAATTTCTGGACCCGGTCCCACCGGGGCAGGAACCCGCAACCCTGATGGCCCTGCTGGAAAAGCGGGTCGAGGGGGCCTCGGACGCGCTGATGGACCGGGCCGGGCTGATCCGAAAGGGGCCGCAGGATGCGCTGGCTGACTGAGGCCGACCTTGGCGCGATCTATGGCCCGCCCGCCGCGGCCTCGCTGGACAAGGTCGCGGATCGGCTGATCCCCGATTATCGCGCCTTCGTCGAAAAGTCGCGCTTTTGCATCCTGTCCAGCGTCGGGCCGGAGGGCGTCGATGCCAGCCCGCGCGGCGATGACGGGCCGGTGGCGCGGGTGCTGGATGACCGGCACCTGGCCCTGCCGGACTGGCGCGGGAATAACCGCATCGACAGCATCCGAAATATCACCCGCGACCCGCGTGCTGCGCTGATGTTTGTGGTGCGCGGCGCGGACACCGTCTTGCGCGTGAACGGACAGGCGCGCGTGACGGACGATGCCACGCTGCGGGCGGGGTTCGAACGACAGGGCCGCCAGCCCCGCACCGTGATCGTGCTGCAACTGGCCGAGGTCTATTTCCAATGCGCCCGCGCCCTGATGCGGGCGGGGCTGTGGTCGGGCGCCGATGACAGCGCCGGGCTGCCGACGCCGGGAAAGATCCTGTCGCGCCTCAGCGACGGCAGGGTCGGGGGCGACGATTACGACCGCGCATGGCCGTCCCGCGCCGCCGAAACCATGTGGTAGCGACATCAGACATTGGGTGGCCGCCAGTGCCAGTCCGCAGGCCGGTGATGCGCCGGCGGCGGCAGGCCGATATCGCGGCGCAGATGGTCGGGCAGGGCGTCAATGTCGATGACCCGATGCCGGGCCTTGCGACGCGGCGGGGCCAGCAGCGCAGGCAACAGCGCCATGACCACCGCCCCGGCACCATGCCGGGCGATCAGCCGTTGCAATGGGGGACGTGCAGGCCGCGCCTGCACCATATGCTTTGTCAACATGGGGCTCACCAAATACGCACAGCCCAGGGGGCCGTGCCTGATCAGATATTGAAATGAAAAACCGCCATCGGCGTGACCACCCCAACGGGCGGCATTCAGATGTTCAGCGGCTGGTCAGACTTGCGGGCGCGCGATCAGCAGGCGCGATGCGACAGATGGCGCGTCACGGTCACGTCACGGCGGATGCGGCGATAAGCGGTCATGGTCATCTTGCACCCTCCCTGTCGTTGATGTGGCAAGTCCGGGCAGAACAGGTCAGAACAGGGCGCATTTCAAGGCCCGATCAGCTGCGCAGACAAAACAGCAAGGCGCTGTGGCCGCAACGACACGGCCCCGGCCTCGCTTCTGTCTGAAATACCTTCGGGGGTGAATGGCCGTCAGGCCAGAGGGGGCGCGAGCGCCCCCTGCCGCGCCGCCGCCCGCGCAGGCCGTTTCGTCAGGTGCTCAGGCGGACAGGCCCTTGCTGCCCATATCCAGAAACTTTTGCCGCCGGTCTTTGATCAGCGCGGCGGGCTTCATGCCCTTCAGATCGTCCAGCATGGCGGCAATTTCCTTGCCCACGGCGGCCATCGCGGCATCGCGGGCACGCTGTGCGCCGCCAAGCGGTTCTGCGATGATGCGGTCGATCACCCCCAGCTTTTTCAGGTCCTGCGCGGTCAGGCGCAGGGCCTCGGCGGCTTCGCGCATCTTTTCGGCATCTTTCCACAGGATGCTGGCGCAGCCCTCGGGCGAGATCACGGAATAGATCGAATGTTCCAGCATCGCGATCCGGTTCGCGGTGGCAAAGGCCACGGCCCCGCCGGACCCGCCCTCGCCGATGATGACGCTGACCAGCGGCACGCCGATGGACAGGCATTTCTCGGTCGATCGCGCAATCGCTTCGGACTGGCCGCGTTCCTCGGCGCCCTTGCCGGGATAGGCGCCGGGCGTGTCGACCAGCGTGATCACCGGCAGGCCAAAGCGATGCGCCATATCCATCAGGCGGATGGCCTTGCGGTATCCCTCGGGGCGGGCCATGCCGAAATTGCGGTGAATGCGCGATTTGGTGTCATGGCCCTTTTCATGGCCAATCACGACCACCGGCGCGTCGTTGAACCGCGCCAGCCCGCCCATGACCGCGTGGTCGTCGCCAAAGGCACGGTCGCCTGCCAGCGGGGTGTATTCGGTGAACAGCGCCTCGATATAGTCCTGACAATGCGGGCGCTCGGGGTGGCGGGCCACCTGGGTTTTGCGCCACGGGGTCAGGTTCTTGTACAGATCGGCCAGCATGTCGGCGGATTTCTTGTCCAGCGCGGCGGCCTCTTTCTCAAGGTCAACGCCTTCGCCGCTGCGGGCCATGGCGCGCAATTCCTCGGCCTTGCCTTCCAGATCGGCCAGCGGCTTTTCGAACTCGAGATAGGTCATCGAAACCCCTTTCACGGACAGTGCGGCCTATATGCGCGCGCGGGGCGCGAAATGCAACGCCGGGCCTGACGTTGCGGCATTGCGGGCATGGCACGGCGGGGGTCACGGCGGGGGCACGGCGGGGCTTTCCGGGGCGGCGCGGGTTGTCGGGGCGGGGTGCGGCCCCTATCTGCACAGGCGAACCCCAAGCGAAAGGCCCTGCATGAGTATCCGCGCCGTCCTTGTCTTCCTGCTGGTCATGGTGGTGATGGCCATCGTCGCGGGGCCGAAATTCCGCCGCTTCATGGCGCGTCTGCTGGGGATGTCCCGCCATGATCGCTGATATCGCGCTGGTTGTCGCGGGGCTGGTCCTGCTGGTCGGGGCCGGTGACGCGCTGGTGCGCGGGGCGACGGCGCTGTCGCTGCGCCTTGGCATGTCGCCGCTGGTGGTGGGGCTGACGGTGGTCGCCTTTGGCACCTCGGCCCCCGAGATGATCGTGTCGGTCATTGCGGCGCTGGACGGGGTGCCGGAAATCGCCCTGGGGAATGTCGTCGGCTCGAATATCGCCAATATCCTGCTGGTGCTGGGGGCGACGGCGGCGATCTCGGGGGTGGCGACGCGCGGCGCGGATTTGCGGCAAAGCTGGGTGATGATGATGGGCGCCAGCCTTGTGCTGCTGGCGCTGGGGTTTGCCGGGGTGCTGGTCTGGTGGCACGGGCTGGCGATGCTGGCGGCGCTGGTAGGCATCGTGGCGATGCAGATCCGCAGCGGCACCGCCGAGGCGCAGCTGGAGGTCGGCGTCATGGGCTGGCCGCGCACCCTTGGCTGGCTGCTGGGGGGGCTGGTGCTGTTGCCGGTGGCGGCGCAGATGCTGGTGCGCGGCGCCAGCGACATTGCGCTGGCCTTCGGCGTCAGCCAGACGGTGATCGGGCTGACGCTGGTCGCGGTGGGGACATCGCTGCCGGAACTGGTGGCCTCGGTCGTGGCGGCGCTGCGCGGGCGCGGCGATCTGGCACTGGGGAATGTCGTCGGCTCGAACATCTTCAACATCCTGTCCATCCTTGGCGTGACCGCCCTGATCCGGCCGCTGCCCGTCCCGCCCGAGATGCTGAGCCGCGATTTATGGGTCATGCTGGCGGCGGCGCTGGCGATTGGCCCGTTCCTGTGGTTGGGTTGGCGGATCGGACGTCTGGCGGGGGGTGCCATGATCGCGGTTTATGCGGCCTATCTGTGGGTGCTGGTATGACGGCGCTGGTGACAGGCGCGGCGCGGCGTCTGGGTCGGGCGATGGCGCTGGAACTGGCGCGGCAGGGCCATGACGTCGCCATCCATTACGACCGCTCGCAGCCCGAGGCGCAGCAGGTCGCGGCACAGGCCCGCGCCCTTGGCGTGCAGGCGCAGGTGTTTCAGGCCGATCTGCTGGACGAACCGGCGGCAAGCGGGCTGTTGCCGGCGGTCGCGGCGGCGATGGGACCGGTGACGGTGCTGGTCAACAATGCCTCGATCTTTGAATATGACAATATCCACACCGCCACCCGCGACAGCTGGGACCGGCATATCGGGTCGAACCTGCGGGCACCATTCCTGCTGGCGCAGGCCATGGCCGCGCAGGGCCTGACCCCTGACCGGCTGGCGTCCGAGCCGCTGGCCACGGGGCTGATCGTCAATATGCTTGATCAGCGGGTGCTGAAGCCGACGCCCGAATTCATGACCTATTCGCTGGCCAAGGCCGGGCTGTGGGCGCTGACCCGGACGCTGGCACAGGCGCTGGCCCCGGCGATCCGGGTCAATGCCATCGGCCCCGGCCCGACCCTGCGCGGGGCGCGGCAAAGCCAGCAGCATTTCAACAGCCAGCGCGCGGCGACCATCCTGCAACGCGGCGCAGATGCCGATGACGTGACCGCGGCGCTGACCTTCCTTCTGGGGGCGAAATCGGTCACCGGACAGCTGATCTGCACCGATGGCGGTCAGCATCTGGGCTGGCAGACCCCGGATGTGCGCGGGGTTGAATGACCCTTGGTCAGGTCTTGACTGCGCCAACTTGTCCACCCCGCGCGATTCGTTAACAAAACTGTTACGATTCTGAACGGTTTTTCAGTCGTTTACAGAACGTTTATAAAAAAACATATAAAAATCAAAGACATGAGTTTGTGCCTAAAAAATGTGCAATCTGTGCCGCCCCCTAGGATTTGTTGGACTTTGACCCTATCGCCACAGCTCTTCCCCAAAGTTATCCACAGATTCTGGGGGTATGTTAACACTTGCATTCCGGTGTCACAGCTTGCAGCCCCCGACCGGAATCACTTTGTATGAACCGATGACCGATTCTGCCCCCAAAACCGCCGCGGCCAAAACCGGACAGGCGCTGATCCAGGACTATCTGAAAGTGCTGGATAACAGCCCCGGCGTTTACCGAATGCTGGATGGGCAGGGCGCGGTGCTGTATGTCGGCAAGGCGCGCAACCTGCGGGCGCGGGTGTCGAACTATGCCCGCGCCACCGGGCATTCGGCGCGGATCGCGCGGATGATCCGCGAAACCTGTTCGATGATGTTTCTGACCACGCGCACCGAAACCGAGGCGCTGCTGCTGGAACAGAACCTGATCAAGCAGCTGAAGCCGCGCTATAACGTGCTGTTGCGTGACGACAAATCGCTGCCCAATATTCTGGTGACGAAAAACCACGATTTCCCGCAGATCCGCAAGCATCGCGGCGCCAAGTCCGAAAAGGGCGATTATTACGGCCCCTTCGCCAGCGGCACGGCGGTGAACCGCACCCTGAACCAGCTTCAGCGGGTGTTTTTGCTGCGCAACTGCACCGATTCAGTGTTTGCCGCGCGCACCCGGCCCTGCCTGATGTATCAGATCAAGCGATGCAGCGGGCCTTGCGTGGGCAAGATCTCGGCCGCCGATTACGGCGCGCTTGTGGCCGATGCCGAACTGTTCCTGCAAGGCAAATCGACCCGTATTCAGGCCGATCTGGCCGCGCAGATGGCGCAGGCCGCCAAGGATATGGAATATGAACGCGCCGCCGCCCTGCGCGACCGCATCAAGGCGCTGACGGCCGTCCAGTCGGTGCAGGCCATCAACCCGCGATCCACCCCCGAGGCCGATATCATCGCCCTGCATATGGAAGGGGGGCAGGCCTGTGTGCAGGTGTTCTTTATTCGCGGCAATCAAAGCTGGGGGAACCGCGATTTCTATCCGCGCCTGAACGGCGCCGAATCGCCCGACGAGGTGATGGAGGCGTTTCTGGGCCAGTTCTATGACGGCAAGGTGCCGCCGCGGCTGCTGCTGCTGTCGCACGGGATCGAGGATATGGACCTGATGACCGCGCTGCTGTCCGACCGCGCCGGTCGCAAGGTCGAGATCAGCGTGCCCCAGCGCGGCGAAAAGGCCGAGATGGTCGAAAACGCCCTGCGCAACGCCCGCGAATCGCTGGGGCGCCGCATGGCCGAAAGCGCGGCGCAGGCGCGGTTGCTGGCCGGCCTGGCCGAGGCGTTCGGGCTGGAGGCCCCGCCCCGGCGCATCGAGGTTTACGACAACAGCCATATTCAGGGCGCCAGCGCCGTGGGCGGCATGATCGTCGCCGGGGCCGAGGGGTTCGTCAAAAGCCAGTATCGCAAGTTCAACATCAAGGGCACGGAAATCACGCCGGGCGACGATTTCGGCATGATGAAAGAGGTTCTGATGCGCCGCTTCGCGCGCCTGCTGAAAGAGGACCCCGACCGCGAAGGCCCGCACTGGCCGGACCTGTTGCTGATCGACGGCGGTGCCGGTCAGGTCAGCGCCGTGGACCAGATCATAGCCGAGCTTGGCGTCGGTGACATTCCGATTATCGGTGTGGCCAAGGGCGTTGATCGTGACCACGGCAAAGAGGAATTCCACCGCCCCGGCCGCCGTCCCTTCGCGCTGCGGATGAACGACCCGGTGCTGTATTTCATCCAGCGCCTGCGGGACGAGGCCCACCGCTTTGCCATCGGCACCCACCGCGCCAAACGCGCCAAATCCATGATGAAAAACCCGCTGGACGAGATCCCCGGCGTCGGGGCCGCGCGCAAGCGGGCGCTGTTGGCGCATTTCGGGTCCGCGAAAGAGGTCAGCCGCGCCGGGCTGGCCGATTTGCAGGCGGTCGAGGGGATCTCGGACGCGCTGGCGCGCAGCATTCACGACCATTTCCACACGGCGGGCTAGGGAAAGGGGCGCAGGGATGCGGGCTGGACAGGCAAGGGCGGGAAACGGGCAGGCGGTCAGATGATCGAGGCGCTGGATCATGTCGTTCTGACGGTGCGCGATATTGACGCGGCCTGCGATTTCTATCGCCGGGTGCTGGGGCTTGAGGTGGTGCATTTCGGCGCCGGTCGCCGGGCGCTGCAGGTCGGCGCGCAAAAGATCAACCTGCAAACGCTGGGGCAGGAAACCCGCAACCATGCCGCCATTGGCTGTGGCGATCTGTGCCTGCTGACCAGCTGGACCCCGCAGCAGGTGCTGGACCGGATGACCGCCGAGGGGGTCGATATTCTGCAAGGCCCCGTCGTCAAGACCGGTGCCTGCGGGCCTGTCATGTCGGTTTATATCACCGACCCGGACGGCAACCTGATCGAGATCGCAACCCCGCTATCGCGGCTTTCCCTTCCGGCGCAGGGGGGCTAATCTGCGCGCATGAGATGGACCGTCCCGAATATTCTGACCCTGTTCCGGCTTGTCGCCGCACCGCTGGTGCCGGTGATGTTTCTGTATTTCGCCCGGCCATGGGCCGATTGGGCGGCGCTGACGATCTTTATCCTGGCGGCGATCACGGACTGGTTTGACGGCCATCTGGCGCGGGCGTGGAATCAGGTCAGCCGCTTTGGTGCCGCGATGGACCCGATTGCCGACAAGGCGATGGTGGTGATCGCGATCGTGGTGATCACCGGTTATTCCGGCATGAACCCGTGGCTGATCCTGCCGGCCACCGTGATCCTGTTCCGCGAAGTGTTCGTATCGGGCCTGCGCGAGTTTCTGGGGCCGGATTCGGGCAAGCTGAAGGTGACGCATCTGGCCAAGTGGAAAACCACCGCGCAGATGATCGCCATTGCCGTGCTGTTTCTGGGCACCGGCCTTGGCTATGTCGAACACGGTCGCCCGCCCACGGTCGGGACCGGGGGGTTGCCGCTGGGGGTGACGTGGTCGGCCATCGCGACATGGGTCGGGCTGGCGCTGATCTGGGTGGCGGCGCTTTTGACCGCCATGACCGGCTGGGACTATTTCCGCAAATCGCTGCCTTTCCTGAGGGATCACCATGGCGCTTGATGTTTTGTATTTCGCCTGGATGCGCGAACGTATCGGCGCCCCGTCCGAGAAGGTCGAAACCGCCGCCCCCACAGTGCGCGATCTGGTGGCCGAGCTTGCCGCCCGCGATGACCGTCACGCCGCTGCGTTTTCGGATATGGGGGCGGTGCGCGTGGCGCTGGATCAGGAACTGGCCGATCTGGACGCGCCCCTGTCCGGGGTGCGCGAGGTCGCGTTCTTTCCGCCAATGACCGGGGGCTAGGATGTCTGCGCGGGTGCAAAGCCAGCCCTTCGATCTGGCCGCCGAGTTGCAGGGCTTCGGGCAGGGTGCCGGCGCGATTGTCACCTTTTCCGGCATCGTGCGCGACGATACCGGCCAGATGCAGGCGCTTGAGATCGAGCATTACCCCGGCATGACCGAAACTGCGCTGGCCCGCTTTGGCCAGTCGGCGGCGGAACGGTTCCGCCTGGCGGATTGGCGCATCGTGCATCGCCATGGCCGCTTGGCGGTGGGCGAGCCGATCATGATGGTCGCCACCGCCGCCCGCCACCGGGCCGATGCCTTTGCCGGGGCGGAATACCTGATGGACTGGCTGAAATCGCGCGCGCCCTTCTGGAAGCGCGAGGTCGGGCCAGACGGGCAGGGTAACTGGGTCGATGCCCGCGACAGCGACGAGGATGCGCTGGCCCGCTGGTAGGTTTGGCGCGACATTTGCCCCGCGCCGCCCTGTCGCGTCTTGACGAAACCGGCCCCTGTCGCCACCTGTGGCAGATTGAAATGAAAGGCTGATCCTATGTCCATTCCCCAGCAGGGCGGCGGCCCGATCGAGCATCGCGACCAGTTGGCGGCCTATATGGCGTCGGGTGAAAAGCCGGCTGCGGATTGGCGGATCGGCACCGAGCACGAGAAATTCGGCTATACCACCGATGACCTGAAGCCGCTGCCCTATGACGGACCGCGGTCGATTGTGGCGATGCTGGAGGGGCTGCGCGACCGCTTTGGCTGGCAGCCGGTGCATGAGGCCGACAAGCTGATCGGTCTTGAGCGCAATGGCGCCAATATCAGCCTTGAACCGGGCGGGCAGCTGGAGCTGTCGGGCGCCCCGCTTGAGACGATCCACCAGACCTGTGACGAGGTGAACCAGCATCTGGCCGAGGTGCGCAGCGTTGCCGATGACATCGGCGCCGGGTTTATCGGGCTGGGGGCCGCGCCGGTCTGGCGTCAGGAGGAAATGCCGATGATGCCCAAGGGGCGTTACCGGCTGATGACCGATTACATGGACAGCGTTGGCACGTTGGGCAAGCAGATGATGTATCGCACCTGCACCGTGCAGGTGAATCTGGATTTCGCGTCCGAGGCCGATATGGTCAAAAAGCTGCGCGTGGCCTTGGCGCTGCAACCGGTGGCGACGGCGCTGTTTGCCAATTCGCCGTTTCTGGATGGCAAGCCCAACGGCATGAAAAGCTGGCGCAGTCACATCTGGCAGAACCTTGACGACGCCCGCACCGGGATGCTGCCCTTTGTGTTTCAGGATGGCTTTGGCTATGAGGCCTGGGTTGATTACGTCCTTGATGTGCCAATGTATTTTGTCTATCGCGATGGGCAGTATATCAACGCCTTGGGCCAGTCGTTCCGCGACTTTCTGAATGGCAGACTGCCCGCATTGCCGGGCGAGGTGCCGACCCTGTCGGACTGGGCCGACCACATGACCACCGTTTTCCCCGAGGCGCGCGTCAAGAAATACATCGAGATGCGCGGCGCTGATGGCGGCCCGTGGCGGCGTCTTTGCGCGCTGCCGGCGCTGTGGGTCGGGCTGACCTATGACAGTGGGGCGCTGGATGCGGCATGGGATCTGGTCAAGGGCTGGGACCACGACACGCGCGAAGGGCTGCGCCGGGCCAGTGCGCGTGATGCGCTGGCGGGCAGCCATAACGGTATTGGCCTGCACGATCTGGCGCGGCAGGTGGTCGGCATTGCCGAAGCTGGCCTGAAAGCCCGTGCGCGGACCGGCGCGGATGGGCTGATCCCGGACGAGACGCATTTCCTGAATGCGCTGAAAGAAAGCGTGGATACAGGCAGCGTGCCTGCCGATGAATTGCTGGCGAAATATCACGGCGCGTGGCAGGGCGATCTGAGCCGGATTTACAGCGAATATTCCTATTGATCCGGCCACCCGCCGCGCCACGCCTGTGGGGCGGGACAGCACTGACCGCAGGGTTATCAACAGGGTGAACAGGCGCAGCATGGGCTTTCGCGTTGGGTTGAAACTGATTCGTCCCCACCATCCCATCAAATGATTGAGATCTGATTAATTCCCGCCTATCCCCCAGACAGGCACCTTTTTGGCACCGATAATATTGCTTGATCAAAAGGATACGCAGATGCGTCAGATTGTAATCAATTCGCTGGATCTTCTGGCATGGGTGCTTGGCGGCATTCTGGTTCTGGGGGCTATCGCCACGGGTTTTGGCATCATGACACAGAAGGGCTTTTTGGCTGGTCTGTTGGTCATGGTGGGCGGGGTGGCCTACGCCGTCCTGATGCTGGGGATGATTTTCATCGCCGTTGGCATCCATAACAACACCAAGCGCACCGCCCTTGCGGTCGAGGAATTGCTGAAGCGCCAATGACCCCGGACGGCCCCTTAGGGGGCCGTTATTTCTTGCCGATACGCGGTTCCGTTCCGTCCACCAGCCGCGCAATATTGGCGCGGTGGCGGATCAGGATCAGCGCCGCCATGAAGGCGCAGGCGGCGATCAGGTCGCCGCGCCCCATCGCCCATGCCAGCGGCGCCGACAGCACCGCCGCCACCAGCGCCGACAGCGAACTGATGCGCGACAGCAGCGCCGTTACCAGCCAGATCGCGCAGGCGGCCAGCCCCAGCGGCCAGTGCAGGGCGATCAGCGTGCCCAGAAAGGTCGCCACGCCCTTGCCGCCCCGGAACCCCAGCCAGACCGGGAAGCAATGCCCCAGAAAGGCGGCGGCCCCGGCCAGAATTGCGGCATCCTCGCCGGCCAGCGCGCGGGCCAGCAGCACCGCGATGGCGCCTTTGCCTGAATCCAGCAGCAGCGTTGCCAGCGCGGCCGGTTTGTTTCCGGTGCGCAGCACATTGGTTGCGCCGATATTGCCCGACCCGATCTGGCGCAGGTCGCCAAGGCCAAACAGCCGCGTGATGACCAGACCGAAGGGGGCCGACCCCAGCAGATAGCCGACGGCCCCCCACATCATCAGCAGCAGGGGTGCAGTGGTGAAATCAGGCATCGTCGCCCCCATAAACGCGCTTGCCGCCGACCCAGGTGCCCTGAACGCGGCCTTGCAGTCTGGCACCGTCGAACGGCGTGTTCTTTGACTTGGACAGCAATGCGAAACGGTCCAGAACGAAGGGCGCGTCCGGTTTGAACAGGACCAGATCGGCTGGCGCACCCTCGGACAGGCGGCCTTGCGGCAGGCCAAGGCGTTGCGCCGGGTTCAGCGCCATGGCGCGGAACAGCTGGGGCAGCGTCAGCCCGCCCTGATGATACAGCCGCAACGCGGCAGGCAGCAGCGTTTGCAGCCCCACGGCCCCCGGCGCCGCGACCTCGAAGGGCAGGCGCTTGGATTCCTCGTCCTGCGGGGTGTGGAACGAGGCGATCACGTCGATTTCACCATCCGCCACGGCCTGCACCATGGCCAGCCGGTCGTCCTCGGGGCGCAGCGGCGGGGTAAAGCGGAAGAAGGTGCGGTAATCGCCGATGTCAAATTCGTTCAGCGTCAGATGGTGGATGGAAATCCCCGCCGTCACATCCAGCCCATCCGCCCGCGCGCGCCGCAGGGCGGGCAGGCTGGCCGCGACGGTGATCTGGTCGGCGTGATAGCGCGCGCCGGTCATCGCCACCAGCGCAAGGTCGCGGTCCAGACCCATCACCTCGGCCATGGGGGACACGGCGGGTATGCCATAAAGGCTGGCGAATTTGCCACTGGTGGCCGCGGCGCCGCGCGACAGGGCGGGGTCCTGGGGGTGGCCCACGATCAGCGCTCCGACCCCGCGGGCATAGGTCATGCAGCGGCCCATCAGCTTGTTATCGGCCACCACCCGCACGCCATCGGTAAAGGCCACGGCACCGGCATCGTGCAGAAAGCCGATCTCGACCATTTCGCTGCCGCCGCGGGCCTTGGTCAGCGCGGACATATGGCGGATACGCACCGGCGCGTCGCTGGCGCGGCGGGCGGCGAATTGCAGCGTTTCGGGGTCGTCCAGCGGCGGCACGGTGTCGGGGCGCACGATCATCGTGGTCACGCCGCCCGCCGCCGCCGCCAGCCCGGCGCTGCGATAAGATTCCTTGTGGCGTTCACCGGGTTCACCGATCTTGACGCCCCAGTCCACGATCCCCGGTGCCAGACAGGCCCCGCCACCGTCGATGACCTGCGCGCCTTGTGGGGAGGGGCCGTCGCGTTCCGCGATCAGGCCCTCGGCAATGGTCAGGCTGCCGCTGTCGTCGCGACCGCTTTCGGGGTCGATCAGCCGGACGTTTTCGAAATGCAGCATCATGTCAGCCGGTCCTTTTGCTGGATGTCGCGCATCAGTTCCCAGACTTTGCGCGCATCGTCGATATCTGTGAAGCCCACACGCCCGACCCCGCCCGGTCCGGGAATGGCATGGCCGCCGAGGCGACAGTCAGCGAACAGCACCGTCCCGGCGGCACCGTCATCGCCGCCGATCAGGTCGATCCGGTTGTCCGGGGTGATGCGCCAGCTGTGCAGGTCGCGCCCGACCAGCGGCAGGTCGCGGGCAATGAAGGCGCGGCGGTCGGTCAGGGTATAGTGGCTGAACCGGGCTGACAGCGCCGGTTCCAGAACCGGGCGCAGCATCTGCCACAGCCCCGCCGCCAGAAATGGCAGGCCGAACAGCCAGAACAGCCCCGGCGCCCCCATCGCCGCCCCGACCCAGACCAGCGCGAACAGCGTCAGCATGACCCCCGGCACGGCGCGTTTCAGCGCCGGCAGGGTCAGGCGCGGGCGCCCGCCGGGGCGACCCTGCCACAGGATTGCCTCGCCATCCTCGAATATGCCGGTCCAGCCGGGGGCCTGTGTCATTGCGCGCCCTCGATCCGGGCGATGACGGCCTGCGGATCGGCCAGATGCTTGATCAGCGTCTTGCGCCCGCCCGCCGTGGTGACCTGAACATCGCCCAAAAGCGCCCGCAGCCGGGTGATGCGGGACAGCTCGAATCGTGCCTGCCCCGGCCCGATCAGCGCGCGGTCGGTCAGCAGCCAGCGCATCGCCATCACGTCGGGGTAAAGCCACGCCCCGCGCAGGGTCAGCGCCGCCAGAACGCCCACGATCCCCGCCCATAACTGGTCGCTTTTGCCAAGCGCCAGCAGCACCGCCACCACCACCACGCCGCCAATCGCCGCCAGCGTCAGGTGATCGCGGACATAGCGCGCCCGGTCGGGGGCAAAGCTGGCCAGAACGTGCTCGCCCTCGGGGGCGACGGGGGCGGTCTGGCGGTCGCGATAGGCGGGGGCCGGGTCAGACATGCCCGCCGCCCGCCGCGCGTGCGCCGCGTTCCGCCCGCAGGTTGCGCGCCAGCAGGTCCATCGCCGCCATGCGCACGGCGACGCCCATTTCGACCTGATCCTGAATGACGCTGCGGTTGATGTCATCGGCAATGGTGCCGTCAATTTCGACCCCGCGATTCATCGGGCCGGGATGCATCACGATCGCATCAGGTCTGGCCAGCGCCAGCTTTTCGGCATCCAGCCCCCAGCGGTGGAAATATTCACGCTCGGACGGGATGAAACCGCCATCCATGCGTTCGCGCTGAAGCCGCAGCATCATCACCACATCGGCGTCACGCAGCCCCTCGCGCATGTCCTCATAAACCTCGCAGCCCAGTTCCCCCACGCCCGAGGGCATCAGCGTCGACGGCCCGACCAGCCGCAGGCGGTTTTCCATTTTTCCCAGCAAAAACAGGTTCGACCGCGCCACGCGGGAATGCGCGATATCGCCACAGATCGCCACGGTCAGGCGCTGTAACCGGCCCTTGGCGCGGCGGATGGTCAGCGCGTCCAGCAGCGCCTGCGTGGGGTGTTCGTGCCGTCCGTCGCCGGCGTTCAGAACCGCGCAATTCACCTTTTCTGCCAACAGGTTGACCGCCCCTGACTGGGGGTGGCGCACGACCAGCAGATCGGGGTGCATGGCGTTCAGCGTCAGCGCGGTGTCGATCAGCGTTTCGCCCTTTTTGACGGAACTGGTCTGCATCGACATATTCATCACATCCGCCCCCAGCCGCTTGCCCGCCAGTTCAAAGCTGGACTGGGTGCGGGTCGAATTTTCGAAGAACATGTTGATCTGGGTCATCCCGGCCAGCGCGTCGGAATGCTTGACCGTGCGCCGGTTCAGGTCGACATAGGTTTCGGCAAGGTCCAGCAGGGTGGTGATTTCAGCCGGGGCAAGATGTTCGATCCCCAGCAGGTGACGGGCGCGGAAAGTCATCATATCCCCCAATCGGTCAGCGTGACTGTCTATCGCAAAACCGGGCGCTTGCGGCAAGCGCGCTGTGGGCCTAAGCCGGTGTCATGGCTGGCGATCTGACATGGCAGGGATTCGCGCTGGATGGCGAAACGGCGCTGGCGCTGCTGGACTGGCAGCGCGAGATGGGCGCTGACGAGGCGATCCTTGACGCCCCCCTTGACCGGTTCGAGGCCGCGGCCAGACCCGCGCCTGCCGCCGCACCGCCCGCCGCCGCCAGCCCGCCGCTGTCACCCGGCGATGACGACGCCCCCGACCAGCAGGCGCTGGTCGATCTGGCCACGGCCCTGGCGGCACAGACGGGGTCGCTGGCCGATCTGGCGGCGGCGCAGGAAGGCTTTGACGGGATCGAACTGAAAAAGGGCGCGCGGCATTTCGTCTTCTCGGACGGGCGACCGCAGGCCCGGCTGTTGATTCTGGGCGAGGCCCCCGGCGAGGAAGAGGACCGTCAGGGCAAGCCCTTCGTTGGCCGCGCCGGGCAGTTGCTGGACAAGATGCTGGCCGCCATCGGCCTTGCCCGCGATGCGGCGGATGCTGAACGCGCCGCCTATATCGTCAATGTGCTGACATGGCGTCCGCCCGGCAACCGCCGCCCGACGCCGCAGGAAATCGCGGTGTCACTGCCGTTTTTGCGCCGGCATATCGAACTGGCCGACCCTGATGTGATCGTGCTGATGGGCAATACCCCCTGTCAGGCCGCGCTTGGCCGCGCCGGGATACTGCGCCTGCGGGGTCAGTGGATGCAGGCGTTCGGCAAGCCCGCCCTGCCGATGACACACCCGGCCTATCTGCTGCGCAACCCCGCCGCCAAGCGCGAGGCCTGGGCGGATCTGTTGTCACTGGCCGACAGGCTGGATTTGCCCCGCGTCTGAGGGCCGTCAGTCACAGCCCTTCGCCTGCACCGCGCCATCGGGCGCCAGCAGCGTCAGCGCCAGTTTGCTGCCGTCCAGCGCGAAGGGTGCGCCGCTGGCATCGACCAGATCGGCGCTGGCAATGGCCATATCGCCCTGTTGGTCCAGATCTGCGGCCGAGACCCAGACCGAGTCGTCGTCCATCGTGATCGCCGCCGCCTGTGCCGCCAGACCCGCAGGCAGGCTGGCGGTGACGCGCAGGCCATCGCTGATCGGCTCGACCCGGCAGGTCATCCGGGCGTGGCTGTCATCGGGCTGACGCGCCAGCGCCGCCTGTATCAGCGGGTCGGGCGCGGTCTGCGCCGCCGGGGCCTGCAACACGCTGTGGGCGGGCACGCAGACATCCTCGCACAGGCCGAAATCGACCGTCAGCGACACCGGCTGATGCGGGTCGGCCATCTGCAACCGCACCGGCAGCACCAGTTCGTCGTGATAACCAAAGGTGCGTTCGCCGCCGCTGTCGATCACCTCGGGGCGGGGCCACAGATAGTCAGCCGTCACCGCCCCGGACCAGTCGAATTGCGGCGGAATCCCGGCATCGCCGGGCGATTTCCAATAGGTTTTCCACCCCGGTTCCAGCGTCAGGTGCAGGGCAACGACGCGGCTGCCATCGGCATCCACCCAACCGGGGCGCAATTCCGCCGCGCGCAGGCCGGGGGGCAGGTCCTGCGCCAGCGTGGGCGCGGCGGCAAGGGCCAGCGGGGCGGCAAGGGCCAGAAGGGTCAAAATCCGTTTCATGAATATCGTTTACCCCGACCGCCGCCCCCGGCAAAGTCACATTCCCGCAAGGACGCTTGTGAATCCCGCTGCGCCGGGCGATTCTGTGGCAACCGCAGCGTGCGAAAGGGCAGCAGATGACCGAAAGCCAACACCTGACAGGCCGCATCCTGATCGCCATGCCGGGCATGTCCGATCCCCGTTTCGCGCAATCTCTGGTGCTGATCTGCGCCCATTCCCCCGAGGGCGCGATGGGCCTGATCGTCAATCGCCCCATGCCCCGGCTGGGTTTTGCCGAACTGCTGGATCAGCTGGGGATCGACCACGGCCCCGATCTGGCCGCCGTCCCGGTCCAGTTCGGCGGCCCGGTAGAGCCGGGGCGCGGCTTTGTGCTGCATCGCGACGATCCGGGCGATACCGACCTGCCCGAGGGCAGCAGCCGGGTCGCGCCGGGGCTGATGCTGACGGTGACGCGCGACGTGCTGGCGCAGATGGCGCAGGGCGATGGCCCGTCCCCGGCGCTGTTGGCGCTGGGATATGCGGGCTGGGGCGCGGGTCAGCTTGAAACCGAATTTCTGGCCAATGGCTGGATGTCGGCGCCGTTGGACCTGTCGCTGATTTTCGACGCCGATCACGGCGCGAAATGGGCGCGCGCTCTGCGTGGGCTGGGGATCGACCCGGCAATGTTGTCATCCACGGCAGGCCGGGCCTGAGGCGCTGTTAAGCCGATCTTAAAGTTTTCGTGCCAGACCTGTTCCCGACAGACGAATCGGGTTGGGAAAGGGTCGGTGATGCAGATGCTAATCGCGTGGCGCGGCGGCGCGGCGCAGCCGGTCGTTGATGGCAAGGCCAAGCCCCTGTTCGGGGATCGGGGCTATTGCGATCGGGCGGCCAAGACGGTCGGCGCGGCGCAGCGTTTCGAACAGCGCGGCGGCAGCCTGCCGCAGATCACGGCTGGCCGACAGGGTCAGGCCGTCAGCACCGGCGGGACCGAAGGCGATGAAGGTTTCGCCGGGGCGAGCCGTCTGCGCATTGATGCGCAGCGGCGCCTTGGGGGCATAGTGGCTGGTCAACTGCCCCGGCGCGGTGGGGGTGGCGGTGCCTGACGGGCTGTCCTTATGGGTTTTCCGGCTGTTGGCGGTGGTCTGCCCGGTGCTGTCGTCCGGGGCTTGCGCGGCAATGCTGATCCGGGGCCGCAGCAGTGGGCGCTGCATGACATGTTCGATGGTCTCTGCGTCCAGACCGCCGGGGCGCAGCAGCAGGGCCGTTTCCCCCTGCCAGCCGATAATGGTCGATTCCAGCCCGACCTCGCAGGGACCGCCGTCCAGAACCGCGGCGATGCGGCCATCCAGCCCGCCATCGGGGTCGGTGACATGCGCCGCCCGGCTGGGGCTGATCCGGCCCGAACGATTGGCCGATGGCGCCGCCAGCGGGATCGCCGCGGCGCGCAACAGCTGTTGCGCGACCGGATGGGCGGGGATGCGGATGGCGATGGTGTCGCCGCCTGCCGTCACCAGATCGCTGATCCCCGCATCGGGCCGCAGCGGCAGCACCAGCGTCAGCGGCCCCGGCCACAGCTGCGTTGCCAGCGCCTCCGCCGGGGCGGGAAAAACGGCGATGGCCTCGGCTGCCGTCAGGTCGGGCACATGCACGATCAGCGGGTTAAAGCTGGGGCGGTCCTTGGCCTCGAAAATGCCGGCGACGGCATGGGGATTGCGCGCATCTGCCGCAAGGCCGTAAACAGTCTCGGTAGGGATGGCGACCAGCGCCCCCTCGCGCAGAAGGCTGGCGGCTTGGGCGATGCCCTGACTGGTGGCGGGCAGGATCTGGGTCACGGGTCTGTCCTCTGACGCGGGGTCGCGGTTGCCCGAGGGGGCGGGATGGGTAATCTGTTCCGCAATATCGTCAGATAGCCAGCTTGGCGGCCAAAGCCAAGCGCGGCACATCAGGATGACCGGCGCGGTCGTCGAATGGGGGAAGAAATGGCCTATCGTGCTCCTGTGGATCAAATCCGCTTCATTTTGAACAAGGTTGTCGATCTGCCGCGCGTGGCCGCAACCGACCTGTTCGCCGAGGCCAGCCCGGACACTGTCGATGCCATCCTGAACGAGGCCGGCAAAATGACGACCGAGGTTCTGGCCCCGCTGAACCGCAATGGCGACCTTACCCCGGCGCGGCTGGAAAACGGCGTGCTGGTTTCCTCGCCCGGTTTCGACAAAGGCTTTGCCGCCATCGCCGAGGGTGGCTGGGTCGGGCTGGCCGCCGACCCGGAATATGGCGGCATGGGCCTGCCGCAGGCGCTGAACATGGCCGTGGCCGAGATGATGGCCGGTGCCAACCTGTCGCTGCAACTGAACCCGCTGCTGACGCAGGGCCAGATCGAGGCGCTGGAACACCACGCCGATGACTGGATGAAGGCGCTGTATATTCCCAAGCTGACCAGCGGCGAATGGTCGGGGACGATGAACCTGACCGAACCCGGCGCGGGCAGCGATGTCGGCGCGCTGACCACCAGGGCCGAGGATGCGGGCGACGGCACCTATCGCATCACCGGGCAGAAGATTTACATCACCTGGGGCGACAGCGACGTGACCAGCAATGTCAGCCATCTGGTGCTGGCCCGGCTGCCCGGTGCCCCCAGGGGGACAAGGGGCATCAGCCTGTTCATGGTGCCGAAATATTTGCCTGATGACGATGGCAATCCCGGTCAGGCCAACAGCCTGCGCGTGGTCAGTCTGGAACACAAGCTGGGCATTCACGGCAGCCCCACCTGCGTGATGAGCTATGAGGCCGCCAAGGGCTGGCTGGTCGGCGCGGAAAACAAGGGCATGGCGGCGATGTTCACGATGATGAACAACGCCCGTCTGGCCGTTGGCATTCAGGGCGTCGGCGTGGCCGAGGCCGCATTGCAGCAGGCGGCGGCCTATGCCGCGGATCGCGACCAGATGGGGCCGATCATTGGCCACCCCGATGTGCGCCGGATGCTGGCCACCGGCCGGGCCGAGGTCTTTGCCGCCCGCGCCATCTGTCTGGCCTGCGCGGTGGCGCTGGATATGGCCAAGGCCACCGGCGACGCCGATTGGACCGCCCGCGCCGCCCTGCTGACCCCGATCGCCAAGGCGCATGGCACCGATGTCGGCTGCCGCGTGGCCGATATGGGGGTTCAGGTCCATGGCGGCATGGGTTTTGTCGAGGAAACCGGCGCGGCGCAATATCTGCGCGATGTCCGCATCACCCCGATTTACGAGGGCACGAACGGTATTCAGGCCATGGACCTTGTGGGCCGCAAGATGATGGATGGCGGCGAGGCCGCGACCCGGCTGCTGGACGAGGTTCTGGACGGCGCGAAAACGGCGCAGGCCGAACTGGGCGATCTGGCGCATGAGGTCTGGAACGCCGCCGAAACCCTGCGCGAGGCGCTGTCCGATCTGGTCGAGCGGGACATGGACGACCGCTTTGCCGGTGCCGTGCCGTTCCTGTCGGCTTTCGCTCGGGTGCTGGGGGCCAGCTATCACCTGCGGGCCGCACAACAGGGCGGCGCGGATCACAAGCTGTTGGCGCGGATCTACATTACCCGCGTCCTGCCGCGCTATGCCAGCGATCTGGCCGAGATGCGGGCCGGCGGCGACGACCTGAAAGCGCTGCCTGATTCGGTGTTCGGAACCGGCGCGTCGGCGTGACCCGCGTGACCGGCGGGGGCTTCGCCGGGGTTCTGCACCCGTTCGAGGCCCCGCCCGCCGAGGGCGAGGCCGTCGAACTGGCCGATGGTGTGCTGTGGCTGCGCCTGCCGCTGCCGATGAAGCTGGATCACGTCAACTGTTTTGCGCTGGCCGAGGATGCCGCGCAGGGCGGCGGCTGGACCATCATCGACACCGGCTTTTCCAGTCGTCGCGGCAAGGCGATCTGGCAGGCGCTGCTGAACGGGCCGCTGGCCGGGCGCCGTGTCAGCCGGGTCATCGCCACGCATCATCACGCCGATCATATCGGTCTGGCGGGCTGGTTTCAGGACCACGGGGCCGAGCTGTGGACCAGCCGCACCGCGTGGCTGTTCGCCCGGATGCTGAGCCTGGACGAACAGCCATTGCCGGTGCCGCAGCAGGTCGATTTCTGGCGCAAGGCCGGGATGGACCCGGCCCTGCTGGCCCGCCGCATGGCCGAGCGTCCTTTCAATGCCGCCGATGTGGTCCACGCCCTGCCGCTTGGCTATCGCCGGCTGGTCGAGGGCCAGAGCCTGCGCATGGGCGGGCGCGACTGGGTGGTGCGGATGGGCAATGGCCACGCCCCCGAACATGTCACGCTGTGGGACCAGTCTGACGATCTGGTGATTGGCGGCGACCAGCTGCTGCCGCGGATCTCTCCGAATCTGGGGGTTTATCCGACCGAGCCGCTGGCCGACCCGGTGGGTGAATGGATGGAAAGCTGCGCCCGGCTGATGGCCCATGCGCGCGAGGGACAGCTGGTGTTGCCGGGCCACAACATGCCCTTTACCGGCCTGCCGGGCCGGTTGCGGCAGATGCATGACAACCACGTCACCGCGCTGGACCGGCTGGCGGCCTCGCTGGCGGAAAACCCGCGACCGGCGGCGGCCTGCTTCGACGTGCTGTACAAGCGCCGCATCGGGGATGGGGAATACGGTCTGGCGCTGGTCGAGGCCGTCGGCCATGTCAACCACCTGTTCCATCAGGGCCGCGTCGCCGCCGCCGGACTGACCGCCGAGGGCGCCGTTATCTGGCAGGGCACCCCGCGTTAACGGAAACGAAACCGTGATCGGCACCAGCGCGTGACAGGCTGCGACGATTCGTCTATGGCTTGGTCAAGGAATGCATCCAACGGGGGCGGCAATGGCCACGCATCACGATCAGACCCACGCGCATGTTCATGGCCAGATGAACATCCGTGAACAGCAACGCACTTTCGACGGCTTCGTGCGCTTCATGACATGGGCGGCGATTCTGTCCTGTGCCGTGCTGGTGTTCATGGCCTTGTCCAACGCCTGACCGGGGGAAAACATGCTGCGCGCGATGATGACCGCGCTGGCCCTGACGCTGGGGCTGGCCGCCTGTGGTGCTGACAATATCTATGCCTCGGACGAGGCGGTGCGCAAAGCCCGCTTTGTGTCCGACCAGCCGCCTTCGATCACCCTGTTTACGGTGATTGGCATCCCGCGCGGCGAAGGGGCGCATTCCGCGCTGATGATCAATGGCAGTCAGCGGGTCATTTTCGACCCCGCCGGCAGCTGGAGCCACCCTGCCATCCCGGAACGGCACGATGTGATGTATGGCATCACCGACAATTTCAAGAATTTCTATGTCGATTATCACGCCCGCCAGACCTATTGGGTGGCCGAGGATCGGATTTTGGTCAGCCGCGAGGTGGCCGATGCCGCCATTCGCGCAGCCGAGGCGAACGGGTCGGTGAACAAAAGCTTCTGCGCCAATGGCACCGCCGATGTGCTGCGCCGGGTGCCGGGGTTCGAGGCGGCACCTTCGACCTTCAGCCCCAGGAAGCTGCGTGACTGGTTCCTGCGTCAGCCCGGTGTCGTCAGCAAGAAGCATTATGACGGTGACCCGGCCAATAACCACGACGTGCTGTTGCGCCAGCATGGGCAGTTGGTGGGTTATCTGCCCGGTTATCAGCGCCCCGATCAGGTGCCGTCGCAGTAATCAGCCAAGCAGATACAGCAGGCCATACAGCGTGGCCGCCCCCGACAGGATGGCGGCCAGCGTGTTGCGCGTCGCTATTCCCACCGCCAGCGTGACCGCCGCCGCGCCAAGCCGCGCCGGGTCGGGCTGGCCTGCGGTGGCGGCGGGCCACAGCACCAGCGGCGCGACCAGTCCGGGCAGCACCGCCACGCCGGTATAGCGCAGAACCCGCTGGACCCATTGCGGCAGCGCCCGGTTGCCAATGGCCCCCAGAAAGGAATAGCGCAGGGCAAAGGTGCCCGCGCCAAGCGCCACGATCACCAGCCAGATCTGCGCCGCGTTGTATTGCGTCATGTCCCGTTCCCCAATTTTTGGCCCCCCAATTTCTGGCCCGCCAGTTTTCCGCGCCTCAATTCCCGGCGCAGGGTGGCGGTTTCGACAAGTGCCCCCGTCGCCATGGCCAGCGGCGCCGCGATCAGCAACCCCAGCCCTGAGGGCAGCCACGCCAGCGCCAGCGCGCCCCCGACCGACACCGCCGCCGCCGCGATATGGGCCAGCGTCACCAGCCCTGGCCCGATCAGCGCCAGAAAGGTGATCGGCACCGCGAAATCCAGCGCGAAACTGTCAGGGATGGATTTCCCCAACAGCGCCCCGGCCATGGTGGCGGCAACCCAGGGCAGGCACATGCACAGCGCCGTCCCGGCGAAATAGGCCAGCCGCTGACGCAGCCCCAGCGTCGGATTGTCCTGATAATACTGCATTGAGGTGGCATAGCTCTGGTCGATCAGCGTATAGGCCACAGCGGCTTTTTCCAGCGCGCTGGCCTTGCCGATCCACGGCACCATCGAGGCCGAATACATCGCCATGCGCAGGTTCACCGCCAGCGCTGACAGCACCAGCACCAGCAGCGGCGTGTTATCGGCCAGCATCTGCACAGCGGTGAATTGCGACGCCCCGGCCAGCACCAGCGTGGTAAAGCCAAGGATCTGGGGCAGGGTCAGCCCGGCCTCGGTGCCGACCACGCCGAACAGCATCCCGAAGGGCACGATGACCAGCAACAGCGGCGCCGCGCTGGTCACGCCATGCAGAAAGGTTTGACGCGGGCTGCGGGCCAGCGCGCGGGCCTGTCGCAGCGCGCGACGCTCTTGCCGCGGGTCGGCGGAACGGGCAGGGGTGGCGGTCATGGATATCCGATATCAAGTGATCACGAAACTGCCCCACCATAGCGATGCCGCCGATGGCGGCAAGGTGCCGCAATGGGGGGTGCGGCAGGGCTGTGCGGCGGCGGCGCGGGCGGTTGTGGCCGGGCTGTATTGGCGCCATGTTCTGCGCCCGGCACTGGGGCGGCTGGCCTCGGACCGGGCGGGGCGGGCACTGGTGCGGCGTGGTCTGGATGCGCGTCAGTTGCTGGTGGCGCAGGGCGCGGATGGCGCGGTTCTGGGCTGTTGCGGCCTGCGCGACGCGCGCGGGGGCGCGGTGCGTCTGGACGGCGCGGCGCTGCGCCGGATCTGGGGGCGCGGCGGCCTGTGGCGGGGGCTGGCGCTGGCGCTGTGGCCTGCGGGTCCGGCAACAGCGGATCTGGTCGTGGATGGGCTGGCCGTTTGTCCGTCATGGCGCAGGCGGGGCGTGGCGCAGGCGCTGTTGCGCGCCGCACTGGCCGAGGCCGCACGGCGCGGCCACCCCGGCCTTCAGGTGGAACTGGCGGCAGGCAACCTGGCCGCGCTGGCGCTGTATCGGCGCATGGGGTTCACGCCCCGGCGCCGGCTGCGCTGGCGGCGTGTGCTGGTGCTGCGCCGCGATTGCGGTGGCGCGGAACGGCAAGCGGTTAACGGGCCGGACGCAGCTTGCGGCACAGGTGAAACCAGTCGGGGTTGCCGTGGCTGGTCAGCACGCCATTGACGTGAATTGCTTCCAGCCGGATGCGCGGCTTTCCGGTCTGATCAGGCAGCAGCGTATAGGTTTCGTTGCTTTGCCGCCCACTGGCGGTGTCGGTGCAGGTGGTTGTCGCCGCGATAAAGCCGGCCGAGATCATGTCAACATGCCGGATGCGGCACAGGCTTTTGGCTGAATTCAGGTTGCGGCCATCGAACACAAAACTGGTCGGCCCCAGCCCGCCTGTCGCGGTCAGGCTGTCGGCGCACTGGCCGCGATAGGTATAAAGCCCCGGCGGGATGCCCATTTCCAAAAAACCGCCCGCCGGGGCTGGCAGCGCGGCAAAGCTGGTTACAAGGGCAAGGGCGGTGGCAAGAATACGGCGCATGATGTTTCCTTGAAAACAGCTTTCGTCGATGTCCGGTCCCGGATCAGGGGGCAGACAACTGTGCGGTACGGGGCTGGGGGGTGGCGGTTGGACCGCTGTGGGGCGACGCGGTCAGCCGAACACGCCCACCACCTGTCCCAGCAGGGTAAAGGCCCGGCCCGACCGGGTGTCGGCCAGCGCCGCGATCTGGTTGTCATCCAGCGCGGGCGCATGTGCGGTCAGCATCCGGTCGAAATGGCGCAGGAAGTGGTGGACGGCATCGCGGAACACGTCATCTTCGCGGCGCATCCGGGTGACGCTGTCCAGCGCCTCGGGGTCGGTGGGCCGGGCCAGCGCGGCCAGATCGCCGCCGCGTTCGCCGCTGGCAAAACGCCGCCACAGATCGGCATCGGTCGAGGCAGGCGGCAGAAAGTCCATATAAATCCCACGATCAGCCAGCAGCGTGATAATGTCCTGCGCGGCGCGGATCAGGCGGCTGTGGTCGGGGTCTTTCAGCACGGCGTGCAGCGCGGCGATGGTGGCGCGGTCATCCGGCCCTTCCGGGAAGTTCAGCGCCGCGACCAGCTGATCAGGCGTGGCATGAACCACCGGCTGGGGCGGGTCCAGCGGCATCGCGCTTTGCCTTGTGTCCTGCGGCTGTGGGCGCGCGGCGGGTTTGGCGGGCGCGCGGGCAGGGGCGGGTTGCGGACGGGCTGCGGCTTGCGGGTTCGCGGGTTGCGGGTTGATCGGCGCGGTGCCGGTCGTGCCGCCGGGGGCGCGCGGCGCTTGCGGCAGGGCCTGCCGCAGGGCCTGCGCCTGATCGCGCAGCGCGGCAATCGTGCGCGCCATGCCGACGGCCAGCCAGATCAGCCCCAGCGGCAGCAGCACCCCGGCCACGGTCAGCAGCCGGTCCAGCCCGCTGCGCGGCCCGCCTTCGGGGCCAAACAGCCAGAACGCCAGCACCAGAACCACCCAGATCAGGCTGACCGCCGCGCCGATCAGCACCGGTCGGTCGGGACCATCGGCCCCGTCACCCGCCAGAATGCGCCGCAGATCCGCCATCATTCAAAGCGGATCTGGACGATTTCAAAGAACTTGTCGCCGCCGGGGGTCACCACCTCGACGCTGTCGCCCTGATCCTTGCCGATCAGCGCGCGGGCCAGCGGGCTGCGCATGTTCAGCAGGCCGCGTTCCAGATCGGCCTCGGCCTCGCCAACGATCTGATAGGTTTTTTCTTCCTCGGTGTCCTCGTCCACGATGAGTACGGTGGCCCCGAATTTGACGCTGCCCGACAGTTTGGCGGGGTCGATGACCTCGGCCCGGCCGATCAGCCCTTCCAGTTCCTTGATCCGCCCCTCGATATGGGACTGTTTTTCGCGCGCGGCGTGGTATTCGGCGTTTTCCGACAGGTCGCCATGTTCGCGCGCCTCGGCGATTTCGCGGATCACCGCAGGGCGGGCGTCGGATTTCAGCCTGCGCAGTTCTTCGTCAAGCCGGTCGAACCCCGCCCGCGTCATCGGAACTTTTTCCATTCTTCCCTCGTCTCGTGGCCTGAGCCTGTCAGGCATGTGCTGTCCGTGCTTGGCGAACGCCCCCGCCAGCGGGTGACGGGGGCGTTGCAATCTGTTCGCCCGCATCGTGACCCGAAGCCCGCCCCTTTGGCAAGCCCCGGCATGTTGCAGCGCGGCAAATGCGGCCAAAGATCGCCGTCCGGAACCGTTGCGTCACGATTGTGTCAAGGCGCATTTGACGCTAACCCATACGTCAAGCGAATGCGAAGGGGAGAGCTTAGCCATGACGACCGAGACCGTGATCGAACGCGAATCAATGGATTATGACGTGGTGATCGTGGGGGGCGGTCCGGCGGGCCTGTCCGCGGCCATCCGCCTTAAGCAGAATAACCCCGATATCTCGGTCGTGGTGCTGGAAAAAGGGTCCGAGGTCGGCGCCCATATCCTGTCGGGCGCGGTGCTGGACCCGGTCGGTCTGGACGAACTGATCCCCGACTGGCGCGAAAAGGGTGCCCCCGTCACCACCGAGGTTCACGCCGACAATTTCTATATTCTTGGTGAATCCGGGCAGGCGCGCATCCCGAACTGGCCGATGCCGCCGCTGATGTCGAATCACGGCAAATATGTGGTCAGCATGGGCAATGTCTGTCGCTGGCTGGCCGAACAGGCCGAGGCGCTGGAGGTCGAGATTTTCCCCGGCATGGCCTGTTCCGAACTGGTCTGGGACGGCAATCGCGTGGCTGGTGTCGTCGCGGGGGAATTCGGCAGGAACCCCGATGGCAGCATCGGTGACGGATACGAGCCGGGGATGGAGCTGCGTGGCAAATATGTCATGCTGGCCGAAGGCGTGCGCGGCAGCCTGTCCAAACAGGTCATCAGCCATTTCAACCTGTCCGATGGCCACGAGCCGCAGAAATTCGGTCTGGGGATGAAGGAAATCTGGGAAATCGACCCGGCAAAGGTCAACCCCGGCACCGTCACCCACACCATGGGCTGGCCGCTTGGCAAAAATGCCGGTGGCGGCGGGTTTATCTATCATCTGGATGAAAAGACCGTGCTGGTCGGTTTCGTGGTGCATCTGAATTACCAGAACCCGCATCTGTTCCCCTATATGGAATTTCAGCGCTGGAAGCACCACCCCGTCGTGGCTGACCTGCTGGAGGGTGGCAAGCGCGTGGCCTATGGCGCGCGGGCGATCTCGGAAGGGGGGTGGCAGTCGATCCCGAAGGTCAGCTTCCCCGGTGGTGTGCTGCTGGGGTGCAGCGCCGGGCTGGTCAACGTGCCGCGCATCAAGGGCAATCACAACGCCATGCTGTCGGGCATTGCCGCCGCCGATGCCGCCGCCGCCGCGCTGGCCGCCGGCCGCGCCGGGGACGAGCTGACCGCCTATGAGGACGAATTGCGCAGCGGCAAGGTCGCCCATGACCTGAAACCCGTGCGCAACGTCAAGCCGCTGTGGTCGCGGTTCGGCCTGATCGGCGGGCTGGCGCTTGGCGGGCTGGATATGTGGGTGGCCAACCTGCTGAAATTCAATGTTTTCGGTTCCATGAAGCATGGCAAAACCGATGCCGAGGCCACCGGCAAGGCCAGGGATTTCGCGCCCATCACCTATCCCAAACCCGATGGCAAGCTGTCCTTTGACCGGCTGACCAACGTGTCGTTCAGCTTTACCAATCACGAGGAAAGCCAGCCCTGCCATCTGAAGCTGAAAGACCCCTCGATCCCGATTTCGGTCAACCTGCCCGAATATGACGAACCGGCGCAGCGTTACTGTCCGGCCGGGGTGTACGAGGTCGTCGATGACGGCAGCGGCCCGCGCTTTCAGATCAATTTCCAGAACTGCGTGCATTGCAAGACCTGCGACATCAAGGACCCGTTGCAGAACATCGTCTGGACGACGCCGCAGGGCGGGGACGGGCCGAACTATCCCAATATGTGATGCGAAATATGTGATAAACGGGGGCGGCGCGGTGAAAGGCGCCGCCCTTTTGCTGTCGCCCCTGATCGCGCTTGCGTGAGGCGGGGGCTGGCTGCCGTTGCCCTTGCCGCCGCCAAACCTTAGGGTCTGGCGAAACCGACGAACCATGCAAAGGCGGCCCGAACGTGAACCGACCCCTGACTGCCGTGGCGCTGCTGGCCCTTCTGACCGGCCCGGCGCTGTCACAAAGCCCCGCTGACGCGCCCCAACCCGGTTCGGTCCAACCGGCCGCGCCTGCCACCGGCGGGGCCGCCCCGCTGCATCTGCGCGAATCGCCGCTGCCGCCGCGCCGCCCCGAGGGTCTGGCACAGCGCAGCGGCGCAGGGTCGTCCCCCAAGGCGGAATTCGTGCGCTTTGACAAGCTGGCCGGTCCCTATCTGGCGGCGCGCATGGCTGTCTATCAAAGCGATTTCACCGAGGCCGCCGATTATTACCTGCGCGCGGTGCAGGGCGATCCGTCCGATCCGATGATGAAGGACAGCGCGCTGGTGGCGCTGATGTCGGCGGGGCGGATGGATCAGGCCGAACAAATGGTCGCGACCATGCCGGTTCAGGATGGCGCCACCGATCTTGGGGCGCTGGTGCGGCGGGTTGCGCTGGCGCGTCAGGGCGATTGGGATGGCGTGTTGCGGCTGACCGGCAGCCCCGACCAGCCCGCCGATGGCAGCCTGCTGCTGGACGGCATGTTCCAGGCATGGGCCGAGATGGGCGCAGGCCGGGCCAGCGATGCGATGGCGCAATTCGCCCGGCTGGCGCGCATTCCCGGCGCGCGGGCGATGGCCGATTATCACCTGGCGCTGGTGCGCGCGCTGGTGGGCGACTATGAAGGCGCCGAAAAGCTGTTGTCGAACCCCAATGTGGGCGCGCATCTGATGGGCACCATCGCGCGGGTCCAGATCCTGTCCCAGCTTGACCGCAACGATCAGGCACTGAAGCTGCTTGAGGGGCTGCCCGGCCTTGATGGCGAACCCTCGCTGCTGGCGCTGCGCGACCGGCTGAAGGCGGGGGAAAAGCTGCCCTTTACCGCGATCCGCGACCCGAAACAGGGTATCGCGCAGGTGCTGGTGACGTTTTCTTCGGCCCTTGCTGCGGACGAAGACCCCGACCCGCTGGCGCTGATCCATGCCCGGCTGGCGGCGTGGCTGGCCCCCGACCTGCCCGAGGCGCATCTGGTCGCGGCGCAGTTGCTGCAGGGCTATGGCCAGTTCGATCTGGCCGAACAGGAATATGCCGCCCTGCGCCAGCTTGGCGAGGTGCGCCCGATTGCCGAACTGGCCCGTGCCGAGGCGCTGATCCGCGCCGAACGCTTTGACGCCGCCGAGGCCGCCCTGCGCGGGCTGACCGCCAGCCACCCCGATCTGGTCGGGGCGTGGGTGGCCCTTGGCGACCTGATGCGCCAGCGCGAAAAATACGCCGATGCCGTGACCGCCTATGACAAGGCGCTGGCGCTGATGCCCGACGACCGCGAGGACCGCTGGTTCCCGCTTTACGCCCGCGGCATCGCGCGGGAACGCCAGGGCGATTTCCCCGGTGCCGAGGCCGATATGCGCGCCGCGCTGAAATTGCGCCCCGATCAGCCGCAGATCCTGAATTATCTGGGCTATTCCTGGATCGACCGGAACCAGAACCTTGACGAGGCGCTGCGCTTTATCAAGGCGGCGGTCAAGGCGCGGCCCGATGACGGCTATATTCTGGATTCGCTGGCATGGGCCTATTTCCGGCTGGGTCGCTATGCCGAGGCGGTGGCGCCGATGGAACGGGCGGTGACGCTGATGGCGGCGGATTCGCTGGTCAATGACCACATGGGCGATATTTACTGGATGGCAGGTCGCAAGCGCGAGGCCGAGGTGCAGTGGAAGCGCGCCCTCAGCCTTGGTCCGGAAAAGCCCGAGGATGCAGCCCGCATCCGCGCCAAGCTGGACCGTGGGCTGGATGCCGTGCTGGCCGAGGAAAAGGCCAATGGCGGCAAATTGCCGCCGCAGCCGCTGTTATCGCCCGACCTGACCGCCCCCGAGGCAGGCGAGGCCAGCGGTGACTGACAACGCGCCGCAACCGCAGGCGGCCACCACCACCCTGACAGAGGTCGCCCGCGCCAAGGTGAACCTGACGCTGCATGTCACCGGCCAGCGCGCTGATGGCTATCACCTGCTGGATTCGCTGGTGGTGTTTGCGCAGGCGGGCGATGTGCTGACGCTGACGCGCGGGCCGCTGTCGCTGCGCTTCAGCGGGCGGTTCGGGCGTCTGCTGCGCGCTGATCCCGATAACCTGTGCCTGCGCGCGGCCCGTCTGGCCGGGGCCGATATGGCGATCACGCTTGACAAATGCCTGCCGGTCGCGGCCGGTATCGGTGGCGGGTCCGCCGATGCGGCGGCGGTGCTGCGTGGTGCGGCGCGGCTGGGTTTTGCCGGTGCCACGGCGGCGCTGACCGGGGGAAATCCGGGGGCAGATCAGGCCGCAAATCCGGGGGCAGATCTGGGGGCCGCACTGGGGGCCGATTTGCCGGTCTGTGTCAGCGCCCCCCGCCCCGCCCGGATGCGCGGCATGGGCGAGGTGCTGGACCCCGTGCCCCCGGTGCCGCCGCTGCCAATGCTGCTGGTCAACCCCGGCGTGACGGTTCAGACGCCGTCGGTGTTCCGGGCGCTGACGCGGCGCGATAATGACCCCATGCCGGACCTGCCGGCGCAGTGGGACAAGGCCGGGCTGATTGCGTTTTGCGCCGCCTGCCGCAACGACCTTCAGGCCCCGGCGCTGGCGCTGGTGCCGGAAATCGGCACCGTGCTGGCGGCGCTGGACCATGCCGGCGCTGATCTGGCGCGGATGTCGGGGTCGGGCGCGACCTGTTTCGGGCTGTTTCACGACGAGGCCGCGATGACCCGCGCCGCCGGTGTGATCGCCGCCGCCCATCCCGGCTGGTGGGTTTGCCCGACCCGGATCGCGCTGGCCGATCCCGGCACGGCGCGCTAATCTGTTGGGCATTGACAGGAAAACGGGGCATCAGATGTTGCGACTGGGTGTGAATATCGACCATGTGGCCACGATCCGCAATGCGCGCGGCACCCCATGGCCCGACCCGCTGCGGGCGGCCGAGCTGGCCGAAGCGGCGGGTGCCGATGGCATCACCGCCCATCTGCGCGAGGACCGGCGCCATATCAGCGATGCCGATATTGACCGGCTGATGGCGGCGCTGCGCCTGCCGCTGAACCTCGAGATGGCGGCGACGCCGGAAATGCAGGCCATCGCCCTGCGGCACAAACCCCATGCGGTCTGTATCGTCCCCGAACGCCGCGAGGAACGCACCACCGAGGGCGGCCTGAACGTGGCCGATGATGCGGCCCGGCTGGCCGATTTCATCGCCCCGCTGCGCGATGCCGGTTGCCGGGTGTCGCTGTTCATCGGCCACGAGCCGCGCCAGATCGAGGCCGCCGCCCGCATCGGCGCCGCCGTGGTCGAGCTGCATACCGGTCATTACTGTGACCTTGGGATCGAAGGCCGCATTGACGCGCAGGCGGCGGAACTGGACGCGCTGCGGGCGGGGGCGGTGCAGGCCGCCGATCTGGGGCTGGAGGTTCATGCCGGTCACGGGCTGACCTTTGAGAACGTCGCCCCGATTGCGGCGATTGCACAGGTCATGGAATTGAATATCGGGCATTTCCTGATCGGCGAGGCGATCTTTACCGGCCTGCCCGAGGCCATTCGCCAGATGCGGCGGCTGATGGACGCCGCCCGCGCCGGGGATGCCGGCTGATGGTCCCTGTCGGGTATTTGGGCAACGAAGAAATGCCGGGCCGGGGTTGGATATGATCCTTGGCATCGGTTCGGATCTGGCGAATATCGACCGGATCGCGGCGGTTCTGGCGCGTCATGGCGACCGCTTCCGGCAACGCGTGTTCACCCGGACCGAGTGCGACAAGGCCGCGCGCCGCCGCGACGAGGCCGGAACGCTGGCCAAGCGGTGGGCCGCGAAAGAGGCCTGTTCCAAGGCGCTGGGAACCGGGCTGGCCATGGGCATTGCGTGGAAGGATATGGCGGTCAGCAATCTGGCCTCGGGGCAGCCGGTGATGCGTCTGACGGGGTGGGCGGCGGATCGCCTTGCCGCGATGACGCCGCCGGGGCACCGGGCCATCGTGCATGTCAGCCTGACCGACGATCACCCCTGGGCACAGGCCTTTGTGGTGATCGAGGCCGTGCCGGAAAACTTGACTTTGCCCCCGCAGCGGGATCAAGAAGCCGCGACCAAGGAAAGGACCGATCATGGCGACAGGCGTTAAGCGCGAGGAAGGCGGCATCTGGGAAACCGTCAAGACGATTTTCTGGGCGCTGATCATTGCCGGCGTCTTTCGCACGCTGTTCTTTCAGCCGTTCTGGATTCCATCCGGCAGCATGAAGGACACGTTGCTGATTGGCGATTTTCTGTTCGTGAACAAGATGGCCTATGGCTATTCCAGCTATTCCTGCCCGTTCGGCATATGTCCGATCGAGGGGCGCATTCTGGCCAGCGAACCCAGGCGCGGCGATGTGGTGGTGTTCCGTCACCCCACGCAGGGCGTCGATTTCATCAAGCGGCTGATCGGCCTGCCCGGCGACCGGGTGCAGATGAAGGACGGCATCTTGTGGCTGAACGGCCAGCAGGTGCCGACCGTGCCGGCGGGTGATTTCGTCGAGAAGATGGAACGTCAGGGCGGCGCGCAGCAATTTCCCAATTGCTATAACCGGCCGGTGGCCGAGGGGGGCGATTGCATCAAGCAGCGCTTTACCGAAACCCTGCCCGGCGGTGTCAGCCATGATGTGCTGAACATTGCCGATGACTGGGTGGCCGACAACACCCCTGAATTTGTCGTTCCGGCAGGGCATTATTTCTTTATGGGCGATAACCGCGACAATTCCATGGACAGCCGGTTTGACCCGCGCGAACGCGGCGTCGGCATGGTGCCGGCCGAATATCTGATCGGGCGGGCGGATCGGATCATGTTCTCGTCCGCGGGCAAGTCGCTGTTGTATTTCTGGACCTGGCGTGCCGACCGGTTCCTGAAGGCGGTCCATTGAAGGTCGCGCAGGAACTGGTCGCGTTTCAGCGACGGCTGGGGCATGAATTCATCCGCCCCGAGCTGTTGGTGCGCGCGCTGACGCATGGCTCTATCGCCACGGCGACGCGGCCCGATAACCAGCGGCTGGAATTTCTGGGCGACCGGGTGTTGGGTCTGGTCATGGCCGAGGCGCTGTTTGCCGCCGACCGGTCCGCGACCGAGGGTCAGCTGGCGCCACGCTATAACGCGCTGGTCCGGCGCGAGGCCTGCGCCGAAATCGCGCGCGAGATCGGGCTTGGCGAGGTGCTGAAACTGGGCCGGTCCGAGATGATGTCCGGGGGGCGCCGCAAAGAGGCGCTGCTGGCCGACGCGATGGAGGCCGTGCTGGCCGCCGTTTATCTGGATGCCGGGTTTGCCGTCGCGCAAGAGGTCGCGCTGACCCTGTGGGAAAGCCGCCTGACCGGCGTCGCGCAGGATGCCCGCGATGCCAAGACCGCGCTTCAGGAATGGGCGCAGGCGCAGGGCATGGGGCCGCCAAGCTATCAGCAGACCGGGCGCAGCGGGCCGGACCATGCGCCGGTTTTTGACATTACCGTGCGGCTGGATAACGGTCAAAGCGCGCAGGCCAGCGGGGCCGGAACCAAGCGCAGCGTGGAACAGGCCGCCGCTGCGGCGCTGTTGGCAAAGGTGGAAGCGGATGACTGAGACTCGCGCAGGGTTTGTGGCCCTGATCGGTGAACCCAATGCCGGGAAATCGACGCTGCTGAACCAGATGGTCGGCGCCAAGGTCAGCATCGTGACCCACAAGGTCCAGACCACCCGCGCCCGCATTCGCGGCATTGCCATGGCAGGCGACAGCCAGCTGGTTTTTGTCGATACGCCGGGCATTTTCCGCCCGCGCCGGCGGCTGGACCGGTCAATGGTGGCGGCGGCATGGGGGGGCGCGGCGGATGCCGATGTGATCGTGCTGCTGATCGAGGCGCATCGCGGCCTGACCGACGGCGTCGCCGCGATCATCAACACCCTGCGCGAACGCGCCGATGGCCGCCCGGTGGCGCTGGCGATCAACAAGATCGACCGCGTCAGGGCCGAGGATTTGCTGGCGCTGTCGCGGCAAATGAACACGGCCTATGATTTCGTGCAGACCTTCATGATTTCCGCCGAAAAGGGCTATGGCTGCGCCGATCTGCGCGACTGGCTGGCGCAGGCGGTGCCCGCCGGTCCGTGGCTGTATCCCGAGGACCAGATCGCGGATCTGCCGATGCGCCAGATCGCCGCCGAGATCACCCGCGAAAAGGCCACCCTGCGCCTGCACCAGGAGATCCCCTATCAGCTGACGGTCGAAACCGAAGCATGGGAGGACCGCAAGGATGGCAGCGCCCGGATCGAGCAGGTGATCTTTGTCACCCGTCCCGGCCATAAAGGCATCGTTCTGGGAAATAAAGGCGAGACGATCAAGCAGATCGGTCAGGCCGCGCGCGAGGAACTGGCCGCGTTTCTGGACCGCCCCGTCCACCTGTTCCTGCAAGTCCGCGTCCGCGAGAACTGGCTGAACGAGGCCGAGCGATTTCAGCAGATGGGGCTGGATTACCGCGACGGCGACTGATGGCGCGGCTGGCGACGGGGATCTGGGTGTCCGCCCTGCTGCATCGCTGTGACCGGCAGGCGGTGCCGGTTTATGTGCTGCGGCGCGGTGATGACACGGCGGGGGCGGTGCTGGTCTTGCAGGCCCGGCGCGATGGCAGCACGGCGCTGTGGGCGCAGGAATATGATTTCGATGCCGATACCCGGCTTTGGCGGGTCGTCGCGGATGGTCCCGCCGCCGACATCGCGGCGAATGCGCAGCGTCAGGTCGGGCGCGACCCGGATCTGTGGCTGATCGAGGTCGAATCGGACAGCGCGCCCGAACTGGACTAGGGCGCGAACTGGACTGAACCCCGTCGCGGGTGCAGGGTGGCGCTATGGAATGGCACGGCGAAGGGACGGTGATCGGGCGGGCGCGTCATGGCGAACATGGCGTGATCTTGCAGGTTATGACCCGCGATCTGGGGCGGCTGGCCGGGATGGTGCCGGGCGGCGCATCCGCGCGCAAGGCGGCGATGCTGCAACCCGGCGCGCGGCTGGTGCTGCGCCATCGCGCACGGCTGGCCGATCAGCTTGGCACCTTCACCCCCGAGCCGCTGCGGGCGCGCGCTTCGGTGCTGTCGGACGGCGATGCGCTGGCGGGGCTGAACGCGGTTTGCGCGCTGCTGGTCTGGGCCTTGCCGGAACGCGACCCTCACCCCGCCCTGCATGACCGGACCGAGTTGTTGCTGGACGCGATCGAGGCCGGCGGCGACTGGCATCTGCCCTATCTGCGCTGGGAAATGGCGCTGTTGCAGGATCTGGGATTTGGACTGGATCTGGGGCGCTGTGCGGTGACGGGCAGGCGCGATGGGCTGGCCTATGTCAGCCCGAAAACCGGGCGGGCGGTCAGCGCTGCGGCGGCGGGCGATTGGGCGCCGCGCCTGTTGCCGCTGCCTGCGGTCCTTGGCGGGGTGGGGAATGGCGGGGTCAGCGACGGGCTGCGGCTGACCGGGGCGTTCTTGCAGGCGCATCTGGCCGAAGGGCTGGTCGGGCGGCCCATTCCTGCCGCGCGCGACAGGCTGGTGGCGCGGCTGGCGCGGTCGGGCGATTAGGACCGGTCGCGCGCCAGCATCCGCGCCTCGGCCCGGTCCAGCGCGGCCAGTGCGGCGCTGATGTCGCCCGCCTTGGCATGGCGCGACCAGATCTTGCGGATCGAGGCCGCGCTCCACGGCAGGCAGGCTTGCGCGGCCCATTGCCGTGCGGGGGCGGGCAGGGCGTCATGGGCGGCCATCGGTGCGGTGCAGCGCGATCGGCGCGGCAGGGATGACCGCAGGTTTTGTGTCTGGGGACGGGGCATCGGGCGACCTGATTAAGTTATGACATAACATAACTGTCAGGAATACCGATGCCAAGCCGCTTAACCGGATTTTAGGGGTTTTCTGCCAAGGTGATTCGCACAAGGCGGGTCACGGGACAGGCAACGGGGGGCGCATGGGCGCTGATATGACAATTTCGGGACAGGCAGGGCCGGGGGCGGGTCATGCCGCCCCCGGCCCGTCTGGCGCGTCAGCCGATCAGGCGGCGGGCGATGACCTGTGCCTGAATCTCGGCCGCGCCTTCAAAGATGTTCAGGATGCGGGAATCGCACAGCACGCGGCTGATCTGGTATTCCAGCGCAAAGCCGTTGCCGCCGTGGATTTGCAGCGCGTTATCCGCCGCCGCCCATGCCACGCGCGCGCCAAGCAGCTTGGCCATGCCTGCCTCAAGATCGCAGCGTTTGTCATGGTCCTTTTGCCACGCGCTGTAATAGGTCAGCTGACGCGCGATCATGATTTCCACCGCCGACATGGCCAGCTTGTCCGCCACGCGCGGGAACCGGATCAGCGCCTTGCCGAATTGCTTGCGGTCCAGCGCGTATTGCAGGCCCAGTTCCACCGCGTTCTGCGCCACGCCAATGGCGCGGGCGGCGGTCTGGATGCGCGCCGATTCAAAAGTCTGCATCAGTTGCTTGAAACCCTGACCGGTCTGGCCGCCAAGCAGGTTTTCCTCCTTGACCCTGAACCCGTCAAAGCCAAGTTCGTATTCCTTCATGCCGCGATAACCCAGCACCTCGATCTCGCCCCCGGTCATGCCGGGGGTGGGGAAGGGGTCGGCATCGGTGCCGGGGGTTTTTTCCGCCAGAAACATCGACAGGCCGCGATAATCCGTGGTCTGCGGGTCGGTGCGCGCCAGCAGCGTCATGACATGGGTGCGCGCGGCGTGGGTGATCCACGTCTTGTTGCCGGTGACCTCCCAGCCATCGTCGGTCTTGACGGCGCGGGTGCGCAGGCTGCCAAGGTCGGACCCGGTATTGGGTTCGGTGAACACCGCCGTGGGCAGGATCTCACCCGAGGCCAGCTTGGGCAGCCAGTGCGATTTCTGGTCGTCGGTGCCACCGGCCAGGATCAGCTCGGCGGCGATCTCGGACCGGGTGCCAAGGCTGCCGACACCGATATAGCCGCGCGACAATTCCTCGGACACGACCACCATCGCCGCCTTGGACATGCCAAGCCCGCCAAGGTTTTCCGGGATGGTCAGGCCGAAAACACCCATTTCGGCCAGCTCGTCGATGACCTCGATCGGGATCAGCTCGTCTTTCAGGTGCCAGTCATGCGCGTTCGGCACCACGCGGTCATTGGCATAACGGCGGAACTGGTCGCGGATCATTTCCAGATCCTCGTCCAGCCCGGTGGCGCCAAAGGTGGCGCGGCCATGATTGTCGGCCATGGCCTCGGCCAGCTTCATCCGCGCGGCAGGGTTATTACCCGCCATCAACTGACGCGCCATGTCCGAGGGCACCCAGCTTTGGCCCATATCCGACAGGCGGGCGAATTCGGTCTGGCTCATCGGGATGCCACCGGCGATCTGGGACAGGTATTCGCCGATGCCGATTTGCAGGATCAGGCGTTCGGTCTCGCCAAAGCTGCCCGATTCGGTCAGGCGCTGGCCCCATGCCACAAGCTGGTGCAGAGCCTGCCCATAGGTCGCCAGCCAGCTGAGGGCGTGCGCGGCGTGCTGATGGCTTTCCAGAAGCGCGGCATCCGGCTTGCCCTGCGGGCTGACGGCCTCGCGGACAAAGTTTGTGGCGCCGTCGATCAGCGCGTCGATTTCGGGCAGGATGGCTTGCGCGTCGGTCAGGGTCTTGGTCATGGCTTGGCTCCTTGCGGCGTTGCAGCAATTCATAGGGGGTTTGTCAGGCGCGCGCAACTATGCTGCGTATTTGCGCAACGTCACGCATTTTTATGTCTGGTTAAATTGTGGCGCCGGGGGCTTGGAACCGCGCTGTCGCTGCGGTTACATCGCCCCCAAAGCAAGGAGAGACCGGATGCCCACCGACCCCGCCGACCTGACCGCCCGCCTGATCCGCTGTCCCTCGGTCACCCCTGCGGAGGGCGGGGCATTGGTGCTGCTGCAAGACCTGCTGGCGGGCGCGGGCTTCGACTGTGTGCGCGTCGACCGCAATGGCACGCCCAACCTGTTCGCCCGCTGGGGCGCAAAGGGCGCGGCGCGCAGCTTTGGCTTCAACGGCCACACCGATGTCGTGCCGCCGGGCGATGCGGCGCGCTGGACGCATCCGCCGTTTTCGGGGCTGCTGCGCGATGGCGTGATCTGGGGGCGCGGGGCGACGGATATGAAGTCGGGGGTGGCGGCCTTTGTCGCGGCGGCGGTCGATTTCGTGCGCGACACGCCGCCCGATGGCGCGGTAATCCTAACCATCACCGGCGACGAGGAAGGGCCGGGCCGCGATGGCACGCGCGCGCTGCTGGACTGGATGCAGACGCAGGGCGAACGGATGTCGGTCTGTATCGTGGGCGAGCCATCGAACCCCGACCACATGGGCGAGATGATCAAGATCGGCCGGCGCGGGTCGGTGACCTTCCGGCTGTGCGCGCAGGGGGTTCAGGGCCATGCAGCCTATCCGCATCGGGCGCGCAACCCGGTTCATGCGCTGATAACCCTGCTGAATACGCTGACCACCACGCCGCTGGATCAGGGGACGGCGCATTTCCAGCCCTCGGGTTTGCAGGTGACAAGCGTCGATGTCGGCAACCCGGCGACGAATGTGATCCCCGAACAGGCGCGGGCGGTGTTGAACATTCGCTTCAACGACCTGCATACCGGCGAATCGCTGGATGCCATGCTGCGGGAACAGGCAGCGGTGGTGGCGGCGCAGACCGGCGTCACATTCGCCATCGAGACCGAAATTTCAGGCGAGGCATTCCTGACCGAACCGGGGGATTTCGTCGATCTGGTCTGCGATGCCGTCCAGCAGGTGACAGGCCGCCGCCCCGAGATGTCGACCTCGGGCGGGACGTCGGATGCGCGTTTCGTCAAGGATCACTGTCCGGTGGTCGAATGCGGGCTGGTGGGGCATTTCATGCACCAGATCGACGAACGCGTGCCGGTCGATCAGATTCACATGCTGAAGCAGATTTATACGCTGATGCTGAACAGGTATTTCCATGGCTGACGTAACCATTCTGCGCACCGACGATCTGGCGGTCTGTCACGCCCTGCGCCGCGCGGTTTTCATCGAGGAACAAAACGTCCCCGAGGCTGAAGAACTGGACGATCTGGATGATCAGGCCATTCATCTGCTGGCGGTTCAGAATGGCCGGCCCGTCGGGACGGCGCGGCTGTTGACGCAGGGCGAGACCGGCAAGATCGGTCGCGTCTGTGTGCTGGCGCAAGGCCGTGGTCAGGGCATTGGCGCGGCGCTGATCGACAAGGCGCTGTCGGTGCTGGCCGCGCAACCGGGGGTTCGCCGGGCCAGGCTGGGGGCGCAGGTTCATGCGATTGCATTTTATCAGCGGCTGGGTTTTGTCGCGGTGGGACCGGAATATGACGATGCCGGCATTGCGCATCGGGATATGGTGCGGGAACTCTGACCCGCGTATGGGTATTTGATCAACGAAGAAGCCGGGTGCGTTTTGCCCGATCGAGGGTTAGGGTGAGGCCATGGCACAGTTACCTTCCAAGCAGCAGATCCTCGACTGGGTGGCCGACCACCCCGAGGCACGGTCCAAGCGCGATATTTCCAAGGCCTTCGGCATCAAGGGGGCCGCGCGGATCGAGCTGAAGCGCTTGCTGAAAGAGCTGGAGGCCGAGGGCCATCTGGAACGCAAGCGCAAGGTCTATCGCGATGCGCATGGGCTGGCGCCGGTCACGGTGGTTCAGCTATTGGCCCCGGACGCGGATGGCGATTTGTTTGCCCGTCCGCTGGAATGGCAGGGCGAAGGCCCCGAGCCGCGCATTTTGTATGCGCCGCTGAAGGCCGATCCGGCGATGGGCGCGGGCGACCGGTTTCTGGCGCGGCTGATTGATGTGCGCGGCGAGGATTACGCCTATCAGGCGCGGCTGATCCGCCGCATTGGCACCGCGCCGCACAAGGTTGTAGGGATTTTTCGCAAAGCCACCGAAGGCGGGCGTATTTTGCCCATCGACAAGGGCACCGACAAGGAATGGCGCGTCCGCCCCGATGCCACCCATGGTGCAGCCGATGGCGAGCTGGTCGAGGCCGAGCAGATCGGCCCGAAAGCCCGGCTTGGCCTGCCGCTGGCCCGGATCGTCGAGGTATTAGGCGACCCATCGGCCCCGAAATCGGTCAGCCTGATCGCGATTCATCAGCACGGCATTCCCGACGACTTCCCCGACAAGGTGATCGCCGAGGCTGACGCGGCACAGCCCGCCCCCATGAAGGGCCGCGAGGATCTGCGCCATCTGCCGCTGGTGACCATCGACCCCGCCGATGCGCGCGACCATGACGATGCCGTCGCGGCGATGTATGATGACGACCCCGGCAACCCCGATGGGATGCTGGTCTGGGTGGCGATTGCCGATGTGGCCCATTACGTCCGCCCCGGCACCGCGCTCGACGCCGAGGCGCGCAAGCGCGGCAACAGCAGCTATTTCCCCGACCGTGTGGTGCCGATGCTGCCGGACATCCTGTCGGGTGATCTGTGCAGCCTGCACGAGGGGGTGGACCGGCCTGTCATCGCCGTGCGGATGCGGCTGGACGCGCAGGGCAACAAGATTGGCCACAGCTTTCATCGCGGCATGATGCGCAGTCTGGCCAGCCTGTCTTATGAACAGGCGCAGGCCGCCCATGACGGTGCCCGCGACGATGTGACCGAACCGCTGATGGACAGCGTGATCCGCCCGCTTTTCGCGGCCTATGATCTGCTGAAATCGGCCCGCGCCCGTCGCCAGCCGCTGGATCTGGACCTGCCGGAGCGCAAGATCGAACTGACCCCGGATGGCCGCGTCAAATCGGTGCGTTTCCGCGACCGTTTCGACGCGCATCGCCTGATCGAGGAAATGATGGTGCTGGCCAATGTCGCCGCCGCCGAGGAGCTGACCCGTCTGCGCCGCCCGCTGTTGTTTCGTGTCCACGAGGAACCCCCGCTTGAAAAGCTGGACGCGCTGCGCGACGTGGCCGAGGCCAGCGGCTTTACCCTTGCCAAGGGTCAGGTCTTGCAGACCGCGCATCTGAACCGGCTGCTGGGGCAGGCCGAGGGGACCGAGTTTGACGAACTGATCAACATGTCCACCCTGCGCAGCATGACGCAGGCCTATTACCACCCTGAAAACTTTGGCCATTTCGGGCTGGCGCTGCGGTCTTATGCGCATTTCACCAGCCCGATCCGGCGGTACAGCGACCTGATCGTGCATCGCGCGCTGATCACCGGGCATGGCTGGGGCAAGGACGGGCTGTCCGCCGCCGATATCGACAATCTGGCCGACACCGCCACCCATATCAGCGAGACCGAGCGCCGCAGTATGGCGGCGGAGCGTGACACCACCGACCGTTATCTGGCGGCCTATCTGTCGGACCGGGTCGGCACCGAAATGACCGGCCGGATCAGCGGCGTTCAGCGGTTTGGCGCCTTCGTCAAGCTGGATGAAACCGGCGCCGACGGGTTGCTGCCGATCCGCGAGATCGGGAACGAATATTTCCACTATGACGGCGATGCGCAGGTGCTGATGGGGGCCGATACCGGGCTGGAAATCGGGATTGGTCAGCGCGTCACCGTGCGCCTGGCCGAGGCGGTGCCACTGACCGGGGGCCTTGTGCTGGAACTGCTTGAGCTTGAGGGGCGCAGCCTGCCGCAGGGTGCGCGCCATCGCGGCAAGGGGATGCGCCGCAAGCCGGGGATGGCGCGGGCGCGCAAGGTCGCCGCCGATGCCAAACGCAAGCGTCTGCGCAGGAAACGCTGAGGGCGCGCCCTCAGCCGTGCAATGCGGGCATAAGCTCGTCCAGAAGGGCCGGTGCTGCATCTGACGCGGGCAGGGCGTCGTCCAGCAGCAACAGCCAGATCATCGACACGATGCGCCTTGCGGCCTGATCGGGGCTGAGGGCGGGGTTCAGCTGCCCGCGGTCGCGTGCGCGGCGCAGGATGCTGGTGATCTGGTCCCAGCGCTCGTCCCGTTCGTGACGAAAGGCCGCGTGCATGGCGGGGTCCGATTGCGCCTCGGCGATCAGCAGGCGCAGCAGCGGTGCCAGTGGCGGGCTGTCTGCGGTCCCGTTCAGCCGTTGCAGAAATTGGGTCAGGTATTCCTCCAGATCGCGGCGCATATCGCCGGTATCGGGTTCGGGCAGGGCGGTTTTGGCCCGTGAATACAGCGCCAGCAGCAAATGCCCCTTGCCCGGCCACCAGCGATAGACGGTGGCCTTGCCGGCACGGGCCTCGCGGGCGACGGCCTCGATCGACAGTTTCTGAAAACCGACTTGTTCGATCAGGCGTTCCGCCGCGTCCAGAATGGCGGTTTCTGTCTGGGGGTTCCGGCGGGCGCCGATCGAACTGCGGCTGGGATCTGACATTCTGCACCTGTTGCGAAACGATACGTTCCGTTCTATATCATCAAGACGATGTGTTCCGATGGAGGTTTGCCATGTCGTCCCCCCACCCTCAACCCTCGCGGCGCCGGCTGGCTGTGCTGGTCTTCGCCTTTGTCTATCCGCTTGTGACGCTGCTGCTGATGGTGCTGACGCCGTTGACGGCGGGCTGGCCACTGGCGCTGCGCACGCTGATCCTTGTGCCGGTGGTCGTGGTCGCGATGATCTGGCTGATCATCCCGCTGATCCACAGCCGCTTGCGGCACTGGCTGTAAGGGGCAAGCGCGCATGAAAAAGGGCCGCGGCTTGCGCTGCGGCCCTTTGATGCGATGCGGGACACGGGTCAGCCGATGCGGGCGGCCTTCACGTCGTCGTCGATCTTGTCTTCATATTGGGCAAAATTCCTGGCAAACATGCCCACCAGCTTTTGCGCCTGCGCGTCATAGGCGGCGGCATCTTCCCAGGTCTGACGCGGGTTCAGAAGCACATCCGACACGCCCGGAACGCTGACCGGAACCTCGAAGCCGAAATTCGGGTCTTTGCGGAATTCGACATCGTTCAGGCTGCCATCCAGCGCGGCGGTCAGCAGGGCGCGGGTCGCCTTGATCGGCATCCGCGAGCCTTTGCCAAAGGCCCCGCCGGTCCAGCCGGTATTGACCAGCCAGCAGGTCGCGCCGGTCTGCTTGATCTTTTCTTGCAGCAGTTTGCCGTATTCCTCGGGGCGGCGCGGCATGAAAGGGGCGCCAAAGCAGGTCGAGAAGGTGGGCTCCGGCTCGGTCACGCCGACCTCGGTGCCCGGCGTTTTCGAGGTAAAGCCCGACAGGAAGTGATACATCGCCTGCGCCGGGGTCAGCCGCGCGATCGGCGGCAGCACGCCATAGGCATCACAGGTCAGCATGATGACGTTTTTCGGCTTGCCCCCCAGCGAATTCTGGGACGCGTTCGAGATATAGTCCAGCGGATAGGCACAGCGCATGTTGTCGGTGATGCTGTTATCCTCGAAATCCAGCACCAGCGTGTCGTCGTCATAGACCATGTTTTCAACCACGGTGCCGAATTTGCTGGTCGTGGCATAGATTTCGGGTTCGGCATCGGCGGACAGGTTGATGGTCTTGGCATAGCAGCCACCTTCAAAGTTGAAGATGCCCTTGTCCGACCAGCCGTGTTCGTCATCCCCGATCAGCGTGCGCGAAGGGTCCGCCGACAGCGTGGTCTTGCCGGTGCCCGACAGGCCAAAGAAGATGGCACAATCATCGGGGTTGCCGATGGCATGGTTGGCCGAGCAATGCATCGGCATCACGCCTTTTTCCGGCAGCAGATAGTTCAGCAGCGTGAACACCGATTTCTTGTTTTCCCCCGCATAGGCGGTGTTGCCGATCAGGATCAGCTTTTTGTCGAAATTCAGCGCGATCACGGTTTCGCTGCGGCAGCCATGCCTGGCCGGGTCGGCCTTGAAGCTGGGGCAGTTGATGATGGTGAATTCGGGGGTAAAGGTGGCCAGCTCTTCGGCCTCGGGGCGGCGCAGCAGGTGGCGGATGAACAGCCCGTGCCATGCCAGTTCGGTCACCACGCGCACGTCAAGGCGCAGTTCCGGGTCGGCACCGCCATACAGGTCCTGGACGAAATAATCGCCGCCCTTCATGTGTTCCAGCATGTCGGCATGAAGGCGGTCGAAGGCCTCGGGGTCCATCGGCTTGTTGTTTTCCCACCAGATGCTGTTTTCAACCGAGGGGGTGCGCACAACATGTTTGTCCTTGGGCGAACGGCCCGTATGCGCGCCGGTCGAGACCAAAAACGCACCGCCAAGCCCAAGACGACCTTCGCCGCGCTCGATCGCGGCCTGAATCAGGGCCGGTTCCAGCAGGTTATAGTGAACCTGACCCAGACCCGAGATCCCTTGATCTTCGAGGCGGAGGTTCGGATTGACGCGCGCTTGGCTCATGTCGGCAGGCTCCTTGGGGATGGGGATTGCGCGACCTATAACATGGCAGTTTGATGAAGGAAGAGGCCACACCGGCCTGTTTAGCGATAACACGCCGCGATAGCGATAACATCGGCAGGAACAGGGGGATAATCGCCTATGGGCAGCACCGCACAGGCCGAATCGCCGCTGATCCGCCATGCCAGTTGCGTGGCACTGGCGGGGAAGGGGGTGTTGATCGTGGGTCCGGCAGGGGCGGGGAAATCGGCGCTGGCGCTGGACCTGATGTCGCGCGGCGCGGCGCTGGTGGCCGATGACCGGGTGGCGCTGTGGCGGCAGGGCGATCAGGTGCTGGCCGACGCCCCGCCCATGCTGCGCGGCCGGATCGAGGCCCGCCAGATCGGCCTGTTGCGGGCCGATGCCGCAGGGCCGGTGCCGCTGGCGCTGGTGGTCGACCTGTCGCGGCCCGAACCCCAGCGCCTGCCGCCTTTGCGTCACACCACCGTGCTGGGGGTGCCGCTTGCCCTTGTCTTTGCCCGCCATGACCCGCATCTTGCCCCTGCGATCCGCCAGCTGATGATCGGCGGCCGCGACGACCCCGAGGCAGCGATCAGGAGGGCCGGAGATGGTCGAGCCAAGTCCATACCCCGCAAGTGAAGAGGCGGATCAGCGCGTTGTGCTGGTCACCGGTCCGTCCGGGGCCGGGCGGTCGACGGCGATCAACGTGCTGGAAGATCTGGGATTCGAGGCCATTGACAACCTGCCGCTGTCGCTGGTGCCGCGCCTGCTTGAGGGGGCGCCGCGCCCGGCACCGCTGGCGCTGGGGCTGGATGCGCGCAACCGCGACTTTTCGGTCCTGAACCTGATCGAGCTGATCGACACCCTGACCCGCGACCCGCGATACGGCGCCGAGGTTCTGTATGTCGATTGCGACCCCGAGGTTCTGGTTCGCCGCTATAACGAAACCCGCCGCCGTCACCCGCTGTCGCCCGCCGGTGCGCCGCGCGAGGGGGTCGATGCCGAACGCGACCTGCTGGCCCCGATTCGCGCCCGCGCCGATGTGCTGGTCGACACATCCGACCTGTCGCCGCATGACCTCAAGGCGGTTATGGCGGCGTTTTTCGACATCAGGCCGGACCGCCGGCTGTCGGTTTCGGTGCAGTCGTTTTCCTATAAGCGCGGTGTGCCGCGCGGGGTCGATGTGATGTTCGACTGTCGCTTTCTGGCCAACCCGCATTGGGAAGAGGCATTGCGCCCCCTGACCGGGCTGGACCCCCGCGTGCAGGATTATGTCAGCGCCGACCCGCGCTTTGACGAATATTTCACCCGCCTGCGCGACCTGATCCTGTTCACCCTGCCCGCCCACAAGCAAGAGGGCAAATCCCATCTGGCCATCGGCTTTGGCTGCACTGGCGGCAAGCACAGATCTGTCACACTGGCGGAAAAAATGGCTGATGCGCTTGCACATGCGGGCTGGCCGGTGTCAAAACGACACAGGGAACTGGAACGCCGCGCGCAGGGCGCGTCAGCCGCCAATGGCACTGACGCACAGGCAGACGCGGCCGCTGGCTTTGGTGAACGGGATTGATCGGAATCGTCATCGTCGCTCATGGTGGTCTGGCGCGGGAATATCTTTCCGCGGTGCAGCATGTGGTCGGGCCGCAGCCCGGAATGCGGGCCATCGCGATCGAGGATGACCACGATCGCGGCGCCAAACAGGCCGAAATCTGTGCTGCCGCCGATGATGTCGACCAGGGCGATGGCGTGGTGGTGGTGACCGATCTGTTCGGCGGCTCGCCCTCGAACCTGTCGCTGATGGCCTGCGCGGCGCGTAACCGCGCCATTCTGGCCGGGGCCAACCTGCCGATGCTGGTCAAACTGGCCAAGTCGCGCCGCCTGACCGTCCCCGAGGCCGTCGCCCGCGCCAAGGATGCGGGGCGCAAATATATCGCCAGTTTCGACCTCAGCGGAACGGCACAAGGAAAGGTCGCCTCATGAGCGTTACCCGCGATCTGGAAATCATCAACGTCAAGGGCCTGCACGCCCGCGCCAGCGCCAAATTCGTCGAAACCGTCGAAGGGTTCGATGCCGTGGCGCAGGTGGAAAAGGACGGGATGTCGGTCGGCGGCGATTCGATCATGGGGCTGCTGATGCTGGCCGCCGCGCGCGGATCAACCATCCGCGTCACCACCTCGGGGGTGCAGGCGCAGGAATTGTCGGACGCGCTGGTGGCGCTGGTCGGGGATTACTTCGGCGAGGGCATGTAAGGCCTTGGCCGGACGCAAGACCTATCACCACGGCAACCTCAGGCAGGCGCTGGTCGAGGCAACCGCCACGCTGATTCAGGAAAAAGGGCCGTTGGGCTTTACCCTGGCCGAGGCCGCGCGTCTGGCCGGCGTCAGCCCCGCCGCCCCCTATCGCCATTTCGCAGGCCGCGACGAACTGCTGGAAGAGGTGGCGCGACAGGGCTTTCTGGCCTTTGCCGCCCGGCTTGAGACCGCGTTCGACGATGGCCGCCCGCGCCCGGTGACGGCCTTTCTGCGCATGGGGCAGGCCTATCTGGATTTTGCCAGTGATGAACCCGGCAGCTATGTCGCCATGTTCGAATCGGGCCTGTCGATTGCCGGAAATGCCGAGCTGTCGCTGGCGGCGGATCGGGCCATGGACGTGATGGTCGAGGCCGCCAGCCGTCTGGGCCAGCCCAAGGCCGGTATGGCGCCGCCGCCGCGCATGATTGCCAATCACATCTGGGCGCTAAGCCACGGCGTGGTGGAACTGTTCGGGCGCGGCAAGCCGGGCGGGCGGGTGCCCTTTTCCGCCGCCGATATGCTGGAAAGCGGCACGCTGATCTATCTGCGCGGGCTGGGGCTGCTGCCCGAGTGAAAAAAGCCGCAGTCGGGGCTTGATCGCGGCGCGGGATGCGTTATCTATGTAAATGTGATTAACATTCACATGGTGAGGAGCATGATGACTACGACAGCTTATGACCAGCCCGCGGTCTCGCGCGGGGTCTGGGGACGCGTCAGCGATGCGTTCGAAGGTGTGCGGGACTGGCTGGATGCGGGCGGGCGGCCCGCCTGGATACTGGCGATCATCGCCGGGTTCATCATTGCGGGACCGCTTGGGTTTATCCTGCTGTTCTATGCCGTCTGGAGCAAACGCATGTTCGCAAACAGCACCCGTCGCCACGCCCGCCATTCCGCCCGCAGCCTGTCGGCTGAGACAGGGAATATCGCCTTCGATTCCTATCGCGCGGAAACCCTGAAACGTCTTGAGGACGAGCAGCGCGATTTCGAGGCTTTCCTTGAGAAGCTGCGCGAAGCCAAGGACAAGGCAGAATTCGACCAGTTCATGTCCCAGCGTCGCGACACCGCCTGACCCCGTGCAGGCCGATGATCTGGAAGGGGGGGCTGTCTGCCCCCCTGACCCCCCGAAGGTATTTTGAACAGAAGCGAGGCAGGGGCGCGGCGCGTTCCCCCCTCGCTTCTGTCGTAAATACCTTGCGGGGGTGAAGGCGCGCAGCGCCGAGGGGGCCGCACAGGCCCCCTGCCGGCCCTTCAGCGGGTGGGGACCGGCGTTTCGCCGCGATAGTCGTAAAAGCCGCGACCGGTTTTGCGACCCAGCCAGCCTGCCTCGACATATTTGGTCAGCAGCGGGCAGGGGCGGTATTTGGTGTCGGCCAGCCCGTCATGCAGCACGTTCATGATCGCCAGACAGGTGTCCAGCCCGATGAAATCGGCCAGCTCCAGCGGACCCATCGGGTGGTTAGCCCCCAGTTTCATGGATTCGTCGATGGATTTGACGTTCCCCACGCCTTCATACAGCGTATAGACCGCCTCGTTGATCATCGGCATCAGGATGCGGTTGACGATGAAGGCGGGGAAATCCTCGGCGCTGGCGGCGGTTTTGCCAAGCCGTTCCACCACGTCGATCAGCGCCTTGTAGGTGGCGTCATCGGTGGCGATGCCGCGGATCAGTTCCACCAGCTGCATCACCGGCACCGGGTTCATGAAATGGAAGCCCATGAATTTTTCCGGCCGGTCCGTGCGCGAGGCCAGACGCGTGATCGAGATGGACGAGGTGTTCGAGGTCAGGATGGTTTCCGGCCGCAGATGCGGCAGCAGGTCTTCGAAAATGGCCTGTTTGACGGTTTCGCGTTCGGTTGCCGCCTCGATCACCAGATCGCATTGCCCCAGATCGGACAGTTGCAGCGTGGTCTTGATCCGCCCCATCGCGCCGTCCTTGTCGGACTGGCTGATCTTGTCGCGGCTGACCTGACGGGTCAGGTTCTTGTCGATCAGCGCCATGGCCTTGTCCAGCGCCTCGCGCGAGATGTCGGTCATCAGCACGTCGAACCCCGCCAACGCGAAAACATGGGCAATGCCGTTGCCCATCTGACCCGCGCCGATCACGCCCACCGATTGCACTGCCATGTCACGTCCCTTTCCTCGTTTCGCGGAAACGATAGGCATAAAGCGGGCGGGCGTTCAATGGCAAAGGCGGCAAAGAAAAACCGCCCGCAGCCGGGGCCGCGGGCGGTTTCATCAGACGTGTCGTGTGATCACAGCTTTTCGGTCAGCGCGGGAACGGCTTCGAAGATATCCGCGACCAGACCGTAATCGGCGATCTGGAAGATCGGGGCTTCTTCGTCCTTGTTGATGGCGACGATGACCTTGCTGTCCTTCATCCCTGCCAAATGCTGGATCGCGCCCGAGATCCCCAGCGCGATATACAGTTCCGGGGCGACGACCTTGCCGGTCTGACCCACCTGCCAGTCATTGGGCGCATAGCCCGAATCGACCGCCGCGCGCGAGGCGCCGACAGCGGCCCCCAGCTTGTCGGCCAGTTTTTCGACCATGGCAAAGTTTTCGGCACTGCCGACACCGCGGCCACCCGACACGACGCGCCCGGCCGAGGTCAGCTCGGGGCGGTCGGATTCCGCGACTTTGTCCTCGACCCAGGACGACAGGCCGGGGTTGGCACCGGCGGCGCCGGTATCGACGCTGGCCGCGCCGCCCTGACCGGCGGCGTCAAAGCTGGCGGTGCGGATGGTCATGACCTTTTTGGCATCGCCCGATTTGACCGTCTGGATGGCGTTGCCGGCATAGACCGGGCGTTCGAACGTGTCGGCATCGACCACCTTCATCACGTCTGAAATCACCATCACGTCCAGCAGCGCGGCGACGCGCGGCGCGACGTTTTTCGCGCTGGCGGTCGAGGGCAGCACGATATGGCTGTAATCGCCCGCCATGGCGACGATCAGGTCGGCCAGCGGTTCGGCCAGCCCATGGGCATAGGCCGCGTCCGAGACGCAGACCACCTTGGCCACGCCGTCCAGCCCGGCGGCCTCGGCGGCGGCGCCTTCGCAGCCTTCGCCCGCGACCAGCACGGTCACATCACCCAACTGGCTGGCGGCGCTCAGCGCCTTGGCGGTGGCATCCACGGCCAGTTCGTTGCCGTTCTGGACCTCAGCAATCAGAAGAACCGACATTACACGACCCCCGCTTCTTTGAGTTTCGAGACCAGCTCATCGACCGAGCCGACCTTGATCCCGGCCTTGCGGCCCTCGGGTTCGGCGGTGTTGACGACCTGAAGGCGCGGGGTGGTGTCGACGCCGTAATCGGCGGCGGTTTTCTCATCCAGCGGCTTTTTCTTGGCCTTCATGATATTGGGCAGCGAGGCATAGCGCGGCTCGTTCAGGCGCAGATCGGCGGTGACCACGGCGGGCAGCTTGACCTCGATGGTTTGCAGGCCGCCATCCACCTCGCGCGAGACTTTGGCGGTTTCGCCCGCGATCTCGACCGTGTTGGCAAAGGTCGCCTGACCCCAGCCCAACAGCGCGGCCAGCATCTGGCCGGTGGCGTTCATGTCGTTGTCGATGGCCTGCTTGCCGGCGATGACCAGCCTGGGCTGTTCTTCGTCGATGATGGCTTTCAGGATCTTGGCGACGGCCAGCGGTTCGATGTCAGTGTGAACATCATCGGCGGCCACGACCAGAATGGCGCGGTCGGCACCCATCGCCAGCGCGGTGCGCAGCGTTTCGGCAGCCTGCTTGACCCCGATCGAGACGACGACGACCTCTTCGGCTGCGCCTTTTTCCTTCAGGCGGATGGCCTCTTCGACGGCGATTTCGTCGAAAGGGTTCATCGACATTTTGACGTTGGCAAGATCAACACCCGATCCGTCCGCTTTCACGCGGGCCTTCACGTTATAGTCGATCACGCGCTTGACGGGCACGAGAACCTTCATGCGTGCTCCTCCTTCATGTGGTTGCGTCATCTCGTTCAGGGGCAGAGTTAACCGGCTGTGGATGGCTTTTGCCAGCAGAAAATCGCCGCAACGCGGCGTCGCAAGCGATGTAAGCGCTAACGACTGGCGCCGGGCACCCACAGGATATCGGCCGCGCCCCCGTCATTGGTCAGCCGTGCTGCCACGAACAGCCAGTCCGACAGCCGGTTCAGGTATTTCACCGCTGCCGGGTTGGCATCGCCCTGCGCGGCCAGTTCGGTCGCACGGCGTTCGGCGCGGCGCGCAACGGTGCGGGCCAGATGCAGATGCGCCGCCAGCGCGGTGCCGCCGGGCAGGATAAAGCTGCGCAGCGGGGTCAGGTTGGCATTCATGGTGTCGATCTCGGCCTCCAGCCGGTCGACCTGTTCGGGGATGATGCGCAGAACCGGATATTCCGCCTGATCATCCGCCGCCATGTTCGGGCGTGACAGGTCGGCGCCAAGGTCGAACAGGTCGTTCTGGATGACCGATAACTGCCCGGCCAGGTCGCCTGCGGCATGAAGCCGGCACAGACCCAGCGTGGCGTTCAGTTCATCCACGGTGCCATAGGCCTCGACCCGCGGGTCATGCTTGGCGACGCGGGTGCCATCGGACAGGGCGGTGTCGCCCTTGTCGCCGGTGCGGGTATAGATCTTGTTCAGAACCACCATCAGCGTGCCCTCAGCCACAGAAACAACAGGATCAGCGCAATCGCCACGGCCTGCGCGATGATGCGCCAGCGCATCAGCCGGTTGCCGTTGCGGCGGTTGAAATCGCCGCCCGCGCCAAAGCCGCCAATGCCGGTCGCCAGGATCGCCACCACCGCAAGGCAGGCAATCACGACGATATAGAAAAGTGGTTTGTCCTGCATCTCAGCCCCCTCGCGCTGGTCGGACCTTAGCTGCGGCGCGCGAACCAGTCCAGTGCCCGCCCCGGCAACAGCCGCCGCCCGATCGCCGCCGCCCATGTCGGCGTGGTGACGAAATAGCGCGCCCGTGGCCGCCGTGCCTCAAGCGCGTGCTGAATGCGCCGCGCGACGGCCTGTGGCGGCAATTCGAACCGGTCCTTGCCACCGGGCTGATACAGCCGTTTCAGCAGGCTGTCGCGATATTGCGCGGCGCGGGGGCTGGCCTGCCAGTCCACCCAGCGTTCGAAATGCGGGATCGAGTTTTCGCGGATGCGTGACGTGACCGGCCCCGGTTCGACCAGCATGATATGAATGCCGGTGCCGGTCATTTCCAGCCGCAACACATCCGTCAGCCCCTCAAGCGCGAATTTGGTCGCGACATAGGGGCCGCGCCACGCAATGCCGACCAGCCCCAGAACCGAGGAAATATTCACCACCCGCCCGGCCCCCCGGCTGCGGAAATGCGCCAGCGCGCGGCAGGTCAGGTCATGGGTGCCAAACAGGTTGACCTCGAAAATGGATCGCAGGGCATCGGCGGGCATATCCTCGACCGCGCCGGGCAGGGCGAAGGCGGCGTTATTGACCAGTGCGTCCAGCGGCCCGGCGGCCAGCACCTGATCCATCGCTGCGGCAATGCTGTCGGGCCGCGACAGGTCCAGCGTGACCGATTCCATCGCCTCGGCCCGGCGCGCGGCGCTGTCATCGGGGTGGCGGCAGGCGGCCACCACCTGCCAGCCCCGGTCGCGCAGCCAATGCGCCGTGGCCAGCCCGATGCCCGATGAACAGCCGGTGATCAGCACCCGGCGCGTCTTTGTCTGGTCCATGCCGCCGCCTCTTTTCTGTCTGGCGCTGCTATAGCGCAGCGGGCAGACGGCGTCATTGCCGTTTGCGCTGGACGCAAGCGGCGCGGCGCAATATCCATCGACCCATGTCGCAGAACACGCCCGAAGACCCCGACCTGACCCCGCAGCCCTCGCAGACCGTGCGCGAGCCGCTGTCGCGCGCCATTGGTGAACGCTATCTGACCTATGCGCTGTCCACGATCATGAACCGGGCGCTGCCCGATGCGCGTGACGGGCTGAAGCCGGTGCATCGCCGCATCCTGTTCGCGATGCGCGAACTGAAGCTGTCGCCAACCGGGGCGTTCCGCAAATCGGCCAAGATTTCGGGCGATGTGATGGGGAATTATCACCCCCATGGCGATGCCGCGATTTACGACGCCATGGCACGTCTGGCGCAGGATTTCGCCATGCGTTACCCGCTGGTCGACGGGCAGGGGAATTTCGGCAATATCGACGGCGATAACCCCGCCGCCAGCCGCTATACCGAGGCGCGTCTGGCGCTGCCCTCGGAATCGCTGCTGGAAGGGCTGGCCGAGGATGCGGTCGATTTCCGGCCCAATTATGACGGCACTTTGACCGAACCGGTGGTCCTGCCGGCGGCCTTTCCGAACCTTTTGTGCAACGGGGCCTCGGGCATCGCGGTGGGGATGGCGACCAATGTGCCGCCCCATAACCTGCACGAGGTCATTGACGCCTGCCTGCATCTGATCAAGACCCCGGATGCGCGCGACGACACGCTGGTCAGCCTGATCCCCGGACCGGATTTCCCGACTGGCGGGGTGCTGGTCGAAAGCCCTGAATCCATTCGCGAATCCTATCGCACCGGGCGCGGCAGCTTCCGCCTGCGGGCGCGTTGGCAGCGCGAGGATCTGGGCCGTGGCCAGTGGCAGGTCATCGTGACCGAGATCCCCTATCAGGTGCAGAAATCCAAGCTGATCGAACGTCTGGCCGAGCTGATCCAGACCCGCAAGATCCCGATTCTGGCCGATGTGCGCGACGAATCCGCCGAGGATATCCGCATCGTGCTGGAACCCAAAACCCGCATGGTCGACCCCGATCAGCTGATGGCGGCGCTGTTCAGGGTCAGCGATCTTGAGATCCGGTTCAGCCTGAACATGAACGTGCTGATCGACGGGCGCGTCCCCAGGGTTTGCAGCCTGAAAGAGGTTCTGCGCGCCTTTCTTGACCACCGCCGCGACGTGCTTTTGCGGCGATCAAACCACCGGCTGGACAAGATCGCCCGCCGGCTGGAGGTGCTTGAGGGCTATCTGGTCGCCTATCTGAACATCGACCGCGTGATCGAGATCATCCGCCACGAAGATGACCCGAAATCGGTGATGATGGCCGAATTCGGCCTGACCGATATTCAGGTCGAGGCGATCCTGAACATGCGCCTGCGCGCCCTGCGCAAGCTGGAAGAAATTGAATTGCGGGCCGAACGCGACAGCCTGATGGCCGAACGCGACGCCTTGCAGGCCATGCTGGCCGATGACGCCGCGCAATGGGCGCGGATCGCGCAGGAATTGCGCGATGTGCGCGGCCTGTTTGGCCGCAGCGCGCCGGGCGGGATGCGCCGGACCGAGATCACCGACAGCGTGGATGTCCAGCCCATCGACATGGATGCCATGATCGAGCGCGAGCCGATCACCGTCATCCTGTCCAAAATGGGCTGGATTCGTGCGATGAAGGGCCACCAGCCGCTGGATGCCGAGGTCAAGTTCCGCGACGGCGACGGCCCGCGCTTTGCCCTTCATGCCGAAACCACCGACAAGCTGATGATCTTTGGCGCCAATGGCCGGTTTTACACCCTGTCGGCGGCCAACCTGCCCGGTGGGCGCGGGCTGGGGGAACCGGTGCGGCTGATGGTCGACCTGCCCAACGAAGCCGAGGTGATCGACATCTTCCCGTGGCGCGAGGATCAGCAATATCTGGTCGCCTCGAAGGACGGTAACGGCTTTGTGGTCAATGCTGCCGATATTCTGGCGCAAACCAAGACCGGTAAACAGGTGCTGAACGGCGACGCGCTGCTGTGCCGCCGGGTCGAGGGCGATCACGTCGCCACCGTTGGCCAGAACCGCAAAATGCTGGTCTTTCCCTTGTCCGAACTGCCGGAAATGGCGCGCGGCAAAGGGGTGCGGCTGCAAAAATTCAAGGATGGTGGCCTGTCGGACGCGCGCTGCATCACCCTGTCGGTCGGCCTGTCATGGCAGGACCCGGCCGGACGCACCCGCAGCGAAACCGACCTTGGAGAATGGCTTGGCAAGCGCGCCACAGCCGGGCGCATGGCCCCGCGCGGCTTTCCCCGCGACAATACCTTTGGATGATGTGACGGGGCTAAAGGAACACCGTGGTCCCCCTTTCGCGGCGGTCTTTTCGTCTTGGCAGGGAAGGGGGGCGCTGCCCCCATCGGCTGCGCCGATTTCCCCCGGGATATTTGGGCCAGGGTGAAATCCGCTGCACCCGTGTGCGACGCCAGGCCGCCCATCCCCATCAGGATGCCACACCCGCGTCGAATACCCCCTGCCGCTGGCGGCATTTGATCCGCGCAGCGACAGGGGACAGGTCTTCACCTTGGGCGGTCATCGGCGTCCCCGCCTGTACCGCCCCTCACAGCTAACGCGAAAACCTTTCATCTTGGTTAAAATATCCCCTCCGGAGGCATAATCTGGCAACCCTTTGACCGCAATAGATTTTGCGCCTCACCTATGGCGTGCGGATGTGCATGTGTGCGGTGTGTGAGGCACAGATTTAGCCGGAGCCACATGAGGAATGGAGGCTCTGATGGGATTGGCGAATCATGTTTACCGGCGCGGTGCGACCTATGTCTGGCGGCGCAGGTTGCCCGGCGGGGCGGATGGCGGTGGGGTGATGCAGGTCAGCCTGCGGACCCGCGATCCGGAGACGGCGCGGCGCCTGGCGGCCATTGTCACGGCCCAAAGTGCCGCTATCTTCAGGGATATGGCGAAGAAGCGGCTGACACCTGCCGAGGCCCGGGACCTTTTTGATCGTGTCGTTCGGGAAGAATGGCAACGGATTGAGGCGAACCGCCCGCTGTCGCACCTTGGCCTGGCAATCCCGGCCCCGCCGATGCCGAAAGAGTTGGCGCTTGAGCTGCACGGGCGGGCGCTGCTGGCGGCGCTGCGCCACGGCGACTATGACGCGGAGGACCTGGCGCTGCTGGAGCGCAGCCGCGACGGCGACAATGTCGATATGCACGACGCGGCGGCTTTGATCTTCTCGCATGAATCGGCCGCCCATGCCGCGCCGTTTCTGCACGCGCATGAGCGGGGCTTTGCGGAACAGGTGGTCTCACAGGCCCTGCGCCGGGCGGATGCGGTTGAGGATGATGAGCTGCTGGCGGCCTATCGGGTGATCCTGACCGCGCGGGCCGCCGCGCTGTTGCCCGCGCAGAAGCTGAGCATCGAATCCGCCGCCCGGATCAAACCCGCTGATGCGCTTGACCCCGATGCGGCGCAGATCCCGCGCGCGTGGTTTGAGGAAGGGGCAGCGTCCCGGGCACTGTCGACGGCTTTACTGCCCCCCGGTGCGGACCCAGCGGAAGATGCACAGGCCGGGGATGCGAACCTGCCGGACCCCGACTGGTTTGCCGTCGCCGCGCGCGTCATGGAGGTGCAGCGCGACGACGCGGTCACAGAAGCGCAAATCCGCCAGACCCGGCAAAGCGCCGAGCTTTTTGCCCTCATCACCGGGATCAAGGATGTCCGAGATATCCGCCAGCATCATCTGTCGCAGTTTGTGGACACGATGCGCAAGCTGCCCAAGACCTTTGGCCGCAGCCCGAAGGACAAGCTGCGCTCCATTTCCGCGACGATCAAACGCGCGGCGGAGCTTGCCACAGAAGAGCGCGGGTTCACCCCGGCCACCAGCAACCGGCATCTGACGACGATCCGGCGCATCATCACGCGCGCCGGTGGCGAGGGGATCGCGGTTGACCGCTTCCTTGATTTTACCACGCTGAACCGGCGCGATACGCGGCGCGCCCGCGACAAGCGCGCAGCCCTCAGCCTGACCGATGTGCGGGCGCTGTTCCGGCATCCGGTGTTCACGGGCTGCGCCTCAGCCAAACATCGGCGCAAGCCCGGTGCGGTGATCCTGCGCGACGGGCTTTACTGGATGCACATTCTTGCCGCCTATAGCGGCGCGCGGCGCGAGGAACTGGCGGCGATGGAGGTCGCGGACCTGCGCCAGATCGACGGCATCTGGTGCCTTTCCTTCCGGCCAAACGGCAACCGGGCGCATCTGAAGACGCCGCAATCCGTGCGCGATGTCCCGCTGCATGAGCATCTTATCGAGCTTGGCTTTCTCGATCACATCGAGGGCCGTGACCCGGATCAGAACCTGTTTTCCGAGCTGAAGAAGAATTCGGCGGCGGGCGGTTTCGGGGCGTCAATTGACTATTTGTCCCGCGAGATCTTCACCGATCAGCTGGGCACGGATCGCGGCAAGAAGAGCTTTCACAGCTTCCGCCATTATGTGACCGATCAGCTGCGCCAAAACCCGGCTGTAAGCCAGGCCGTCTGTTACGACATTCTGGGCCACGCCGGCGCCACGGTCGAAGACGAGGTCTATGGCAGCACGGCACCCCTGCGCGCCATGCAAGAGGCCATCAACAGCCTTCCCCGCATCTTCTGAGACTGCGCGCTGAGGCGCGATCCGGGGGTGTTTCTCCCACCTTCATCGTCTCAGCGCCCCTCGGATTTACGTCACCCCCCTGCGCCAGAAAGGAGCTTTTCCATGTTTGCGCCTCACCCCTTGAACCACCGTCACCCCGCGCCGATCCGGGCAACAGGTACCGGAACCGGTGCGCGATACCGGAACGGAGATCCGCGTTTGGGGGAGGATCAAAAGCAAGTCTCCTCGTTGTCCCTGCATTCCTGCGGAAGTGCGGGCCAACGAGACTTGCGAGGGGCCAGCCCCTTCGAACCCCGGATACCTGTTTGCGTCCCGCGCAACAGGTCAGGCAGGAGGATAGGCGCGGCATCTGGGCGCGCTGCTGGGGGTGCCCGTCATCGCGCTCGATATCGGGGCGGCGCAGGGCGGCACCTTCGCGCTGACCGGCACCGAGCGCGGCTGGGGAACAGCCCATGCCGGGCGGCTGGTGACCGAGTTCCTGCGCATGGGCATCGCCAATCCCATCGTCATCATCGACGAGATCGGGCGCGCCGGCTGCGCAAAGAATCGAATTCAGCACCAAGAGCTCCGACAAGCATCTTCCAGCCCGCATCAGAGACCTTTTTCCCTCGTGTTTGGAGGAAGTCACAGTAGGCATCGACGCACTCGTTATAGAAGCCTTCCCAAGCTGCATAGCTCAAAACAACGAGCGCCTTTGACTGAACACCCATAGGATCAGCTGTAGACGATGGAGTTCCGAATAGCCTTTTGATTTCCGACAACTCTCGGACTCGGATCGACCTCGCCGCATCGATGTCGTCGAAAAAATCGTCAATTGTTTTGGGCATCCGGATCGAACCACTTCGCGCCGAAAGGAACGCTTCGCTGAATTCTTGTGGTGCCCCGCATTACTGCGCTGCTCAAATCTACCACGATCTGGTTCATCCAAAAGCTCGCGATCTTGGCCCGAATGAACTTATCAGCATCAGGTTTGGCAGCGAGCACCTCTCGGTTCTTCGCAAGTCCAACGCATATGACTTCCAAGGCTCGGAGTGAGAACCTCCTGCCGCCTCCGACGCCATCGATGCGTTCTTCTGCGGGCAAGAGTGCTTCGTCGCCTCCCATATTTCGTAGGGTATCAATAACCCAGTTCACCATTTCGATTGCTTCGTCCTGGCGCCCGCTCTCGATTACTTCAAGAATTCCTGTGCTCAGGTATTCTTCGATATCCATCTTTGTAGAGTATTCAACCATGGTGTGGACTATTAAACGCACGAGATACTCGAGGTCGCGCTGCTTCTGGTGCTGTTCACTGGTCACACCGAATAGCGCCTGAACCTCTTGCCGGCCGGCGATATCCTTGAGCTTCTGCGTGAAATCTTCGTCAGCCAAGACCATGGAGCAAGTGCGGACTTCCTGTTCATTCGCATAGGCGCCACCACGGTTGAGGCGCTGGAACAAGTCATACTTGGTCTTCGGGTCACTCGGGTGTTTTAGAATCTCGAAGTCGAGCCTGGCACGCCGAAAGAATAGCTGCATAGACTTTTCGAGAGTTGTCTCACCAGCGTTGATCGCGTCCCATGCAACCCCCTCGAGGCTCGGAAGATATTTCGTTCCAGCCAAGATGCTTCTCTTGGTTTCGCCAGGGTTGTAGACATCCCGGAGTAGGCCCATGAACTCGAGAATGGTCGACACACGTTGAAGTCCGTCTACAAGTTCCCATGTGCCCTCATCTGTCTCGAAGACGAAGACGGGGGAATGGGAATTCCAATCAAAATCGATTCAACAAAGGTGGATTTCTTCTCCAAGCTCCAGCGATGGAGCCGCTGGAAGTCGGGGAGAATATTCAGTTCCTCCGACGAATACATCGTCGCGACTTCGCCAATGGTGATCTGCACGCGGTCTGTATTTACAGTGCGCTTGGCGGTGTCGATCTCAGCCTTGAGCATGGAGCATACCCTTTTCATTCATGCCAATTGTAGACCTACGCGGTAGCGGTTTGCCAGCCCCCGTTGGGATCATGTTGGAAGTTCAAGATGCGTGATGTCCGTTCTTGCAATTGTTGGCTGATCCCTTCGCAGCCGCGGAGAATGACCGCTCTCCGCCCGTTACCGCATCTTAGCCCCCCCTGTGACTCAGCAAACTGGAAACTAGCCACCTTGATTTTTTCGCGTCGCAGTGTCACACATCGCGCCACAAACAAGTCGATGGCGACAGCTAAGCTATTGCTTTGATTGGGGCTTGAAGATGTGCCTCCGGCTATCCCCGCCGGAGGCAAAAAAAGACGCCGCCCGAAACATCGGACGGCGTGTCGGTCAGTGGGCGGCCCCTCAGCTATAGAGGTTTTTTACCCCGATCCGGGTATGGATGCTGTCCGTCTGCGACTGGTTCAGGCCCAAAGCCTGCGCCAGCGCGTGCAGGTATTCGGCCTCGGCCTGACTGTCAAAGTCGATGGCCATCAGCGACATCATATAAACCTGCGATTCCAACCCCTTCGGCACCTCGCGCGCAAGGGCTTGCGGGTCGATCGGGGCGGCCATCTGGTCGCGGATGAACTGGCGTTCTTCCTCGTCGATATCATCCCCCAGATGGCCGATCAGGCGCTGTTTTTCGGCGTCGTCAATCTTGCCATCCGACTTGGCCGCCTGAATCATTGCTTTCAGCATCAGCGCGGCGACGGCATTCTGTTCCGGGGTAGGCAGCACCTCGGGTTCGTCCTGTTTGATCAGGGCGTCGTTGAACAGATCGCCAAAGCTGCGGTCATTGCTGGGCTGCGAATCTTTTTGCGCCAGATCTTTCTGGCCAGCGCCGCCCCCCAGCAGGCCACCCAGCAGACCGCCCAGACCGGCCCCCGCTGCCGCACCGCCAAGCTGGTCAAGGATACCCCCCAACCCGCCCGAGGCCGTGCCGCTGCGGTCGGGCGAATGCTGGCCGCCATAGGGGCTGCCGCTGCCCGCGCCGGTGCTGCGCCCGCCCAGAACCTGACCCAGCATATCGCCAAGCCCGCCGCTGCCGGTCTGGCGCGACCCGGCGCTGCCAGTGTTATTGCCCAGAAGATCGCCAAGGATCCCGCCGCCGGTGGTATGGCCCCCGGTCTGGCCGGTGCCGGTCCCGCCATTTCGGTTTTTCATCACCGTTCCAATGCCCTTGGCCAGCATCACGCCTGCCGCGACGCGGGCCAGAGTTTTCATCATGCTCATCGTCATTCCCCTGTATTTTCGCCGTCATTTCCCGGTGACGGCCACACTCGGCAGGCTAACGCGACGGCAATCGGCGGGGTTCCGTGCCACAGCCGTGCAATCATGCAATGCGTGGCCTTGATTTTTCCCGAATCTGCTTATAAGTCGCGGCGGATGCTGAACGGGGCCGCCAGCCACGCCCCGACGAACAGGAGGCCCTTATGGCAAAGGCAAAGTTTGAACGGACGAAACCGCACGTCAACATCGGGACGATTGGTCACGTTGACCACGGCAAGACGACCCTGACGGCAGCGATCACCAAGTATTTTGGTGACTTCAAGGCTTACGACCAGATTGACGGCGCGCCCGAGGAAAAGGCACGCGGGATCACGATTTCGACGGCGCATGTCGAATATGAATCCGACACCCGTCACTATGCCCATGTGGACTGCCCCGGCCACGCCGACTATGTGAAGAACATGATCACCGGCGCGGCGCAGATGGACGGCGCGATCCTGGTGGTGAACGCCGCTGACGGCCCCATGCCGCAGACCCGCGAACACAT
>NZ_JBISBS010000004.1:0-251159 GCF_044335505.1 Paracoccus jiaweipingae | reverse complement strand
CGAAACCGCAAGACGAACAACCGCAGACCCAATAAAACCGCAACCACCCGTCAAAAGTAACTTCATCTTAAAAGCCTCAAAATGAATATCCGCAGTTCACAGAGCCTGAAATTCATGCGCCTTCCGCAAATTTAAACAAATGCAACAAACTTCCCGGCACAAGTATTAACCAACCTATATACAGGTGATTGTAACGAATATATAAACTCTGGCAGCGCCAGAAAGTGCTTAAGCCGATAACGTTGCAGGTTTTTTATGTTGCAAAAGGCACATATTCCTTCAAAAACAGCTCACTTTCATCAAGTCGCATGTTTAGGCAAACTTCCTGCGCGCCGACAAGGCCTGTTTTATGCCCTTTCTGGCCATTTTGAAAGACTGGCGAAATCCTGCCGAAACATCCGCTGTATTCGCACGGCATCCCTTGCCTTGGGTGACAGCCCCAAAACGACAGACACCGAACCTCAGGAATTTTGGTTTCGCTGAAATCGCCTTAAGGGTGATTTGAAATCAGCCTTTTACCCGCAAACAGGTGAATTTACCAAAAATGGCGCCTTGAAATAATATTCCTCAAGGTTGTTGCCCGCGCCGATGCGGTCGACGACCGCATAGAGGCCGGGTGCGCCGATGGGGGTCAGGACGGCGTGCCAGACATTGCGGTGCAGGTTGATGCCCTGCCCCGGCGCGGTCAGGAAGGCGCGGGGGGTGGCGGGGATGCCGTCCGCATCAGCCGCGACGACGACCAGAAACGGCGTGCCGGTGATCGGGATGAAGGCCTGACTGCCCAAGGGGTGACGCTCCAGCAGGTCGATGCTGACCGGCCAGTGCCGGGCCTCGGCGTCGAACAGGCTGATCCCGGCGCGGCCGGTGCCGAAATCCATCCGCGCCAGATCATGATGCCGTCCACAGCGACCGGCATTGATGATCATGTCCGGCGCGGGACGGGGGGTGATAACCTCGCCAAAGGGGGCAAAGTCGGCGGCGGTCAGCGGGGTGGCGGTCAGATCTTGCGTCATCTTATGACGCTATCACGGTCACCCCATCCCCCGCCAGAGCCCGCGCCGACGCCGCATCCATCAGCGCCGCGCCGGTCGACAGCCCATCGGCCAGCGCCGCGCTGTCGGCCAGCACGGTGACCGCGTTCAGGCGCGGGGCCACCGCGCCCTGTCGCGGGTGCAGGATATGCCCCACCCCGCCGATCATCGTCCCACCGGGGCGCGAGGTCGCCACCGCGCGGTCACGCAGCACCTGCACCGGCGCATCGACGCTGCCATGATCCAGCCGCACCCGCCAGCCGCGCCCGTCAGGGGCCAGCCCGATGGCGCGGATCTCGCCCATATCGACCAGCAGGTCGCGCAGGCCAGCGGCGCGCAACAGCGCCGCCACGCGGTCGGTGATCGCGCCTTGGGCGATGCCGTTCAGCGTCAGCCGCATCCCGCGCGGCATCGCCACACCCCCGGCATCGAATCGCAGCCTGTCAAACCCGACCCCGGCCAGCGCCGCCGCCAGTTCGGGCCGCGCCGGATGACGACCGCTGGCGGCGTTGCGGGCGTAAAGGTCGAACAGCCCCTGCACCGTCGGGTCGAACAGCCCCCCGGTGCGCCGATGCACGTCGCGCGCCTGACTGAGCAGCGCCAGCATTTCCGGCGCGGGGTCGTCCAGCCGGCCATCGCGGTTCAGCCGCGCAATCTGGCTGTCGGGGCGATAAAGGCTGAAGATCGCCTCGCAGCGCGCCAGCTCGGCCTCGACCGCGGCGATCAGCGGCGCGGCCTGCGCCGGGGTCAGCCCGACAAGCCGCAACTGCGCCCCGGCCCCCAGCGCCACCCCCTGCCAGCGGGCCACGGGCGGGGCGGCGCGGCCCATGGCGGGCAACAGCGCCGCACCGGCGGCACAGGCCGAAATCGCGATCAGGCGACGACGGGTGAATCGGTCAGCTTGGGTCATGGGGCACCCCCTTGCGGATTGTCGGTAAAGCCCTGAATTGCGGGCGTCAGATAGGCATCGGGAATATCGGCCAGCACCACCACGCGCCCGCCATTTTCGGCGGCAAAACCCTGTGCGGCGGCGTTATCGGCAAAGGAAATCGCCTCGGGGACGCCCATGCCGCCGGGCTGGCGGCTGTCGATGACGTAAAAGGCGCTGTTGCCATCGGTCCAGTTATCCTGCCCCGGCAAGGCCCAGTTCCGGGCCTTTCCCATATCGCTGACGTAAAACGCCACCACCGGGTCTGGCTGTTCGGGGTCGCGCAGATAGGTCACGGCATCGGTGACCTGCGAAAACCACATCGGCGCGGCATGGCCCTTCAGGTGGATCTGGGCCTTGGGACCGGGATGGTCAGTGATATACATCTGACAGTAATGCCCCAGCGCCTCGTCCGTCATGGCGACGGGGGCGGGCGGGGTGGCGGCCTGATCCTCGCGGCAGGCGGCCAGCGCCAGCGAGGCAAGGACCACAAGGGCAATGCGGTGGTGACGTGAAAACCTCATGGCACGATCCTTTTGGCAAAGGCGATCCCCAGTGCCAACAGCCCGGCCAGCCAGCCGGCCAGCACCAGCAGCGCCGTCCAGACCGGGGCCGGAAAGCTGCGCGACAGACCGTCGATCCCGGCAACAGGGGCGGTTTCGACCAGCGCCAGATTATACAGCCGAAATGCGTCGGCGGGGTTGGCCAGCACGGCCCATGGGAAAACCTGCGTGGTAAAGGTGCCGCCGCGGTCGACCATCACCCCGCCCAACAGCGCCAGATCATACAGCACCACCAGCACCAGCCACAGCCCGACAGCCAGCGCCGCCGCCGTGGCGGTGCGCCCGGCGCGGGCCGACACCGCCAGCCCCATCGCCACGAACACCGCCCCCAGCAGGACCGAGGTCGCCATCAGCCGCGCCCATGCCGCCAGCCCGTCAGCACCGACCGGCCAGAATGCCGCCACCACCGCACCCGCAATGCCGAAACCCAACAGCACCGCCAGCGCCACGATGCCGGTCTGCGCGGCGAATTTGGCCACGAACATTTCCCACCGGCGCAGGGGGGTGGCAAGGGTCAGCGCCAGCGTGCCGCGCTCGACCTCGCCGGCGATGGAATCATAGGACAACAGCAAGGCGATCAGCGGCACCAGATAGACCGACAACGTCGCCAGCCCCGCCGCGCCAACCTGCATCGCATCGGCAGCCAGCGCCGCGCCCTGCCCCGCCCCCATCACCGACAAGGACAGCGCGAACAGCGTCAGCAACGCCATCGCCAGCACCAGCCAGCGGTTGCGGCGGGCCAGCCGGATTTCTTGCCCGGCGATGGCAAGGATGCGGGACAGCGCGCTCATGCGGGACCCCCTTTCACGCGGTCGCTGTAATGGCGATAGACATCCTCCAGCGTGGGCAGATGCAGGTCGATATCGCGCAGATCCGCCGCCAGCGGGGCGATCCGCGCCAACAGCGCCGCCTTGCCCGCGACCGGGGCGGTCAGCAGCAGACCGTCATTGCCCACGGCCGCCGCCCCCAGTTCCCGCGCCAGCACATCGCGCCGCGCCGGGTCCACGCGCAGGGTCAGCCGCACCGGCAGATCGGCCTGCGCCGACAGCGCCGCCGCGGTGCCATCGGCCACCAGCCGCCCGCGCGACAGGATCGCCACGCGGTCGGTGCGGCCCTGCACCTCGTCCAGCCCGTGCGAGGATAACAGCACCGCGCTGCCCTCGGCTGCGGCGGCGTCGATGATGGTATAGAAATCGCGCCGCGACACCGGGTCCAGCCCGCTGGTCGGTTCGTCCAGCAAAAGCAGCCTTGGCTGCCCGATCAGCGCCTGCGCCAGACCCAGCCGCTGGCGCATCCCCTTGGAATAGGTGCCAACCGCCCGACCGCCCGCATCGCCCAGACCGACCCGGTCCAACAGCCCCCCGCACTGGCGCAGATCCTGCCCGCGCAGCCGCAGAAAGGTGGTCAGGATCTCGGCCCCGGTCAGGGCCTTGGGAAAGGCCATCGTCTCGGGCAGATAGCTGACGGCACGGCGGGCGGCGTCGGTGGCGGGGGCATGACCGTCGATGCGCACCGACCCGGCGGCAGATGTCAGAAACCCCAGAATCACCCGGAAAAACGTCGATTTTCCCGCCCCGTTATGCCCCAGCAACGCCACCCGCTGACCGGCGGCAACGTCAAGGTTCAGCCCGTCCAGCGCGGTCAGACTGTCAAAGCGCACCGTCAGGTCGCGGGCGGACAGCACGGTGTCATGGCTCATGTCTGGCCCCCCTTTTCGACGGGCTGTACCGGCACGCCGGGGCGGGCCAGCGGGTGGCTGTCGATCACGCCCCCCGGCATCAGGCCGGGAAAGCGTGACTGGCTCCAGCGGATCAACTGCACGGCGGGCGCCCCCAGCAACAGACGCGCGGCGGGCTGGTTCCAGACCACCTGATCAATCACGTCATTGGGACGATAGGGGCTGTCGGCCACGCCGTCGCCGTCAATGTCGAAACCGGGGTGATCGGACCAGTAATTGCCGCGCCGGCCCTCGGAAAATTCAATCCACTTGGTGCCGACATATTTCACCTGCGTGCGATTGCCGACAAAGCTGTTGCCGGTGAACAGATTATCCTGCGCCCCGGCGGTGTAATGCACCCCGATGTCACAACCGGAAAACAGATTGTCGACAAAGCGGTTGCGATTGGCGTTATAGACGAACAGGCATTTTTCGGGACCATTGGTCACACGGTTTTCGGTCAGCACCGCCTTGTTGGCGAAGTTCATGAAAAACGCATGCGCGCGGTCCCCGTCCGAGACATTGCGGCTGACCTTCAGATCCTGCGAAAACATCAGCGCATAGCCGATCTCGTTCCCTGTCGACAGGTTGTCCTCGACCACCAGCCGGTTGGCATACATCGAATGAAAGGCGTAACGCAGGTCGTGAAACCGGTTCCGGCGATAGGTCGCCCGGTGCGAGGTGGTGACAAAGAACCCGTCCCGCCCGCGCGAGATGTCATTGCCTTCGGCCAGCAGGCCCGGCGCGTTCCAGACATAGACGCCGGGGCCGCGTTCCGGCACCCGCAGGTCATCGCGGCCACGAATGGTATTGCCGCGCAGGGTCACGTCGCGCGCGCCCTGCACGTCAATGCCGATCAGGTTGTCCAGCAAGGTGCAGTTCTGGACCAGAATATCGCGGTGGTCGCGGTCCAGCACGATGCCGCTGTCCAGCTTGTCCAGACGCAGGCCCGACCCGGTGACCACCAGCCCGTCCAGCACCACGCCCCCCGATTGCACCCGGATCACCGAACCCGCGCCGGGGCCGGTGATGCGGGCTTTGCCGTGACCCGTCAGGGTCAGCGGCCTGTCAATGACGATGGGTCCGGCATAATCGCCGGGGGCCAGCACCATCTGGTCCCCCGGCGCCGCATCCGCGATGGCCGCCGCCAGATCCTGCCCCGCAGACACCGGCACCACCGCCCCCGCAGAGGGACAGGCCACGGCAAGCAGCAGGCCAAGGGCCGACAGGAACAGGGCTGGCAGCGAAGACATCACGAACCCCGTGTCAGGCTTTCTTCGGATGCACCAGCATCCGCCCGCGCATTTCCATATGCAGGGCATGGCAGAACCACTGGCAATAATACCAATGCACGCCGGGCCGGTCGGCGGTAAAGGTCACGCTGGCCGTGGCCTGCGGGGCCAGTTCCATCGCGATCCCGTGGCCACCCAGCGTAAAGCCATGGGTCAGGTCGTCCACATCATCGACATTGGTGATATAGATGGTGACCTCGTCGCCCTCGTTCACCTCGAATTTTTCAAGGCTGAAGGTCGGCGCGACCGAATGCATATAGACCCGCACCTTGTCGCCATCGCGGATGACGTCGGCACCATATTCCAGATCGACGCCATCGGCCTCGGCCTGTTTGCGGGCGTCGTCCCACATCGCATCGTCGCGCGACCAGACATTGACCGGGTTCACGATATCGGCGCGCACCAGAATACAGTCATGCGGCTCGGCAAAGGTGGGGCCGTCATGCAGCAGCTCCATCTTTTCGCCGGAAATGCCGATCAGCTGGTCGTTTTCCGGCTTCAGCGGGCCGACATTCAGGAACCGGTCCTTACTGAACTTGTTCAGCGAGATCAGGAATTTGCCATCTGCCTCTTTGGTTTCGCCCATGGTGGTGTGGTTGTGGCCGGGCTGGTAATGCACGTCGATCTTGTCGATGATCGGGTCCACATCCTGACCGGCGAATTTCGCAATCGCCTTGTCGATGTTCCACTTGACCATCTGGCTGTCCAGAAACAGCGTGGTGAACGCATTGCCCTTGCCGTCAAACGCGGTGTGCAGCGGCCCCAGACCCAGTTCCGGTTCGGCCACCACGGCGGAACGCGGATCGGCGTTTTCGCTGAACAGCAGGTCAACCTTGTCGACATCGACCACGGTGACGGTGGGCGACAGCTTGCCGTTGACGCACAGGTGCTTCATGTCCGGCGCCATGTTACAGCCATGCGGGCTGTTGGAAACCGGGATATAACGGGTGTAATTCCTGCCCGCCGCCTTGCGGCCATCCAGCACCTTGACGCCTTTATGTTCTTCGTAATCGCCGTCTTTGATACCTTGTTCGATATTGGCGATGTTGAAGGCGACGACCCAGTCCTGTTCATTCGCCGTCATCTCGGCCAGGTTGACCCCACCTTCCGAGTTATAGCAGGTCGAAAACGCGTATTTCCCCTTATAATCGGAATCAAGGTTATCAAGGTTGCCATCCACCATCACCTGCCAGGCGATGTCCATCGTGTCGCCGTCAATGGCGGTAAAGATGGCGACATATTTTTCCGGCTCGTCCAGAATGCTGCCGTCATTGGGCAGCGGAATCCGGTGTTCGCCATTGACGAACACATAGCCGGTGCGCGGGTAACGCTGCGGGCGCATCCCGTGCATGTCGGATGCGTTGGGCACCTCGACGATCTTGTCGGTTTTCATCACGTCCATGCGGATGCGGGCGACGCGGCTGTTGGCCTTGTCCTGCACGAACAGATAGCGCCCGTCATAGGTGCCATCGGTAAACGACATATGCGGGTGGTGCAGGTCGCCATTGTGATAGGTTTTCATGCCGCGCTTGGCCAGAAACGCCTTGGTTTCCTCGGTCAGGCCCTCGGTCATGATCTTCAGGCTTTCGTTGGTCAGCCCCCAGCCGGTCGCCCCGCAATAGTTGAAAACCGGCACCCGCATCAGTTCACGCATGGACGGCACGCCCATGATGCGCACCTCGCCCGACTGGCCTGATGACCAGAAGCCGTAATATTCATCCAGTTGCCCCGGCTTGACCTCGATCGAGGTCTCGGCCCGTGCCGCGTTGCTCATGGCGCCAAGCGCGCCGGCCCCGGTCAGCCCGGCAAACGCCGCCGTCCCGGCCGTGCCCTTGAACAGCGCACGGCGCGACAGGCCGCCGCGCTTGGCCCCGGCATCGTGTTCATATCCAGACATGTCTTGGTCCCTTTCTGTGTTAACCGACATTCGGATGGTTCTTCATGGCCATGTCGCGGGCGGTGTCCGACGCCCTTAACTGACCGGCTGCCACGGCGTCACGCGCACGACGCTTGTCGCGCCGGATGACGACCGGACATTTCTGGTGGTCCTGATACAGGACCTGACAATGCAGGCAGGAAATGCATTCATTCGGGTTGATCTCGCCGGTGGGGTGAATGGCCTCGACGGGGCATTCATGCGCACAGGTCTGGCACGGGCTGCCACATTCGTTATAGCGGCGCAGCCAGCGGAACATGTGCAGCCGCGCCGGAATCGCCAGCCCGCCGCCCAACGGGCAGACATAGCGGCAGTAAAACCGTTCGATGAACAGCCCCGGCAACAGGCAGACACCGACCGCAAACAGCACATAGGGCAGCGGACGCGCGAATTTCAGGATGATCGCGGTTTTGAAAGGCTCGACCTCGGCCAGCTTCTCGGCCAGTTCAAGGCTGTAAAGCGATGCCCCGAACAGCACCATGAAGATCAGGTATTTCACCGCCCACAGCCGTTCATGCAGACCCCAGGGCAGGGTGATCTGCGGCACCCGCAGCGCCTTGGCCAGCTTGTTCAGCAGCTCTTGCAAAGCACCGAACGGGCACAGCCAGCCGCAAAACGCCCCGCGCGCCCACAGCAACAGCGACGCTGCCACCGCGAACCACAGCACGAATATCAGCGGGTCCATCAGGAAGGTTTCCCACTTGAAGTCGGAAAACAGCGCCGAAATCACCGCCAGAACATTGACGACCGACAATTGCGCATTGGCATACCAGCCCACGAAAACCAGCGTGAACACCAGATAGGCGGTGCGGATAATGTCGAACAGCCGTGCGTTACGGGTGGCGAATTGCTGAAAGAAAAAGATCCCCGTCAACAGCCCCAGCGCCACCAGCAGCACCGTGACCTGCACCCGCTTGGCGTCCCAGATCCGCTGCCACAGGGCGTTTCGGGCGGCGTGATCGCCGGCATCTGCCATCGTGGCAGGGGCCATTGCCGCGGGGACCGGCGCGGCCTCGGCCTCGGGCGGGGGCGGCGGGGCAACGGCTTTGGTATAGGGATCGGGCAGCGCATAGGCCAGATCGTAGGTCAGGAACACCTTTTCAATCGGGCCGACGGCGCGTTGAACCAGCAATTGCAACTGCCACGGCGCGGCGGGGTCGAAGCCCGATTCGGCGGGGATGATAAACACATCCGTCTCGGTAAAGCGGGGGGCACCATCGGCGGCGACGCGGACGATGCGTTCATGCTGTTTGTCGCGAAACCGCTGCGAGATCTGTCCCTGAACCACCTGAATGCGGTCAAAGATGCCCCCCCGCACATAGCCCGAGCCTTTGAACGACCAGCGCCCGTTGCCCATAACCATGATCGCCTGATCGCCTTGCTTCAGCCGACCGGCGATATTGCCATAAACCGCATCGCCCAACAGCGATTTGCCGATGGCGGGCTGGCTGACCAGCGCGGCCCAGATGTCGATATAGGCGTCATCCTCGGGCGGGGCCTCGGCATTCTTGGCGGTGCGGGGGTCGTTCAGCGCGGCGAAATCGGCGTTGATCTGGGCCACGTCCAGCGTAAAACGCCGCAGCGCGCCATTGCCCGCCAGCGTTTCCCAGTCGGTCACCTCGCCAGCGGCGGGGTCCATTTCGCGCAGCGGCCCGGCGGGCGCGGCAGCGGCGGTTTCAAACCCTTTCAGCCCCAGCGCATGGGCCACCTTGATGCCGCTGCGCAGGATGGTGTCGTCGATGACCATGATCGTCACCGTCGCCCCCGACACGATGTCGATATCGCGCGCGTCATGGCCGCCCTCGGCCTGCTTTTTCAGGTCAAACCCGGCATAGCCGCTGGTCACTTCCTGAATCCGCGCGTCGGGAATGCCCACCAGCACAATTGGCTCGGAATGCTTGACCAGCCGCACGCCCGAGATGACGGAATCCGGGGTCACAGCCGCCACCACATGGATCGGCTTGCCCGAATAACCCGCAGTTGGCACGAAATCCGATGTCAGCCACACCCAGCCCACGACATCCTTGCCTTTCATCGCGGGCACCACCGGCACATCCTGTCGCATCGCGCCAAAGCTGTCGGCACCCGGCACCAGATCGGCGGGTGCCAGCTTTTCCAGAAACCCCGGTAACAGCGATGCGGTCTGTGCCCGGCCCGGCGCGGGCAGGATCACGGCAATCATCAGGCAAAACAGACCCAGCAGCGGCCAAAGCGGCCCCAGTGACATGCGTTGCATCATCGTAGTCCCCTCTCTGATGCTGGTCTGGCCGTAACATGGGGGGTGATTCGGGGATTTGACCAAACTCAAAACCCGGCGGGGCGGGTCAGGGGGCCACATCGGGGCGGCACCGATTGTCGCAGATCGCATTCGGCCATTGATCCTGCGCGGGGCGGCGTTACATTCCGTCCAATGAATGTCACATCCAAGGAGCAGACAATGTCCTATGCCCGGAAGTTCGAGGAAATGAAGGACGGCTTGCGCAGCCTCAACAAGGCCATTCCCGACACCGCCAAGGGCTTTGGCGCGTTTCAGAAGGCGGCCAAGGAAAGCAGCCCCCTCAGCGGCCGCGAGGTCGAGCTGATCGCGCTGGCCATCGCCATTGCCGACCGCTGCGAGCCCTGCATCATGTTCCACACCGAGGCGCTGAAGAAACAGGGCGGCAGCCGCGCCGATTGCGCCGCCGTCGGTGCCGTTGCCATGACCATGGGCGGCGGGCCGTCCTATATGTATGCCGCAAAGGCGTTGCAGGCCTGGGACGACATTAACGGCGCCGACTAACCCAGATAATCCCGCAGCACCGGCGGCGGGTTATCCAGCAACGGGCCGGTGGGCTGCGGCGGATGCGCGCGGCCACCGGCGACCAGCACCGTCAGCGGCGCAAAATCGCGGGCATCCTGCGGGTCATGCGTGACCATCAGCACCGTCGCCCCGGTTTGTCGGGTGATCTGGTATAGAAGGGCCAGCATTTCGTCCTTCAGCGCGGGGCCAAGGGCGGAAAATGCCTCGTCCAGCAACAGGATCGGGCGTTGCCGCAACAGCACCCGCGCCAGCGCCACCCGGCTCTGCTGACCACCGGATAATTGCGCGGGCCTGCGATCCCCCATATCGGCCAGCCCCACCTGTTCCAGCGCGGCATCGCGTTCCTGTTCCTGATGCCGGCTAAGGCGCAGGTCGGGCCGCAGCCCCAGCCCTACATTTTGTTTTACCGTCAGATGCGGAAACAAATTCTGGTCCTGAAACAGCATCGAGACCGGTCTTGCACCGGGCCGCATCACCCCAATGTCATGCCCCTGCCAGCGCACTTGTCCGCGATCCGGCGCCAGATAGCCCCCAACCAGCGCCAGCAGCGTCGACTTGCCCGCACCGGACGGGCCGATCACCGCCACCCGCGCCCCCTGGGGGACGGTAAAGTCGGCGCTAAGGCTGAAATCGCCAAGCGTCACGGCGATATCGCGGAACTCAAGCGACATGGCGCCCCCCTTTGTCGAACACCCAAAACAGCGCAAAGCTGATCGCCATCAGCAGCACCGCACAGGCCGCGGCATCGCCCATGCGATAGCTGTTCATCAACTGATACAGCTTCAGCGGCAGGGTCGCCTGATCTGAACTTGCAAACAGCGCGATCACCCCCAGATCGCCCATCGCCAAAGCCGCCGCCAGCCCGCCCGCGAAACCCAAAGGCCGCGCCAGCCGGGGCAGCGTCACCAGCCGCAGCCGCGCCCATCCGGTCATGTCCAGCGAATCGGCCAGCCGCCCGTAATCGGCCCGCAGCGCCGCCACCTGCGGCACCAGCGCCCGCAGCGCAAAGGGCAGCGCCATCACCGCATTCACCCCCACCGTCACCGGCAGGGCCAGATCCTCGGGGCGGGCCAGCCCGCGCAGCATCAGAAACAGCCCCGTCCCAAGAACCAGAGGCGAGGCCACCAGCGGCAGCATCCCCGCCCATTCGACCCAGCGGCTTTGCGCCGCCAGGGCCAGTGACAGCCCCAATACCAGCGTCACCCCGCCCGAGATCAGCGCCATCACCACCGACCGCAGCGCCGCCTGCCAGACATGCGCGGGCAGGCCCGCAACGCGCGGCAGCCCCTCGGCCACGACGCCAAGCATCGGCAGGATCAGGAACCCCGCCGCCAGCGCAATAATCACCGCATCCGCCCCCCGCCGCCAGCCACCCGGCCCGCGCAAGGCATCGCCGCGATCCATCCCGGCGCCAAAGCCCGCAGGCATCGCCACCCGCGTGGCAACCGCCATCGCGGCCACGCACAGCCCCACCTGAACAAGGGCCAGACTGGCCGCGCGCCCGATGTCAAAGTCGAACCGGAACGCCTGATAGATCGCCAGTTCCACCGTCGTCGCCCGCGGCCCGCCCCCCAGCGCCAGCGCCACGGCAAAGGATGTCAGGCAGACCAGAAACACCGCCAGCCAGACACCGGGCAAAACCTCGCGCAGCATCGGGCGTTCCAGATGGCGCAGCATGTCGCGCGGGGCGAAATCCAGCGATTGCGCCAGCCGCACACGCTCGGCCGGGATGGCCTGCCAGCCTTGCAGCACCAGCCGCACCGACAGCGGCAGGTTGAAAAACACATGCGCCAGAATAACCCCCTGCCAGCCATAGACCGACAGCGCCGGCAGGCCCGCCAGCGCCAGCCCGGCATTCAGCCAGCCGCTGCGGCCAAACACGGCGATCAGCCCCATCACCGCCACGATCACCGGCAGGATGAAAGGCGCCCCCAACAGCATCACCAGCGCATCACGGCCCCAAAACCGCCGCCGCGCCAGCGCCCGCGCCACCGGCACCGCCAGCGCCGCCGACAGGGTCGCGGACAGCACCGCCTGCCAGATCGTGAACCAGATCGCGCGCCAATCCCACGGCCCAAGGCCGGACAACCCGCGCGCCTGCCACGCCACGACCGCCAATGTGCCAAGGATCAGCCCGGCCAGCGCCAGCGCCGCCAGCCTGCCAGGCCAGTGCCGGGTGCCTTCCATACCCGTGGGTCAGCGCGAAAAGGCGCGCAGCCATTCCTCCAGCGCGGGCTGGCGCAGGGCCTCGGCCTCGGCTTCGGAATACCACAGCGTCTTGTCGGGGCGCGGCAGGTCGCGGAACACCTGCGGCCAGTCGCCTTCGGCCAGCTTTGCGGGCCATGACCAGTTCGCGGTCGGGATCATCGTCTGGAAATCGGGCGACAGGATGTAATCCATGAATTGCGCCGCCAGTTCGGGCTGGTCGCTGCCGGCCAGCCTGCCCGCCAGCTCGACATAGAAATAATGCCCCTCGGGGAAGATGGCGGCGTGCTTGGTTTTGTCGCCCTCGGCCTCGATGTGATAGGCGGGCGAGCTGGTGAAGGACAGCACCATGTCCACCTCTCCGTCGGTGAACAGGCCGTAAGATTCGGACCAGCCCTTGGTCACGGTCAGCACCTTGGGCGCCAGCTTTTCCCAAACCTCGGGCGCGCGCGCGCCATAGACGGATTTGACCCACAGCAGCGTCGCCAGCCCGGAGATAGAGCTGCGCGGGTCCTGAAGCGCAATTTTCACATCGGCATTCAGCAGGTCGTCAAAGGATTTCGGCGGGCTGGGCAGGCGCGTTTCGTCATAGACGAAGGCGATATGGCTCCAGTCGAAGGGCAGGAACGTGTCGTCGGTCCAGTCCAGCGGCAGGCTCAGGCCCGACAGGTCCTGCCCATGCGGCGCGAACAGGCCGCTGGCCCGCGCCCGCGCGGTGACATCGCTGTTCAGCCCGATCACCACATCGGCGCGGGTCTTGTCGCCTTCCATCAGCAGGCGCGGCAGGACATCCCCCGTCACCCAGACCAGATCACAGCCGCAGGCGGCCTCGAACCCCTGTTCGATCCTGGGGCCGGGACCCCATTCCGACACGAAATAATCGGGGGCATAGACAGTCAGTTCAGGCTTGTCGGCCAGCGCGGGGGCGGCCATCAGGGCCAGCGCGGCGGTCAGGACGGGCATTTTCATCGCAGGCTCCTTGCTTGTGATCACAAAGGGAAAGGGCTGCGGGGCCTTCCCTTCGCCGGTATCAGCCGGATCAGGTTCGACGGGTTCGCGTCACGCATCTCAGCCCGCGATGGGCACCCCGAGGTCCGCGCCAGCTTACCCGCCCCCGCGCCACGCGCAAGCGCTTGTTGCCGCCACGGTTGCGCCGCACCGCGCGGGCGGCTATCGCTTTTGGCAAAAGGGGGCGCACCGCGATGATGAACAGCTTTGGCCATATCTTCCGCTTCACCACCTGGGGCGAAAGCCACGGCCCGGCGCTTGGCGCGACCGTCGATGGCGTGCCGCCGGGGGTCGAACTTGACGCGGCCTTCATCCAGCAGTTTCTGGACCGCCGCCGCCCCGGCCAGTCAAAGATGACCACCCAGCGGCAGGAACCCGACGCGGTGCGCATCCTGTCAGGCGTGTTCGAGGGCCGCACCACCGGCACGCCCATTCAGCTGATGATCGAGAACACCGACCAGCGCAGCCGCGATTATGGCGAGATCGCGCAGGCCTTCCGCCCCGGCCATGCCGATATTGCCTATCACTGGAAATACGGCATCCGCGATTATCGCGGCGGGGGGCGGTCCAGCGCCCGCGAAACGGCGGCGCGGGTGGCGGCGGGCGGCGTGGCGCAGGCGGTGCTGCGCGGCCTGCTGCCCGATCTGCGGATCACCGGATACATGGTGCGGATGGGCGCCTGCCAGATCGACCGCAGCCGCTTTGACGAAGGCCAGATCACCCGCAACGACTTTTTCTGCCCCGACGCGCAGGCGGTGCCGGAATGGACCGATTACCTGAACCGCATCCGCAAAGACCAGAACAGCGTCGGCGCCGTGGTCGAGGTCACCATCAGCGGCGCCCCCGCAGGGCTTGGCGCGCCGATCTATGCCAAGCTGGACACCGACCTTGCCGCCGCGATGATGTCGATCAACGCCGTTAAAGCTGTCGAAATTGGCGAGGGCATGGACGCCGCCACCCTGACCGGCACCGAAAATGCCGATGAAATCCGCATGACCCCGGACGGGCCGGAATTTCTGTCGAACCATGCCGGGGGCATCCTTGGCGGCATCTCGACCGGGCAGGACATCGTTGTGCGGTTCTCGGTCAAGCCGACCAGTTCCATCCTGACCCCGCGCCGCAGCATCAACCAGCGCGGCGATCAGGTCGACCTGATCACCAAGGGCCGCCACGACCCCTGCGTCGGCATCCGCGCCGTCCCCGTGGCCGAGGCCATGGCCGCCTGTGTCATACTGGATCACCTGCTGCTGGACCGCGCCCAGACCGGGGGCCGGCGCGGCGAAATCGGCTGATGGCCACCAGCGCCGGAGCCTGCGCCGATATCGTGGCGCTGCTGATGGAATCGCCCCAGACGCCGGGCCGGATCACCGCGCGCAAGATGTTTGGGGAATAGGGTCTGTATTGCGATGGGCTGTTCTTTGGCGTGATCTGCGACGACCGGCTGTATGTCAAACCCGTCCCCGCCGCCCGCGCCGCGATGATCGAACCGGCCGAGGCCCCGCCATACCCCAAGGCAAAGCCGCATCTTCTGATCAGCCCCGAGGACATGGCCGACCCCGACCACCTGGCGCGGCTGGTCGGGCTGGTGCTGGCGGGTCTGCACCCGGATTAAGACGGGCGGATGGCAGGGCTTGCGCCCGTGCCGCTTCTGCCCCAGCTTGGCACAACCTCAGGACAGGTGACGCATGGCGCTGTTCAATGCCGGAATGATCTCGCTTGTGGCGGGCTATATGCTCAGCCAGTTTTACCGCGCGTTTCTGGCGGTGATGGCGCCGTTGCTGATGACCGAACTGGGGGTGTCGGCGGGGGATCTGGCGTGGTCGTCCGGGCTGTGGTTTCTGGCCTTCGCCGCACCGCAGGTGGCCATCGGCTGGGGGCTGGACCGCTTTGGCCCGCGCCGCACGGTGGGCTGGCTGCTGGCCATTGGCGGGGCGGGCGGGGCGGCGCTGTTCGCCATGGCGCAGGGGCCGGTCGCCATCCATGCCGCGATGACGCTGATCGGGCTTGGCTGTGGGCCGGTGCTGATGGGCACCTATTACATCTTTGCCCGCAACCACCCGCCCGCCGCCTTTGCCACGCTGGCCGGGATCGCGCTGGGGCTGGGAAACCTTGGCAATATCCTCAGCTCGGTGCCGCTGGTGTGGCTGGTTGATGCGCTTGGCTGGCGTGTGACGCTGTGGCTGCTGGCGGTGCTGACGCTGGCGATCGCGGTCGCGATCCTGACGCTGGTGCGCGACCCGGCCAGCCTGCCGGCACCGGCGGGGGGCAGCGGGTCGCTGGCCGATATTATCCGCATCCGGGCGCTGTGGCCGGTGCTGCCGCTGCTGTTTTGCGGCTATGCAACGGTGGCGGCGTTTCGCGGGCTGTGGGCGGGGCCGTATCTGGATCAGGTGTTCGGTGCCAGCCCCGCCACCGTCGGATGGGCCACCCTGCTGATGAGCATCACAATCACCATTTGCAGCTTTCTGACCGGCCCGCTGACCCACGCCCTGCGCAGCCCGCGCCGCGCCATTCTGGTGCTGAACGGCGGCACGCTGACCACGCTGGCGCTGCTGATGGCCTTCCCGGATAACAGCCTTGCGCTGGCGATGGTGCTGTTGACCTGCTGCGCGCTGTTCGGGTCGTCCTATGCGCTGTTCATGGCCCATGGCCGGGCGCTGTTGCCCCCATATCTGGTGGGGCGCGGGGTGACGTTCCTCAACACCTTCTCGATCGGTGGGGCGGGGGTGTTGCAATTCTCGTCGCGCGGCGTATTCGAGGCCGCCGCCGCCAACGCCCCGCCCGTCACCGCCTATACCACATTGTTTGCCTTTTTCTTCGTGCCGACGGCCATTGGCTGGCTGATCTTCGCAACCCTCACATCCGAGCATGACAATGTCTGACATCGAGGTCATCGCCCCCAACCTGAAACGCCGCCTGTCGGGCGTCACCGCCACCATCGCGCGGCTGGTGCCGGTGCAGGCGGGCATGATCGGCATCCGCGCCACCGGGCCGGGGCTGCCGCCGCAGGTGCCGCATATTCCGCTGTGGCGCGCCGCCAGCCTGCCCCGCGACCGCTGGCGCGTCTGGCACGCGCGCCGCAATACCGAAATGCTGCTGGGGCTGGCCCTGCGTCATGTTCTGCGGCGCAAATACCGGCTTCTGTTCACCTCGGCCTCGCAGCGCCAGCATTCGGGCTATACCAAATGGCTGATCGCGCGGATGGACGCGCTGATCGCAACCTCGGCGCGGGGGGCGGCCTATCTGGACCACCCGGCGCATGTCATCCACCACGGCATCGACACGGACCGCTTTGCCCCCGCCAGCGACCGCGCCGCGCTGCGCGCCCGGCTGGGGTTGCCTGCGGGGCTGTTGGTGGGGTGTTTCGGCCGCATCCGCGCGCAAAAAGGCACCGGTGATTTCGTGCAGGCGATGCAGGCCGTGCTGCGCGACCGCCCCGGCGTGACCGCGCTGGTCATGGGCCGCGCGACGGAAAAGCATCAAGCCTATCTGACCGACCTGCGCGCACAGGTGGACACAGCCGGTCTGACCGACCGCATCCTGTTCCTGCCCGAAGTTCCCGTCGACCAGATCGCGGACTGGTATGCCGCGCTGGACCTGTTCGTCGCCCCGCAACGATGGGAGGGTTTTGGCCTGACCCCGCTGGAGGCCATGGCCTGCGGCGTGCCGGTCGTCGCCACCCGCGTCGGCGCCTTCGAGGAGCTGATCGCGGATCCGCACACCGGCACACTGGTCGCCGCCAACGACCCCGCGACCCTGTCCCAGGCCATTGCGCGCTGGCTGGACGACCCCACCGCGCTGGCCCGTGCCGGACAGGCCGCACGCCAGCACGCCGTAACCAACCACGCGATCGAGGCCGAGGCCCGCGCGCTGGTCGCGCTGTATCGCCGGATGCTGGACAGCCCCGACGGCAAGGCCCCGCCGCCCGCGCCCCAAGCGCAGCAAGATGGCACCGTTCCCCCGGCCTCGCGCGCGGCCACCCACCTGTCCGGCGGCGCAGATGACTGCCAGCCGCAACCCCCGCTGACCGCAGCGCATCAGAACCACCCCGGCACCACGCCCGTGGCAGCGATTGCTGACACCCCAGATGCAGCGACAATCACCGGCGACAGCGCGCAAATTCAAGCGGGCGGAGCCACCACGGCTCACGCCCATGCGACCGATGATGGCGCCCAAAACCACCACCGCCAGCCAAACGACGCGGTGCCACCCGGCCCGGATACAGGCAGCACTGACCAGCCCGGTCACAGCGCCACCCCCAAGGGAAACGACGGTGCCCCAAACCCTGACCTGACGGGATCGCGGGCCAGGCCATGAACCGGTTTCGCTTTTATCTGGCCCGCAGCTTGCGTGACGAGGCCGCATTGTCGTCGCTGTCGGTGCCCCGGCAAGATCTGCTGGACAGCCTGACAGGGCGATCTGTCGCGCTGATCGGGAATGCCCGCGCGTTGGCCGACCAACGCCACGGCGCCCAAATCGACACCCATGATCTGGTTATTCGCATCAACCGCGCCCCGATACCCAACCCCGCCAGCCATGGACAACGGACGGACTGGCTGGCGCTGGCGACGCGCCTGTCTGATCGTGACCGGGCGCGGCTGGCACCCAAGCGCATTCTGTGGATGTCGCCCAAGCGAAAACGGCTGGACCACGCCACCGCCAGCAGCGCCGGTTTCTATATGCATCCGCTGCCGGATTACCGCGACCTTGCCGCAAGGCTGGCCGCCCCGCCTACCACCGGCGCAATGATGATCGACCTGCTGGCCCGCAGCAATTTGCACCGGCTGACCTTGTACGGATTCGACTTTTTCGCCTCGCTCTCGCTGTCGGGGCGGCGCCGTGCGGATCAGGTTCCACATGATTTCAGCGCCGAATCGGCCTGGGTCAGCGCGCTTTTGGCCAGCGATCCGCGCATTTTGCAGGCGTGATTGGCCTTCTGGACACTTCCCCTTTGCGTCCGGGCGTCCTATAGATGGCGCGTTTTGACTGAACGGAGGCCGTTGATGGGCTATAGGGTCGTTGTCGCCGGTGCCACGGGGAATGTGGGCCGTGAGATGCTGAATATTCTGGCCGAGCGCCAGTTTCCTGCTGACGAGGTGGTTGCTCTGGCGTCGCGCCGGAGCATTGGCACCGAGGTCAGCTTTGGCGACAAGACCCTCAAGACCAAGGATATCGAGGGTTTTGACTTTACCGGCTATGACATCGCGCTGTTTGCCATCGGCTCGGACGCGACGAAAAAATATGCGCCGATCGCCGCAGATCAAGGCTGTGTGGTCATCGACAACTCCAGCCTGTATCGCTATGACCCGCAGATCCCGCTGATCGTCCCCGAGGTAAACCCCGACGCAGTCGAGGGCTATCGCAACAAGATGATCATTGCGAACCCCAACTGCTCGACCGCGCAGATGGTGGTGGCGCTGAAGCCGCTGCATGACCGCGCGCGCATCAAGCGTGTCGTTGTTTCGACCTATCAATCGGTGTCGGGCGCCGGCAAGGATGGCATGGACGAGCTGTGGAACCAGACCAAGGGCATGTTCGTCCCCGGTCAGGAGGTCGAGCCGCAGAAATTCCAAAAGCAGATCGCCTTCAACGTGATCCCGCAGATCGACGTGTTCATGGAAGACGGCCAGACCAAAGAAGAATGGAAGATGGTCGCCGAGACCAAGAAGATCATCGACCCGTCGATCAGGGTCACCGCGACCTGCGTCCGGGTGCCGGTTTTTGTCGGCCATTCGGAAGCCGTCAATATCGAGTTCGAGGACTTCCTTGACGAAGACGAAGCCCGCGACATCCTGCGCGAAGCCCCCGGCATTCTGGTCGTCGACAAGCGCGAGCCGGGCGGATACACGACCCCGGTCGAATGCGTGGGTGATTTCGCCACCTTTATCAGCCGCATCCGTCAGGATTCGACCATCGAAAACGGCCTGAACCTGTGGTGCGTCAGCGACAACCTGCGCAAGGGTGCCGCCCTGAACGCGGTTCAGATTGCGGAACTGCTTGGCAATCGCTGCCTGAAAAAAGGCTGATCGTGGCCATCGGCCCGTCCGGAACAGTCCGGGTGGGCCACGCTGCGCAGCGAACGCCCGCCCTGACGGGTGATCGCAGGCAATGAAGGCACCCCGCCGCGGGTGACTTTTTCTGTTCCGCCAGCCGGATACAGCGCCGAAAGGCGGCGACGCATGGTCAGCGACCAGCGGCAGGATCAGGCATATCAGGAACAGCAACAACATGATGGGTCCGGTTCGATTCGGACCCATCATGGCAGCAACTGATTGAGATTCGGTTAAACCGCCTCAGACAGCGGCAAAAGACCCATCGCCCATGTGCTGAATCAGCTGCCCTTCGGCAATGTCGTGAACCAGCCCGTGCAGCGACAGCTGCCCGCTTTCCACCGCCGATTTCACGAATGGGAAGGTCATCAGATTTTCCAGCGAAATCAACACGGCCTGACGTTCCAGTTCGGGGATCTGGCGCTCGTCCGGCAGGTCCGAGATGCGCTCGTATCCGGGGCGCAGGATGTCCATCCAACGACCGACGAAGCTGCTTTTTTCCTCAAGCTCGGGCGCGTGGCCGGAACACATCGCGTGACAGCCCGCCACGCCACCGCAATTGGTGTGCCCCATAACGATCAGATGCGCGACTTTCAGTGCGTTCACCGCGTATTCCACCGCTGCGGATGTGCCGTGCTGCAACCCGTCCGGCGCGTAAGGCGGCACCAGATTGGCGATATTGCGGTGAATAAAGAACTCGCCCGAATCGGCGCCGAACAGGCTGGTGACATGCACGCGTGAATCGCAGCACGAAATGACCATCGCCCGCGGACGCTGGCCTTCATCGACAAGCCGTCGATACCACGCGCGGTTTTCGGTGTAGGAGGTCGCACGCCAGCCATGAAAACGCTGGACAAGATATTGCGGCAGAGGGCGCGAAGGGACCATCGGGGGCAACTCCTGGCTGATTGCGTGCAGAATAGGAAAAGTTTTCAGTAAGTAACAGGGCCAGATCGCGTCGGGCGTAACAATTTATTGACGATTTGGTGCCATCTTCACCCTCGCAACAGGCCGCAAGTGGTGGAGATGGTGATGAGGAAAGTGGCAGTGATCGCGGTGGAAGAACCCGTTCATATCGACGCGAACAGGGTCGGCGACATCGTGGATGAACTGGGGGAACATGCGGCGCAAAACGTGATCGGGCTGGCGCTGGAACAGATCGCCAGCGGGCTGAAGGTGGTCGATGCAGCTTTCGCAGATGACGATCTGGCGCAGGTGTCCGATCGCGCGGCCCGCCTGGCGCGGCTGGCCTGGCAGGTCGGTCTGGTCACGTTGTCGGGTATTGCCATCGACGTGGTCGCCTGTTGCAGTCTGCGCGACCGGCCCGCACTGGCCGCCACGGTGGCGCGGCTGCTGCGGGTGGGAAACCGTTCGGTCACCCAGATCTGGGACAGCACCGAATGGGATTAGCCCGGCTTGCGCCGCGCGCCCCAACCGATAGGGTGACGCAGCACCACAAAAGGACCCACCGATGACCACGCGCCTTGTCGCCTCGCCCGAAAATGCCCTGCCGCTGTGGCTGGTCTTGCAGGATCAGCCGCTGCCTGACGCCCTGTCACCGGCCAGTCGTGACTGGGCCGCGCTGACCGGGTTTTCCGGCAAGGCCGGCCAGCTTTGCCTGCTGCCTGCGGGGGGTGGCCGGCTGGCAGGGGCGCTGTTCGGGATGGGGCCAGCCGACCCGGCACGGCGGCGCGACCGCTTCATTCTGGCCCGCGCAGCCGAGGCGCTGCCTGCGGACAGCACCTGGCAGCTGCGCGATCTGCCCGACAGCCTGCCCCCTGCGGTGGCGGCCCTGTCGTGGCTGCTGGGGGGGTATGGATTTGACCGCTATAAACCCGGCAAATCCGGCAGCGCGGCGCTGGTGCTGCCCCAAGGCGTCGATGCCGCACGGGTCGAGGCCATGGCGCGGGCCGAATTTCTGACCCGCGACCTGATCAACACCCCGGCCAGCGACATGGGCCCCGACGATCTGGAGGCCGCCGCGCTGGATCTGGCGCAGCGGCTTGGCGGTCAGGCGACGGTGCTGCGCGGTGACCAGTTGCGCGACCAGAACCTGCCGATGATCCACGCGGTGGGCCGCGCCGGGGCACAGGCGCCGCGCCTGATCGACCTGCGCTTTGGCGACAGCGGGCCGCAGGTGACGCTGGTCGGCAAGGGCGTGTGTTTTGACACCGGCGGGCTGAACCTGAAACCCGGCAATTCGATGGCGCTGATGAAAAAGGACATGGGCGGCGCGGCGACGGTTCTGGGGCTGGCCTCGATGCTGGTGGAAACCGGCGCGGCGCGCGACCTGCGCCTGCGGGTGCTGATTCCGGCGGTGGAAAACGCGGTTGCGGGCAACGCCTTCCGCCCCAGCGACGTGCTGACCAGTCGCAAGGGCCTGACGGTCGAGGTGAACAACACCGACGCCGAGGGGCGCTTGGTGCTGGCCGACGCGCTGGCCCTCGCGGCCGAGGAGGGGCCGGATCTGCTGATCTCGATGGCGACGCTGACCGGCGCGGCGCGGGTGGCGCTGGGACCGGACCTGCCGCCGTTTTACTGCGACGACGATGCCGCCGCGACGGCGCTGGTCGCCGCCGGACAATCCGCCGCCGACCCGGTCTGGCGGATGCCGTTCTGGGAACCCTACGAGGCGATGATCGAACCCGCCATTGCTGATCTGGACAACGCGCCGGGGGGCGGTTTTGCCGGCTCGATCACGGCGGCGCTGTTCCTGCGCCGCTTTACCGAAGGGGCGCGGCGCTATGCGCATTTCGACATCTATGGCTGGCAACCCACGGCCGGACCGGGCCGGCCCAAAGGCGCGGTCGGACAAGGCGCCCGCGCCATCCTGACGGCCCTGCCGGACCTGCTGTCATGACCCCGGACCGCCGCCTGACGCCCGCCACCGACCGTATCGCCCTGACCAGCCTGCGCGGCGTGCTGGACCGGCCGGAATGGACCGATGGCGCGGCACGGCGGCTGGCCGTCCCCCTGGCCGATCTGTGCCGCAGCCCGGATGGCCCCCGCGACCGGCAGGTGATTTTCGGCACCGACCTGACCCTGATCCAGGCCGATGGCGACTGGTCCTTTGTGCAATCGGCGCTGGATGGATATTGCGGCTGGCTGCGCAGCGATGCGCTGACCGCTGACCGCCCGCATCTGACCCACCGCGTGGCGGCGGCGGCCACACAGATCTATCCCCAGCCCGATTTCAAGTCGCGCGAGGTCGCGTCGCTGACCCTGAACAGCCGCCTGTCCGTCACCGGCATTCAGGGCCGTTTCGCAGCGCTGTCAGGTGGTGGCTTCGTGCCGGTCCAGCACATCACCGACCGCCCTGACACCGACCCTGTCGCGGTGGCGGAACGCTTGTTGCACACGCCCTATCTGTGGGGCGGCAACAGCCGGGGGGGGATCGACTGTTCCGGGCTGGTGCAGGCGGCGGCAACCGCCTGCGGGCTGGCCTGCCCCGGCGACAGCGACCTGCAACGCGCGGCGTTTCCGGTGGCGACGGGGGATCTGCGCCGTGGCGACCTGTTGTTCTGGCCCGGCCATGTGGCCATGGTCAGCGGCCCGGACAGGATGATCCACGCCAATGCCAACGCCATGGCGGTCTGTCACGAAGCGATCAGCGCCGCCAAAACCCGGATTCAGGCGGCGGGCGATGGCCCGTTTCTGGACGCCCGCAGACCGCCCTGGCCGCAGGCCGCTGTCACAGGTTGAAGACCCGGCTGGGGTGAACCTCGCCGCCCATATAGCGGCCCACGCACAGCGCCTGACCGCCAGCGCTGACCCAGACCGTGTCGCCAAAACCGGCAGTCCCGATGACCTGACCGGGGTTGCCGTTGCGGATACGGGTGGCGCCTTCGGGTGTGGCGCGCATCTCGGGCAGGTCTGCCAGCGCGGTGTGCAGCGGCAGCAGACGCGCCTCCAGCGCGGGCTGATGGGCGCGGTCGATCTGGTCGAACGGCACCGCATCGGCCAGATCAAACGGCCCGGACCAGACGCGGCGCAGGTGGTCGACATGGCCAAGACAGCCCAGATCGCGCCCCAGATCGCGGGCAATCGCGCGGACATACCCGCCCTTGCCGCAGACCATGCGCAGGTCGGCCTGCCCGTCGCGCAGCGCCAGCACGTCAAGGCTGTCAACGTAAAGCGGGCGCGCGGCCAGTTCGAAATCCTCGCCCTCGCGGGCCAGATCATAGGCGCGCGCACCATCGACCTTGACCGCCGATACCGCCGGCGGCACCTGCATGATGTCCCCGACATAGCCCGCCAGCGCATCCTGAACCTGTTGCGGCGTGGGACGCAAATCGGACCGCTTCAGCACCTGACCCGAGGCATCGTCAGTCGCGGTTTCCGCGCCCCAGTTCACCGTGAAGTCATAGCATTTCAGCGCGTCAGTGATCAGCGGCACGGTCTTGGTCGCCTCGCCCAGCGCCACGGCCAGCAGGCCGGTCGCGTCCGGGTCCAGCGTGCCGGCATGGCCCGCCTTTTTCGCATCCAGCGCCCAGCGAACCTTGCCCACCACATCGGTTGACCCAACGCCCGCAGGCTTGTCGACCACCAGCCAGCCGGAAATATCGCGGCCCTTCTTGCGCGCCATCTTGCAACCCCTGTCCATCAAAGCAGCGCCGCTTAGCGGGCCTGACCGGCCCCGTCAACCAGCCCGATGATCGGCCCCAGCGGGCGCCCCCAGTCGGCACGCCGCAGATCGGGGGCATAAAGACGACTGACCGAGCCATCGAAATACAGCGCATCGCGCGCGCCCAGACCGTCGCGAAACATCCGCCCGAATTCGTGAAACGTCACCGGCCGGTCAGAAATCGCGAACCACGCCACCTGCCCGTCCGGCGACACCCCCACCCCGTTGCGAATATAGCGGCTGTCGGAATCGACCAAAAAGCGCGGGTGCAGCTTGCCGTCGATCACCAGCATCGGACCCGATTGCGTGGCCAGCCGGCAATCGGGCCGGGCCTTGGCGAAGGCGCGGCTTTCGATCACCTGAAAGGGCCGCTGCCCGCCAGTGCAGAACACACCATTGGGCAGCATCCCGAAATTACCGCCACCGCCCGCCGTGACCAGCGGTGCCTGCTGCTGGCCGTCCTGAACCAACAGGCCGACCGGCGCGTAATCGGGGTGAAACATCCCGGCATTCATTGCAAAGGCCAGCACCTCATCCTGTGGCAAACCCGCGCGGATGCGGGTGAAATCGCCAAAGGGCTTGCCGTCGGGGGCCTGCATCCACAGCCGCAGATCCGCCTCGCGCAGGGCGGGCACGGTGCAGACGGTATAGCCCTGCCCGTCATGGTCGCGATGCGCGCACAGGCTGGCGGCGGCGGGCAGGGTCATCGCCAGCAGCGCGCCGATCCCCAGCGCCAGCCGGCGCTTAATCTGCATCATCATCCGGCTGATCCGCCGCGCCATCGACATCGCGGCGCACGCGGTCCTCGGACAGCATCCGGCGGGTGTCATCCATGCGGTCGAAAGTCTCGTCCAGCACGAAACGCAGCTGCGGCGCATATTTCAGCGTCATCCCCCTGGCGACCAGATGCCGCAGCTCGGGCGCGTTGCGGCGCAGCGCGGCCAGCGCCCCCTCGGCGTCACGGCCACCCAGCGGCAACACATAGGCCGTGGCCACCTTCAGGTCGGGCGAGGTCCGCACCTCGCCCACGGTGATCGAGTGGCGGTTGAGGTCCGGGTCATGGACATCGCCCCGCAAAAGAACATCGGACAGGGTGCGGCGGATCAGTTCCCCCACACGAAGCTGTCGTTGCGACGGGCCGTGGCCCTGATGAAATCGGTTTGCCATGGCCCACATCTAGGGGGTCGCGGGGCGCGCCGCAACGGGCTACAGAAGGGGAAAACGGAAAGGACAGCGCAAAATGGACAAGCCGGGAATCACCGTAACGGGCGCGTCAGGCCGTATGGGGCAGATGCTGATCCGCGAAATTCTGGCCAGCCCCGATGCGCGGCTGGCCGGGGCGGTGGAACGCAGCGGGCACCCTTGGGTCGGACAGGATGTGGGTCAGGCCATGGGCGGCGCGCCGGTCGGCGTGACCGTGACCGATGACGCGGTCGCCGCCATTGCCGCCGCGCAGGGGGTCATCGACTTTACCACCCCTGCCGCGACCGTGGCCTTTGCCGAACTGACCGCACAGGCGCGCGCAGTGCATGTGATCGGCACCACCGGCCTCAGCGATGATGATCTGGCCAGACTGTCCGCCGCCGCCCGCCACGCCCCCATCATCCGCGCCGGAAACATGAGCCTTGGCGTCAACCTGCTGACCGCCCTGACCCGCAAGGTCGCCGCCGCCCTTGGCGAGGACTGGGATATCGAGGTGGTCGAGGCCCATCACCGCCACAAGGTCGACGCACCCTCGGGGACCGCGCTGATGCTGGGACAAGCCGCCGCCGAAGGTCGTGGCCACAGCCTGCCCGACCTGCGCACCGCCGCCCGCGAAGGCATCACCGGCGAACGCCGCCCCGGCAGCATCGGGTTTTCCGCCATCCGTGGCGGTGACATCGTGGGCGAACATGACGTGATCTTTGCCGGCGCCGGCGAACGTATCGTGCTGCGCCATCTGGCCACCGACCGCGCCATCTTTGCCCGCGGCGCCCTGCGCGCGGTGCTGTGGGGTCAGGACAAGGGGCCGGGGGAATATGACATGACCGATGTGCTGGGGCTGAACGGCTGATGCCGCACCGGGGCGCTGCCCCGGACCCCGGGGTATTTGGGCAACAAAGAAGCCCGTCCCTCGCGCCTGTCAGAAATACCTCGGGGGAATCGGCACAGCCGATGGGGGCAGCGCCCCCTGCGCGCCCGGTCCGCCACGGAAGGCGGCGTCAAAAATCGACGGCGATGCCCTTTTTCTCGTAATCACCGAACCGCACCGGTTCGGGTCCGTCGCGGCCTCCATATTCCCTGGGCAGGTCCAGCGGCGCGGCGTTCTTGCGGCGTTCCTCGGCCTCGGCCAGGGCGCGCAGGGCCTCGGGGGGCAGGTCGCGTTTCTCAGTCATGGCACAGCCTGTCGAAAACGGTTACATCGCCCCAAAGGTAAGGAGCCTTCGCCCCATGAACAAGCCCGCATCGCGCCCCCGTTCCCCGCATCGCCGCAACGCGGATGCCCGCCCCGCGCCATCGGCCCGGCAGGGGGCGCTGGTGCTGTTGGCGGGGCTGCGGCAGGGGGCAACGCTGTCGGACAGCATTGCCACCGGCGCGCTGGCCGCCCATGACCCGGCCAATCGCGCGCGCGCCCAGCGGCTGGCGCTGGCGGTTCTGCGCCATGCGGAACAGGCCGACACCCTGCTGGCCCCGCATCTGGCCCGCACCCCCCGCCCCGAGATCCGCGACATTCTGCGCCTTGCCGTGACCGAGATGCTGGCGCTGGGTCAGGCACCGCATGGTGTCGTCAACGCGGCGGTTCAGGCGGCGCGGGCATCGGGACCAAAGGGCCGCGCTGCCAGCGGCATGGTGAACGCGGTTCTGCGCAAGCTGTCGGACCAGCAGGCGGCATGGGACGCCCTGCCGCCGCAGCACCTGCCGGACTGGCTGCGGGCACCGGTGGTTGCGGCCTGGGGCGCGCCGGTCGCCGCCGCTGTCGAGGCCGCGCATCAGGCCGGCGCGGCGCTGGACCTGACCGCCAGACAGGCCTTCCCCGATGAACTGACCGCGATGGGGCAGATATTGCCGACCGGGTCGCTGCGGCTGCCAACCGGGGCGCAGGTCAGCGCCCTGCCCGGATATGATTCCGGGGCCTGGTGGGTTCAGGATGCCGCAGCGGCTTTGCCGGTGCGCCTGCTGGACCCGCAGCCCGGCGAGGTGATTACCGATCTGTGCGCCGCGCCGGGGGGCAAGACCCTGCAACTGGCGGCGGCGGGGGCGGTTGTTACTGCGCTGGACCTGTCGGAATCGCGGCTGGCGCGGCTGCATCAGAACCTGTCGCGCTGTGGGCTGGCGGCCTCGGTCGTGGCAGGGGATGCGCTGGACTGGCGCCCTGCGACCCCGCCCGACGCCATTTTGCTGGACGCGCCCTGTTCGGCCACCGGCACCATCCGCCGCCATCCCGACCTGCCGGTGCTGCGTGATGGCAGCGCCATTGCCGGGCTGGCCGACTTGCAGGCGCGGCTGCTGGATCACGCGCTGGACATGCTGGCACCGGGCGGGCGACTGGTTTTTGCCACCTGTTCGCTGTTGCCCGCCGAGGGCGAAGACCAGATCGCCGCCCTTCTGGCCCGCCGCCGCGATATTGCGCCCGAGATGCCCGATTTCCCGTGGATCGACCCGGATTGGCGCGGCGATTACGGCCTGCGCCTGCGGCCCGATTTCTGGCCTGCGCAAGGCGGCATGGACGGGTTTTTCATGGCCCGCTTGCGCAAGGCCCCGGTCGCGCCGTAAATCTGGCGGCGATCTGGAAAGGACAGCCCGATGCCGGACGAATCCACGGCCCGCCCCCAAGGTTTCACCCGCCCGCCCGAACCAAGGGCACTTGGCAACCCTGCGCGCGGACAGGACATCGCAGGCGGAGAGCTGCGCCTGCCGGGGGGCAGCCTGTCGGGCGATCCGTTTGCGCAAAAGCCCCCGTCGGCGGCCTATGCCGACGAATTGCACGGCTTTCGCTGGCTGGACGATCTGGCCGCCGTCAACACCCCTGCCGCCCGCTCGCTGGCGCAGCGCCGGGTGCTGGACTGGATCGAGGATCACCCCACCCCCGCCGAGGGCCGCGAATGGCGCCCCGCCATCACCGGCCGCCGCGTGCTGCGCTGGGTGTTCCACGGCGGCATGATCCTGACAGGGCTGGACAGCGACGCCCGCGCGCCCTTTTTCGCGGCGCTGCACGAACAGCTGGCCCATCTGGCGACGCATTGGTCCGAGGCCCCGTCCGGCCCCGCCCGGATCGAGGCGCTGGCCGGGCTGTTCATTGCCGCCACCGCCCTGAACGGCGCGCAGGCCCGCATTGCCCCGGCGCTGTCGGATCTGGCGGTTCAGGCCGGTCAGACGCTGGCGCAGGGCACCGTGCCGTCACGCAACCCCGAGGAATTGCTGGACACGTTCAGCCTGCTGGTCTGGGTGTCCGAGGCCACCCGCAGCGCCGGGCTGGACCTGCCCGACGCGCTTGCCAGCGCCATCGACCGCACCGCGCCGGTGCTGCGCGCGCTGCGCCATGCCGACGGGATGCTGCCCCGGTTTCACGGCGGCGGGCGCGGGGTGGCGGGGCGGCTGGACCACGCGCTGCGCGCCGCACGCGGACCGGCGGTGGCCGAACCCGGTCTGGCCATGGGCTATGCCCGCATGGCGCGGTCGCGGACCACGCTGGTCATCGACGCCGCCGCGCCGCCCTCGGGCGATGGGGCGCGCACGGCCCATGCCTCGACGCTGGGGTTTGAACTGACGGTGGCGCGGCATCCGCTGGTGGTGTCCTGCGGCTCGGGGCGGCTGTTCGGGCCGGGTTGGGCGCGGGCCAGCCGTGCCACGCCCTGCCATTCGACGCTGTGTGTGACCGGCCTGTCATCGTCACGGCTGGAACGCGGCGCCAAAGGCGCGGGCGGCGACCGGCTGACCGACCTGCCGACCCATGTCTGGGCTGGCGAGGCCGATGCCGATGGCAACCTGTTCGCCCCCGATACCGGCCCCGCCCATGCCGGGTCACCCGCGCATCTGCTGGCCGGGCATAATGGCTGGCAAAGCAGCCACGGCCTGACCCATCTGCGCGAATTGTGGCTGGACCCCGACGGCGCATCGCTGCGCGGCGAGGATTCGCTGGCCGCCCTGTCCGACCCCGATCAGGCCCGGCTGGCCGAGGCTACCGGCGCCAGCGCCCTGCCCTTTACCATCCGCTTTCACCTGCATCCCGATATCCAGCCCGAGATCGTCGACGACTGGGTCGCGCTGGACCTGCCCGGTGGCGAGCTGTGGCAATTCGCCCATGACGGGCTGGCCGATCTGTCGCTGGAACCATCGGCCTGGCTGGACAGCGCCGACATCCAGCCGGTCGCCACCCATCAGATCGTGCTTTCCGCCGCGCTGTCCGGCCCCGCCATGCAGATTGGCTGGACCTTCGGGCGGGCAAGGTTTAGCTGACACCCATCCGAACAAACCGCAAAGGCCACTGCCATGACCGACCGCATCCCCCTGAACCGCGCCCTGATTTCGGTTTCCGACAAGACCGGGCTGATCGACTTTGCCCGCAAACTGTCGGCGCGCGGGGTCCAGTTGCTGTCGACCGGCGGCACCGCCAAAGCCCTGCGCGAGGCCGGGATGTCGGTGCGCGATGTGGCCGATGTGACCGGCTTTCCCGAAATGATGGACGGGCGCGTCAAGACCCTGCACCCCAAGGTGCATGGCGGCCTGCTGGCGCTGCGCGACAATGACGAACATCTGGCCGCGATGGAAAGCCACGGGATCGAGGGGATCGACCTGCTGGTGGTGAACCTTTACCCGTTCGAGGATACGGTCGCCAAAGGCGCCGGCTATGCCGATTGCATTGAAAATATCGACATTGGCGGCCCGGCAATGATCCGCGCGGCGGCCAAGAACCATGCCTTTGTGACCACCATCGTCGACGTTCAGGATTACGACGCCCTGCTGGCCGAACTGGACGCCAATGACGACGCCACCACGCTGGCCTTCCGTCAGCGTCAGGCCCAGATCGCCTATGCCCGCACGGCGGCTTATGACGCGGCGGTCAGTGGCTGGATGGCCGGCGCCATCGGGCAGGACACGCCGCGCCGCCGCGCCTTTGCCGGGGTGCTGGCGCAACCGCTGCGCTATGGCGAGAACCCGCATCAGGCGGCGGCCTTCTATACCGATGGCTCGGGCCGTCCGGGCGTGGCCACCGCGCGTCAGTGGCAGGGCAAGGAACTGTCCTATAACAATATCAACGACACTGATGCCGCGTTTGAACTGGTGGCCGAATTCGACCCCGCCCAAGGCCCCGCCTGCGCGATCATCAAACACGCCAACCCCTGCGGCGTGGCGCGCGGCGACAGCGCCGCCGAGGCCTACGCCCGGGCCTTCGACTGTGACCGCACCAGCGCGTTTGGCGGCATTATCGCCCTGAACCAGCCGCTGGACGCCGAGACCGCCCGCGCCATCACCCAGATCTTTACCGAGGTCGTCATCGCCCCCGATGCCTCGCCCGAGGCGCGCGAGGTCTTTGCCGCGAAAAAGAACCTGCGCCTGCTGACCACCGGCGGGTTGCCCGATGCGCGGGCCGGGGGGCTGACCTTCCGTCAGGTGTCGGGCGGGTTTCTGGTGCAGGGCCGCGACAATGGCCATGTCACCGCCGCCGATCTGAAGGTCGTGACCGAACGCCAGCCGACCGATGCCGAACTGGCCGATCTGCTGTTTGCCTGGACGGTCGCCAAGCATGTGAAATCGAACGCCATCGTTTACGCCCGCGATCTGGCCACGGTCGGCATCGGCGCCGGCCAGATGAGCCGCGTCGACAGCACCCGCATCGGCCGCACCAAGTCGCTGGACGCGGCGCAGGTGCTGAGTCTGGACGCGCCGCTGACCGATGGCGCGGCGGTGGCCTCCGACGCGTTCTTCCCCTTTGCCGACGGGATCGAGGCGCTGGCCCAGGCCGGTGCCAAAGCCGTGATCCAGCCCGGCGGGTCGATGCGTGACGCCGAGGTGATCGAGGCCGCCAACCGCCTTGGGCTGGCCATGGTCTTTACCGGCCAGCGGCATTTCCGTCACTGATGTCCGGTCAGCAGCCCCAGTTCGACTTTGGCGCGGGCGACAAGCCCGCCCCGCCAAAGCCCGCCAAACCCGCGACCCCGCGCAAGCCGCGCACGCGCAAGGCGCCCCCGCCGCCGCCCGGCCTTGGGCTGGCGGCGCTGGTGACGATGCTGGTCGTGGCGCTGGACCAGCTGTCGAAATATATCGTCGTGCAGGTGCTTGAACTGGACCGCATTCAGCAGCTTGAGGTTCTGGACCCGTGGCTGAACCTGCGCATGGCGTGGAATCAGGGGGTGAATTTCGGGCTGTTCGCGTCAGACCAGAATACCGCGCGCTGGCTGCTGATCGCGGTGGCGCTGGCGGTTTGCGCATGGGTGGCGCTGTGGCTGTGGCGCACCCGTCCGGGCCGCTTTGCGCAGGTCGCGGCGGGGCTGCTGATCGGTGGCGCGCTGGGGAATGTGATCGACCGCGCGACCTATGGCGCGGTGGCCGATTTCCTGAATATGTCGCTGCCGAACTGGCGCAATCCCTACAGCTTTAACATCGCTGATATCGCCATTTTCGCCGGGGCCTTCGGGCTGGTGCTGCAACCGGGCGGGACAAAACCCGCCGCGGCGCGGAACAAGCCCCGTGACGCGGGCCGAAAAGGACGCTAGAACAAGGCGGATCATCGCAAAAGAGGGCGGTCATGCGGGCATTGGCAGCGACACTGACGATCACGGCATTCACGGCTTTGGCCGCGTGCAGCAGCGATCCGCAGCTTATGAACCTTGGCAGCGGCGACGGCCCGGACGAATTTTCCGTCCTGCCGACCAAACCGCTGCAAATGCCGCCCGACCTGAACACCCTGCCTGCGCCGACGCCGGGCGGGTCCAACATCACCGACCCGACGCCCAAGGCCGATGCCGTTGCTGCACTTGGCGGCAGCCCCGCCGCATTGCAGGATCGCGGCGTTGCGGCCAATGATGCCGCGCTTGTTGCCCATGCCAGCCGTCGCGGCGCACAGCCCGACATCCGCGCGCAACTGGCCGCCGAGGATCAGGACTGGCGCAGCCGCCATTCCCGCCGCCTGCTTGAGGTTCTGGCCCGCACCAATGTCTATTACCGCGCGTATGAGCCATTCACGCTGGACAGTTGGGCAGAGATGGAACGCTGGCGCCGCGCCGGTGCGCGCACGCCCTCGGCCCCGCCCAAATAAGCCGGTCAAACAAACCAGCCCCGGTCAGCAGGCCGGCGCCCCCGCTGGCACCCCGCCGCTGACGACCCGGCCCCCGGCGCCGCCCGCACCCCCGGCGCCGCCAGCCTGCGCCTGCCGCCCCATCCCCGAACCTGACCTTCACCTTCACCTTCGCGCGAGGCCGCTGGACCCGGCCCGCCCCCCGGTGCAGTCTTGGCCGCGCAACCAGACGGAAGACGCCATGCGCCGCACCAGCCTGCCCCCTGTTCCCGCCCTTGCCGCGCTTGCGCTGACGGCGGCCTTGTCCCTTCCCGCGCCGCTGTGGGCACAGCCAGCCGACGCACCGGCACCGGCCCCCAAGCCGGACACGGCCCCGCAGGCCGGGCCGATGCCGCAGGGCATCAGCCATTTCACCCTGCCCAACGGGCTGGAAGCCGTGGTGATCGAGGATCACCGCGCCCCGGTCGTGGTCCAGATGGTGTGGTACAAGATCGGGTCCGCCGATGAACGGCCCGGCAAATCGGGGATCGCGCATTATCTGGAACATCTGATGTTCAAAGGCACCGAAACCATGGCACCGGGCGAACTGTCCAGAACCGTGACCGCCAATGGCGGCATGGACAACGCCTTTACCAGCTATGATTTCACCGCCTATTTCCAGCGTATCGCCGCCGACCGCCTTCCGCTGGTCATGCAGATGGAGGCCGACCGCATGGCCAATCTGCGCATCAGCCCCGATGACTGGAAAACCGAACGTCAGGTGATTTTGGAAGAACGCGCGCAACGGGTCGATTCCAACCCCGCCGCCCTGTTCGCCGAGGAACGCGACGCGGTCCAGTTTTACAACCACCCCTATCGCCACCCCATTATCGGCTGGCGCGCCGAGATGGAGGGCCTGACCCGCGATGATGCGCTGGAATGGTATGACCGCCATTATGCCCCCAATAACGCGGTGCTGATCGTGGCTGGCGACGTGACCCCGGATCAGGTCAGGGCACTGGCACAGCAATATTACGGTCCCATCCCCGCCAAACCCGGTGCCACCCGCGCGGCCCGCCCGCAGGAACCCGCACAACACAGCCCGCGCCGGATGCAGATGCGCGATGCCCGCGTCGCACAGCCGGTGATGATCCGCAGTATTCTGGCCCCGGAACGCAATGCGGGCGACCAGAAACACGCCGCGGCGCTGACCATTCTGGCCGAATTGCTGGGTGGCTCGGCGCAGACCTCGGTTCTGGGGCAAAAGCTGATGCTGACCGGCAAGGCGGTTTCGGTCGGGGCGGGCTATGACGGGCTGTCGGTGGACCCGACGACCTTCAGCCTGTCGCTGGTGCCGACCCCGCAAACCACCCCCGAACAGGCCGAGGCCGCGCTGGACACAGCCCTGCGCGATTTTCTGAAGGACGGCCCCGACCCGGAACAGCTGGACCGGGTGAAAACCCAGATCCGCGCGGCACAGGTCTATGCCCGCGATTCGGCGCATGGCCGGGCCTATGATTACGGTCAGGGGCTGGCGATCGGGCTGACGGTGCAGGACGTCAATGACTGGCCCGAGCTGCTGGCGGCGGTGACACCCGATGACATCCGCGCTGCCGCGCGCGACCTGCTGACCAGCAAGGCCAGCGTGACCGGATGGCTGTATCCCGAAGGGGATGGCGCCCCGCACGGCCCCGCCCCCGATGCAAATGCGATGCTGCAACCCAAGGTGACCCAATGAAACGCCTGCTGACCGTTCTGTTGCTGTTGCTGGCCCTGCCCGCCCACGCGGTCGAGGTTCAGCAGGTCACCTCGCCCAAGGGGGTCAGGGCGTGGCTGTCACAGGATCATTCGATCCCCTTTACCGCGCTGACGATCATGTTCAGGGGCGGTGCCTCGCTGGACCAGCCGGGGCAACGCGGGGCGGTGAACCTGATGACCGCGCTGCTTGAGGAAGGCGCCGGTGACATGGACGCCACCGCCTTTGCGCAGGCGGCGGAACGGCTGGGGGCATCGGCGGGGTTTGACGCCGGGGATGACGCGGTGGTGATCACCGCGCAGGCACTGACTGAAAACCGCGACGCCGCCGCCGACCTGTTGCGCGCGGCGCTGACCGAACCGCGCTTTGACGCCGATGCCATCGACCGCGTGCGCGCGCAGGTTCAGGCCGTCATCCGCGCCGAGGCCACCGACCCCGAGGCCATCGCCGCCAAGGAAATGGCGCGTCAGGTCTGGGGCGACACCCCCTATGGCACCAGCCTGAACGGCACCGCCGAATCGGTGGCCGCGCTGACCCGCGACGACCTGATCGCGGCCAAGAACCGGGTGCTGGCGCGTGACCGGGTGGTGGTTGGGGCCTCGGGCGATATTACCCCCGATCAGCTTGGGGCGTTGCTGGACCGCATTCTGGGCGATCTGCCCGAAACCGGCACCGCGCCGCTGCCCGACCGCCCGGAATACCGGGCCACTGGCGGGGTGACGGTGATCGACTGGGACAGCCCGCAAACCGTGGTCGGCTTTGCCCAACCCGGCCTGCCGATGGACGACCCCGATTTCTTTGCCGCCTATGTCGCCAACCACATTCTTGGCGGCGGCGGGTTTTCCAGCCGCCTGATGGACGAGATCCGCGAAAAGCGCGGGCTGACCTATGGCGTCTATACCGGCCTGTCGACCATGGTGCTTGGCGATCTGTGGCAGGGCGGCATGGCCAGCGCCAATGACAAGGTGGCGCAGGCGGTCGATCTGGTGCGCCAGAACTGGGGCCGCATGGCCGATGGCGTGTCCGACACCGAACTGACCGAGGCCAAGACCTATCTGACCGGCGAATATGCGCTGCGTTTCGATGGCAACCGCAAGATCGCGGGCATTCTGGCGGGGATGCAGCTGATGGGCCAGCCTGCTGATTACATCAACACCCGCAATTCCCGCATCGAAGCCGTCACCTCACAGGATGTCGCCCGCGTCGCCAGGCGGATGCTGCATCCCGACCAGTTGCGTTTCGTGCTGGTGGGCCGACCCGAAGGCGTGACGCCGGCCGATCCGTCAAAACCGGACAGCGACAGCAAGGCGCCATGAAAAAAGGGCGCGCGGCCCCAAAGGCTGCGCGCCGTCCTGACCGCCACGCGCGCATATGCGTCGGCTGTCAGGTGGTGCAGGGCCCCGCGGGGGGCGCTGGTGGCGGTTACCGGACCTGAACCGCGCCAGTGGCCCCCAGCGTGCCGCCAACCACCGCGCCCACCGGACCCGCCGCCACCGCGCCGGCGGTGCCGCCGGTCAGGGCGCGTTCGCCCGCATTGTCACCACAGGCCGCCAGCGCCAGAACCGCAGCGGAAATCGTCGCAATCGTTACCATTTTCATTGTAAACCTCCTTGGGCGAACACCGCCCCTGTGCCAACACAGCGCCGGGCGCGCGGAAAAGTTCCGACACAGCACACCCCCCGGCACACAGGCGATTGGCGGGGGGCGTGGAATTTGCTAAATCTTGTAAGATGAACCAACATACCCCCAATATGCGCCCCGTTATCCGCCAGCTTGACGACACCGCAGCCAACCGCATCGCGGCGGGCGAGGTCGTCGAACGCCCCGCATCGGCGGTCAAGGAGCTGGTCGAAAACGCGCTGGACGCGGGGGCATCGCGGATTTCGGTCGACATTGCGCAGGGCGGCAAAAAGCTGATCCGCGTCACCGATGATGGCTGCGGCATGACCGCCGCCGACCTGCCGCTGGCGCTGGCGCGGCACGCGACGTCCAAGATCGACGGCTCGGACCTGCTGAATATCCGCAGCTTCGGCTTTCGCGGCGAGGCCCTGCCCAGCCTTGGCGCGGTGGGGCGGCTGACCATCACCAGCCGCGCGCCGGGCCATGACGGCGCGCGCATCGCGGTCGAGGGCGGCCGCATCGCCCCCGTCACCCCGGCAGGCGGCAATACCGGCACCGTGGTCGATCTGCGCGATCTGTTCTTTGCCACCCCCGCGCGGCTGAAATTCATGCGCACCGACCGCGCCGAAACCCAGGCGATTGCCGATGTCATCCGCCGCCTGGCGATGGCCGAACCGGGGGTCGGCTTTACCCTGACCGACACCGAATCGGGGCGGGTGCTGTTTCGCGCCGACCCCGAACAGGGCGATCTGTTCGATGCGCTGCACGCCCGGCTGGCGCGGGTGATGGGGCGCGATTTCATCGACAACGCGCTGCGCATCGACGCCGAACGCGACGGGCTGCGGCTGACCGGGTTTGCCGCGCTGCCGACCTATTCGCGCGGAGCGGCGGTGGCACAGCACCTGTTCGTCAATGACCGCCCGGTGCGCGACAAGACGCTGATCGGCGCGCTGCGGGCGGGTTACATGGATGTGCTGGCCAGTGGCCGCCACCCGGCGGCGGTGCTGTTTGTCAGCTGCGACCCGCATCTGGTCGATGTCAATGTCCACCCCGCCAAGGCCGAGGTCCGCTTTCGCGACCCCACCGCCGCGCGCGGGCTGATGGTCAGCGCGCTGCGCCATGCGCTGGCGGGGGCGGGGCACCGGGCCTCGACCACGGTGGGTCAGGCGACGCTGGCGGCCTTTCGCCCCGAACCCGCCACCCCCCAGCCGCACCAGCCCGCGCCGCACCCGGCCTATCGGGCGTATCAGGCCGATTACGCGCCGCGCCCGTCCTTTTCTGCACTTCAGGCCAGCCTTGCCGCGCAGGCCCCGCAGGTCGCGCCCCAGATGGCCGGCTTTGCCGAGGCCCCTTCGGCGCGGTCGGAAATGCCCGCCGACACCGCCACCGACCCGGATGCCCCGCTGGGGGCGGCGCGCGCGCAGATCCACGAAAACTATATCATCGCGCAAACCCGCGACGGCATGGTCATTGTCGATCAGCACGCCGCGCATGAACGGCTGGTTTACGAACGGCTCAAGGCGCTGGCGGCGGAACATGGCATCACCTCGCAGGCGCTGCTGATCCCCGAGATCGTCGATCTGTCCGAGGCCGAGGCCGCGCAGATCATGGAAATCGCCCCCGAGCTGGCCGAGCTGGGGCTGGTGGTCGAGGCCTTTGGCGGCGGCGCCGTGGCCGTGCGCGAAACCCCGGCGCTGTTAACCAAACTGGATGCCGGGGCGCTGATCCGCGATATTCTGGACGATCTGGCCGATCAGGGCCGGTCCGACCGCCTGCGGGCGCGGGTGGATGCGGTGCTGTCATCCATGGCCTGTCACGGCTCGGTCCGGTCGGGGCGGCGCATGACCGCCGAGGAAATGAACGCCCTGCTGCGCGAGATGGAGCGCACGCCGAAATCCGGCCAGTGCAACCACGGGCGCCCGACATGGGTCAAGCTGAACCTGTCAGATATTGAGCGCCTGTTCGGCCGCAAGGATTGACCTTGGCCGCGCAAACCGCATGATGCGGTGAAACGATAAGGTGCAGGCCAATGCTGGAAATCAGTCCCGACAAAATCGCCCACATCATCATCCGCGCCCGCGAATATGACAGCGGCGTGAATGCCTGGGCCCATAGCGGGCACCGGCGTGGCGACGGCACCCGGACCGAATTGCACGATTTCATCGAGAACCTGAACGACGACGAACAGGCCAGCCTTGTCGCGGTGATGTGGATCGGGCGCGATACCTTTGCCCCCGAAGATCTGGCCGAGGCCATCGACACCGCCAAATCCGAGAAATCGACCCCGACCGAGGATTACCTGATGGGTGAACCGCAACTGGCCGATTACCTTGAGGCCGGGATGGACGCGCTTGGCCTGTCCCCCGAGGATGCCGAGGATGACATCCTGCGCCCGGCCTGACCATCGCGCTGGCGGCGGGGCCGCGTTTTGGGTATTTGAACAACGAAGAAGCGGCGCACCGGGGTCGGGGCGCCGCTGTTTCATGCCACGCGGGCGGGTGTGATCACAGGCTGATCCGGTCACCGTCGCGCGCAAGGTGGTCGACCTTGGCCATGTGCTGGGCGATCTGGCCGACCTCGACCAGCCAGTCCCCGACCAGAACGGGGTCGTGGGGGGCGGCGTGGACCCCCGGCGCGATGCGACCGTCCAGCACCGCCTGCACCGCCAGCGCTACCGGGACCGACACAAGCTGGGCCATCGCCGTGCCCTGTGCCGTGCCATGCGCATCCAGCACCCATTCCTTGTGCCAGACCGTGTCACCGTCGCGATCGGCCCGCAGGGCCACGCACAGGACCACGCGGTCAGGCTCGGCCTCGTCATAGGCATTGTCGCGCCAGAACTGGTCGGCCATCTGGCGCAGGCGGGTTTCGCCGGCCTCGCCATGCAGGGTTTCGACCTCGGCAAAGACCTGCGCCCATGCCTCGGACCAGCCTTTCAGGCGGATGGTGCCGCGCACGAAATCCTGCACCTGCCAGGCGGGGTCAAAGCCGTATTGGTCGATGAAGGGAAGGGAATCGCGGTTGGGATAGACCTCGAACCGTTCGGGCGTCGGCAGCGGCGCGTCATAGGGGTCGATGGCGTTCCATGGCCGGTCCACGTCGCGCGTGGCCCCGTCGCGGACCGAACGCGAGGGCGAACGCAGCGCGCGCAGCACGCCAAGCGGCGACCAGCTGAATTTATAGCGGAACGGGTTGGGGTATTTCGGAATGCCGCCGCAGTAAGAGGTAAAGTAAACCTGATCGCCATCCTGCGCCGCCAGTTTGTAATCGGCCACCAGATCATGCGCCATCAGGTGGTCGATGCCGGGGTCCAGCCCGACCTCGTTCACCAGTGACACGCCAGCGGCGCGGGCGGCGTCATCCAGCGCCCGCATCTCGGGGGCGATATAGGACGAACTGACGAAATGCGCGCCCTTGTCGATGCACAGCCGGGCCAGCGCGACATGCTGATCGGCGGGCAGCATCGAGACGACGACATCGCCCGCCGCCACCGCAGCGGCCAGCGCATCGGGGCTGTAGGCGCGGATGTCGTCGGTCAGATCGCCCACGGCGTCACGCGCCTTGTCGACGGTGCGGTTCCAGACCGCGACCGGCGCGCCCGCCGTCAGCAGGCGGCGCAGGCCGGGAATGGCGGACAGGCCGGTGCCAACCCAGTGAATCGTCATGTCAGACCTCGTTCAGGTGGTTTCGGAAAGTGGTTTCGGCGCGCGCCCAGACGCCATCGGCATCGCCGTCCAGCTGTGCCAGCACGGGCAACAGCTGTTCGGCATAATCCTGCGAAGCCTCGAGCGGCAGCATCGAAGGCAGGTTGTCGATCGCCATCACGTCCAGCGGCGGCTGATCGGCCACCCGCAGCACCGGCTGGTCCCATGTCGTGCTGCGGTCATAGACCTTGACCGGGGAAAAATCGCTGGTCGGGTCGCAGGCCACATCGCCAATCACCGTCAGCGCCCGGCCCGGATTGACCGCATCGGCGGGGACGAAAACCGGCGCACCGGGCGTGGCCAGAATGGCGTTGATAAATACCTGATGTTCCAGCACCTGCGGGAACGGCCCGCCCGAGGCGGTTTCGGCCATATCCCATTGCGTCACCGACATGCCCATGGCGTGACACAGGTCGGTGGCGCCGCGCCCGACCCGGCCCCTGGCGCCAATGACAATGGCGCGCGGGCGGGGGGCGTTGGTGGCATCCAGATCGGCGCGCAATTCATCGGTCAGCGCCTGTTGCGAGGCATAGACATGCACCGGCCCGCAGATGCTGCCGCGCTGTTGCGCCGCCCATGCCTTCAGCGACACCGCCGCGCCGACGAACCCGGCCCAATAGCCAAAGGCGGCCAGACGGCGGCCATCGGCATCGGTCAGATATTCCAGATCCAGCAGCACCCCGCCGCCGGCGCGGAACCGGTCCAGCAGGATGCGGCCCGCCGGCTGGCCCTTGAAGGCATGGCCGAACATGATGTGGCGGTGGCGCAGGGGGCTGCCATCCTGGGGCAGTTCCTTGAGACCGAAGATAATCGCGTCATCCGGCGCGTCGGGCCAGCCACCCTGCGGGGCGATGCTGGCCCCGGCCTGACGATAGGCGTCGGTGGGGATGACGCGGTGGGGGCTGTCCTCGACCGTGACGGTAAAGCCTTTGGCGATCAGCTGGCGCGCACCGTCGGGGGTAATGCCCACACGGTCCTCGTTCGGGCGGCTTTCGGCCCTTACCCACAGATGTGTCATTGCGGTCCCCCTTTGTCCGATCGCGCGCGAGCCTAGGGCAAGGCCGCGCCAAGGGAAAGGCCGTGTGGGTATTTGGACAACGAAGAAGCCCGTTGACGGGTGGCGCGGGGCTGCGTAACTGGGGGATATTCTCGGGGCGGGGTGAAATTCCCCACCGGCGGTCACAGCCCGCGAGCGCCCTTCGCACCCGAAGGGGTCAGCAGATCCGGTGTAATTCCGGGGCCGACAGTCACAGTCTGGATGAGAGAGAATGCGCCATACCCGTGCGGTCCGCCCGCGCGGCTGTGGTCGTCCGTCCCTGTACGAAAGGCCAATGGCCGCTGCGAAAGGCGATGCGATGACCGATGTGAACCTGCCCCTGACCCCGCGCCCTGCCGTGACCGGTGCCGCCATGATGGTGCTGGCGGGGGTGTGTTTTGCGCTGGTCAACACGCTGATTCAGGCCGCGACGATGAAGATGGGCGTGGCGGCCCCTGCGGCGGCATTCTGGCAATACCTTGTGGCGGCGGTGTTCTTCCTGCCATGGATCGCGCATAATCTGCGGCTGACGGTGGCGACCGGGGCGGTGGGCGCGCATATCCTGCGGGTGGCCCTGTCGGCGGGGGGGATCATGCTGTGGACGCTGGGTCTGGCGCATGTGCCGATCTGGCAGGCCATCGCGCTGATCCTGCTGTCGCCGTTTTTCGTGACGCTGGGGGCCGGGCTGTTGCTGGGGGAACAGGTGACGCCGCTGCGATGGGCGGCGGTGCTGGCGGGTTTTGCCGGCGGCGCGGTCATTCTGGCGCCCTGGTCCGATGCTTTCACGCTGGCCGCGCTTTATCCGGTCGGGGCGGCGGTTTTGTGGGCCTCGGTCAGTTTGCTGACCAAGCGGATGACCCATACCGAAAGCGCCGAGACCCTGACGCTGTATCTGCTGATCGGGCTGACGCCGGTCAATGCGGTGCTGGCGGCGGGGTCGGGATGGGCGGTCAGCCAGCACGCCCTGCCCCTGATTGCGCTGGCGGGCATCCTGACGGCAGCGGCGCAATACCTGATCGTGCGGGCCTATGCGGCGGCGGATGCGGCCTATTTGCAGCCTTTCGACCACCTTAAGCTGCCCCTGAATATCGGTCTGGGGTGGCTGGTCTTTGGGTTTTTGCCGCAGGGCAGCATGTGGCTGGGGACCGCGATGATCCTTGCCGCCTCGATGGTGCTGTTGCGGGCCGAGGCGCGCGGCGCCTGACCCGGTTTCAGAACGGCACCGGCGCGGAAAAACTCATCTGCACCCCGCTTTCAGGGTGTTTGAACCGCAGGCTTTCGGCATGCAGCATCAGCCGTGGGTGGTCATCGCGCGCCGCACCGCTGGCATAAAGCGGATCGCCAAGGATCGGATGCCCGGTTTGCGCCATATGCACGCGCAGCTGGTGGCTGCGGCCCGTCACCGGCATCAGCCGCACACGGGTTTCGGCATCGCTGGCGCGCATTACCCGCCAGTCGGTCTGGGCCGGGCGGCCCTGTTCGTGGTCGACCTTTTGCCGGGGCCGGTTGGGCCAGTCGACGATCAGCGGCAGGTCGACGCGGCCGGTTTTGGGCTGAAGCCGCCCGGCGACCCGCGCGACATAGGTTTTTTTCGTCCGCCGCTCCTCGAACTGTTTGGACAGGTGGCGTTGGGCGTGGGGGGTCAGCGCAAAGACCATCACGCCCGAGGTATCCAGATCCAGCCGATGCACCAGCAGCACGGTCGGGAAGGCCCCGCGCAGGCGTTCGATCAGGCAGTCGGCCTTGTCCGCGCCCCGGCCCGGCACCGACAGCAGGCCTGACGGTTTATCAACCACCAGCACCTGATGATCGGCATGGATGATCACCGGCGGATCGGCGGGCGGGGCATAGGTGAAGCTGTTCATATCCGCACCACTCCGCCCGCGAAAAGGGCTGGCAATTGCGCGGCGGGGGTCAGCTTGTCCGGGGTCATTGCGGCGCCCCGGCGGGGTATTGCGGCAGGCCGTCGGTGATCTGGTCATGGGCCGGGCGGCCAGCGGTATGGATATGCCCGACCAGACGCAACGCGTCCGGGTGGTCAAAAGCCCCGGCGGCAATTTCTGTCACGCTGGCGCCGTCCTGCTGCCAGAACAAGGACGATCCGCATTGGCCGCAAAACCCGCGCCGCGCGTGGTCGGACGATCGGAACCAGCGCAGCCCGTCGCCGCGACCGATGCTGAGCTGCGCGCTGATCCCGGCCCAGACATAGCCCGACCAGCGACGGCACTGACCGCAATGGCAGGCCTGCAAGTCGTCGGCCACCAGCCGCGCCGTAAAGCGCACCGCACTGCACAGGCAACCGCCCGTCATTTTACAGCGCGGCAAAGCAGGCATCGAGAATTCCCTTCAGGCGGGTCGCGTCCTGTGTGGTAAAGGCATCGGGCTGGTTGCTGTCGATATCCAGCACGCCGATCAGTCGCCCGCTGCCGGTGAACACCGGAATCACCAGCTCGGAACGGGTGCTGCTGGCGCAGGCAATATGGCCGGGGAAGGCGTCGACATCAGCCACCAGTTGCGTCTGGCCCGTCCGCGCCGCAGCGCCGCAAACGCCACGGGAAAACGGGATGACCAGACAGCCATGCCCGCCCTGATACGGCCCGATCTTCAGCAGTTCCGGCGCGGTGACGCGGTAAAAGCCGGTCCAGTCAAAGCGGTCGTCGAAATGGTGAATCTCGCAGGCCAGCGTGGCCATCAGCGCGACCTCGTCCTGCTCGCCCGCGGTCAGTGCGGACAGGCGCGCGGCAAGGCCGTCGTAATCGGGGGCGCAATCGGGGTGGGACTGGGGGTCGGGGGATGTCTGTGTCATGCCCCAGCCATAGCGCGGGGCCAGCCCGGCGAACAAGCACCAACCGGTGCGGCGCCGCCGAAAACCCGGTGCGGGCCGGTTGGGTATGTAAAAAACGCCCCACCGGATGGCAGGGCGTGGTGGCCGCATGGGCGGGCGCCTGCGGGGGCGCCACGCCACGCGCGCCGAAACGCGATCAGTTCGCGGGGGCCGGGGCCTCGGGCGCCGGGGCGGCGGGGGCCTCGGGCGCGGTTTCCTCGACCGTGATGGCGGGCTCTTCCGTGGTCACGGTGGTCGAGGTGGTGTCGGTGCCGCCGGTCGCGTCCGGGGTTTCGGTCGTGACGGTCACGCTGTCACCTTCGGTCACAGTGGTGGTGGTGGCGTCGCCGCCGGCCATGAAATACCACGCCAGCGCGGCCACGACCAACAGCGCGATCACCACCCAGACAATCGGGTTGCCGTTGCTGGCCGAAGGCGCGTTGACGGTGGTGCGGTTGACTTGGCCGCGGTTGGGGTCGGTGTTGTGATCGGACATGGCCGGCTCCTTCAGAAATGGTTGGTCGCGGGATCACCGCGGTCAGCGCCATAACGCCGCATCCGTCAATCCGTTCCCTGCCAAATGACCGGGGTTGCGGAAATTGGCCGATCTGTGCCTTGCGTCACCCCCCCGGCGGCGTATGTTGGCGGCGAAGGATGGAATGGGTATGCTGGGTTTCTTTACGCTGAATCGCCGCGCCGGACAGGGCGATGCCGACCGCATTCTAGCGGCGCTGGCCGACCGGCTGGCACCCGAAATGCGGCTGGCCGGGGCCGTCCAGTCCAATCTGGGGCCGGGGGGCGATTGCCATTGCGATATGGACCTGCGGCTGTTGGGCCAGCCCGAGGTGGTGCGCATTTCCCAGGATCTGGGGTCCGGGGCGGCGTCTTGCCGGCTGGATGCCGAAGGGCTGGAACGCGCCGCGGCGGCGGTCGAGGCCCGGATTGCGCGCGGTGCCGATCTGGTGATCGTGTCGAAATTCGGCAAGCAAGAGGCACTGGGCCGCGGCTTTCGCAGCACCATCGCGGTTGCGCTGGAACATGACCTGCCGGTGTTGCTGTCAGTGCCGCAAGACCATCGCGACGCATTTCTGGCCTTCGCCGGCGATCTGGCGCAAGAGGTCGCGCCGGACGCGCTGGCCGACTGGTGCCGCGCCGCCGTCCTGAAACGGCAACCCAAAGCATGAGCACCCCGTGATGCCCGCCTCCGACACCCCATACCCACCTGCCGACCGGGTCATGGATGCCAGCGGCCTGTTGTGCCCGCTGCCGGTGCTGCGGGCGCGCAAGGCTTTGCAATCCATGTCCAATGGCCAGACCCTGCTGCTGATCGCCACCGATCCGGCGGCGGTGATCGACCTGCCGCATTTCTGCGCCGAGGCCGGGCACACCCTGCTGACAGTCACCGAAGAAAACGACGCCCGGCATTTCCTGCTGCGCAAGGGCGGCTGAGGGCGCTTGCAACCGGCGGCATCCGGTGCCACCTTGCCCCGGCTGTGACTGTTGGGGGAAGGGGGCGCGGCATGTATCCGGACCATGACGGGCACGCCGATGCCTGAGGTCTTTTTCAAGACCTTGCCGTTCTTTGCCGTTGTGGGCCTTGGCTGGCTGGCGGGTTGGCGCGGGGCGTTTCCGGCCATCGCAACCAGTTGGCTGACGCGGTTTGTGTTCTATTTCGCCCTGTCGGCCATGTTGTTTCGCTTTTCCGCCACGCTTGAGGTCGCGGAACTGTTCGACCCCCGATTTGTCGCGGCGTGGCTGGCGGGGTCGACCCTGCTGTGGGCGGTCGGCATGGCGGTGGCACGGATGCGTGGCCTGTCCCTGCCCGACGCCGCGATGGAGGCCCAATGCTGCATGACCGGCAATACCGGCTTTCTGGGGGTGCCGATGCTGGTCACCCTGCTTGGCCCGGCCGCAGCGGCACCGGTGCTGATGGTGCTGGCGCTGGATATGGTGGTCTATTCCACGCTGATCACGGTGATCATGACCGCCGCCCGCCATGGCCGCCTGAACCGGCGCAGCCTGATGCCGATTATTCGCGGCATCGTCGCCAACCCGATGATCGTGTCGATGGCGGCGGGGCTGGCCTGGGGCGGCAGCGGCCTGCCGATGCCCGCGCCCCTGAACGATTTTCTGGGTCTGCTTGGCGGGGCCGCGACGCCGGGGGCGCTGTTCGCCATCGGGGCTTCGCTGGCGCTGCGGCGGGTGGACCGGCCCGGCCCGGCCCTGTGGCTGACCTTTGCAAAGCTGGTGCTGCACCCGCTGCTGATCGCCGTCATGGCCTTTGGCCTGTTCGGTGTTGACCGGTTTTCCGCAGGCGTCATGGTCGTCGCGGCGGCCCTGCCGGTGGCGGGCAATGTCTATATGCTGGCGGAATATTTCGGCACCGGCGTTCAGCGCACATCGACGGCGATCCTGTTTTCGACCGCCATCAGCCTGCTGAGCGTCCCCATGGTCATCTATTGGATCGAGAAAGGATAACGCATGAAGAAGATACAGGAATTGCGTCTGGACAACCTGCGCGTCGATCTGGACGAGGACGGCATCGCCACGGTGACGCTGAACCGCCCCACCAAGCGCAACGCGCTGGATGCCAACACCATCGAAGAGCTGATCGAGGTCTTTGCCACCCTGCCCCGCATTCAGGCCCGCGCCGCGATTTTGCGGTCCGAGGGGCCGCATTTCTGTGCCGGGCTGGACCTTGTCGAACATTACCACGCCGACCGCCGCCCCGAAGATTTCTGGCAGCTTTGCCTGCGCTGGCACGAGGCGTTCAACAAGATGGAATATGGCGGCGTGCCGGTCATCGCCGCGCTGAAAGGCGCGGTGGTCGGCGGCGGGCTGGAACTGGCCAGCGCCGCGCATATCCGGGTGATGGACCGCGACACCTATTTCGGCCTGCCCGAGGGACAGCGCGGCCTGTTCACCGGCGGGGGGGCCACGATCCGGGTGGCCGACCTGATCGGCAAGTCGCGAATGATCGACATGATGCTGACCGGCCGCCTGTATCGCGGACAGGAGGCGGTGGATGTCGGGCTGGCGCAATACATGGTCGAGGATTCCGAGGCCAAGGCGCGCGAACTGGCCCAGCAGGCGGCGCGTAACCTGCCGCTGACCAATTTCGCCATCTGTTCGGCCATCAGCCATATGCAGAACATGTCGGCGCTGGACGCCGCCTATGCCGAGGCCTGCGTGGCCGGTGTCGTCAACACCCAGACCGGCGCGCGGGCGCGTCTGGATGCGTTTGCCAAAGGCATTGCCGACAAGGTCAAGCCAGACGGCCAGACCCAGCCCGAATAGACCCAGCCCGAACAGACATCGAATCACCTGATCACCCCCTTTCGGGGCGATCATGGACCATCAGGGGTTAAGATTTCGTCAAATCCCGCGATCGACACTGCGGATCAGCTTGCTTTCCAGCACCCGCAGCACGGTTTTCAGGTCATGGCCGCGGCGCAGGTTGCGGCCATCCATGCCGATCACCGCATATTGGCCCTGTGCATTGCGCAGCCGGGGACGCTTTTCGATGCGGTAAAGCGGGTATTCCGCCGCGCGCCGGAAGACGCTGAACACGGCCACGTCACGCAGGAAGGACATGCCGTAATCGCGCCATTCCCCCGCTGCGACCATGCGCCCGTAAAGCGACAGGATCACCGCCAATTCAGCGCGGTCAAAGGTGACGCGGTCGGGGTCGGGAAGGGAAAATTCGGCGCGGCTCATGCCGACCAGAATGCGCCCCGGATGCCGGGCGGGCAATCCCAAACCGCCCGACCCGGAAGCCACGTCAGTAGCACGAGATCCGCGCCACCCGTCTGGCCTTGTCCAGTTCGATATTCAGCCGCGACGGGTTATAGTCCATCGTCACCGCCGCCCCATGGGGAATGACGCGATGCGGGTCCGGCAGCACCATCGCCCGCAGCGCGGCCTCGGGCTGGCCCAGCAGCACCTGAAACCGCGACGCACCGCAGGCATCCGATTCCGAGGGACGCTGCGCGCCCTGCGGCGGCACGGGCTGGCAGGCCGCAAGCCCGGCCAGCGCCGCCAGCATGATCGCCAGCCGCCCCATCAGCCGCAGTCGATGTTATAGATGTTGCCCGCCGCATCCAGACGGAACACGATGCGCAGCGCGTCATATTCCTGCGGCTCGATCCCGCGATATTCGACCACGCGGTATTCGCGGGTGATCCCCAGCGTCGGGATCACGCTGCCCGGCTGACCCAGCGCCGCGGTATAGTCCTTGGCGTGGCAGGCATCGGGTTCGCGTTCCTGAAGCCCGGCAACGCCAACCGGGGTCACCGGCGTCACGACCGGCATCACCACCGGTTCGGGCTGGGGCATGGGGGCGGGCGCGCAGGCGGTCACAAGGGCCGCACCGGCAAGACAGCAGATCAGCTTGATCTTCATTTCGGTTCCGTCGCTGGGTTGATTGGCTTTTCCTCGGGGGAATCTATAGCGAAACCGACCCGGGTTGAGAAGCACCTTTCCCCGCGCGGCCCCGCCATCACGACGCTGCATCGGCGGGGCGGACGCCATAGGCGGCCATGAACACCCGCACCGCGCCATCGACAGTGCGGCGCAGATGGGCCTCGTCGACGGATGCCGGTCCCAACATCATGGCGCGGTCATGAATGCTGGCGCTGGACAGCTCGATCAGTTGATCGGCGGCCAGTTCCAGATCGTCGATCTGCAATTCCCCGCGCCCGACCGCCTTGGTCAGGTATTCACACAGCATGTTGCGCAACAAAACCGGGCCGGTTTCGTAATATTCCGCCGCCAGCGCGGGGAAACGCTCGGCCTCGGCCACGGACAGACGGAAGGCCCGGACGCCGAAATCGCCGACCAGATGCGCCGCGATCAGTTGCACGATAAAGGGCAGCACCTGCGCGGCGGGCAGTTCGATATCGACCAGACCGCGCGCCATGCTGCTTTCGCGCTGTAATTCGGCGCGGAACACCTCGGCGAACATCAGCCGCTTGTCGGGGAAATAGCTGTAAAGCGTCGCCTTCGACACCCCGGCCTCGCGCGCGATGTCATCGACGCTGGCGCCTTCAAAACCGTCGCGCAGGAACACGGTGCGCGCACCGTCAAGCACCTGGTTGAACTTGCGGCCACGGGTCACGCGCGGTTCCGTCTTCATCTGGACCTCCTTCTTACCGGCGAACGCGCCAGAAATGCACCTCGGCAAAACGGACTTATCGCGGTAATGCACCTGATGGAATAGGCAAATGCTAAGAAACTGTCACAGTCTTTCAAGAACGTTATCCGATTACCGTGTCCGGCTGGCGGTTTTCGGCTTGCCTCGGTGACGCAGCGGCGCGAACGTCAGGGCAGTGTCTTGAAAACAGGGTTAATCCATGTCTGACCTGCAAAATTCCTTCCGCGCCTCTGTCGACCGGATGTTCAGCCACGCCGCCAGCCTGATGGATCTGGACCCCGGGCTTGAGGAAAAGATCCGCGTCTGCAACGCCACCTATACCGTGCGCTTCGGGGTGCGGTTGCGCGGGGCGATCCACACCTTTACCGGCTATCGCTCGGTCCATTCGGAACATAACGAACCGGTCAAGGGCGGCATCCGCTATGCCCCCAGCGTCAACCAGGACGAGGTCGAGGCGCTGGCCGCCCTGATGACCTATAAATGCGCGCTGGTGGAGCTGCCTTTTGGCGGGTCCAAGGGCGGGCTGCGCATCAACCCCCGCGAATGGGACGAGGACGAGCTGGAGCGGATCACCCGGCGCTTTACCTATGAGCTGTCGCGCCGCAACCTGATCTCGCCATCGCAAAACGTGCCCGCCCCCGATATGGGCACGGGCGAGCGTGAAATGGCGTGGATGGCCGATGCCTATAAGCGGCTGCACCCGGATGATATTGACGCGCGCGCCTGTGTGACCGGCAAGCCGCTGTCATTTGGCGGCATCGCCGGCCGGGTCGAGGCAACCGGGCGCGGTGTGCAATACGCCCTGCGCGAGGCCTTCCGCCACCCCCAGCTGATCAAACGCGCCGGTCTGGACGGCACGCTGGACGGCAAGCGCATCGTCATTCAGGGCCTTGGCAATGTGGGCTATCACGCGGCGCTGTTCCTGTCACAGGAAGACGGCGCCAAAATCACCGCGGTGATCGAACGCGATGGTGCCATCGTGTCTGAAAGCGGCCTCGACATTCCGTCGCTGGCGCTGCATCTGCGCGAAACCGGCGGGGTGCGTGACTTTGCCGGTGGCACGTATGTGCCGCATGGCGCGGATGCCCTGACCACCGAATGCGACATCCTGATCCCCGCCGCGATCGAAGGGGTGATCCACGCCGATAACGCCGATGCCATCAAGGCCCGGCTGATCATCGAGGCCGCGAACGGGCCGATCACCTCGGAGGCCGATGACAAGCTGCGCGAGCGCGGTGTGGTCATCATCCCCGATATGTATGCCAATGCCGGCGGCGTGACAGTGTCCTATTTCGAATGGGTCAAGAACCTGTCGCATATCAGCTTTGGCCGGATGGAACGCCGTCAGGAAGAGGCCCGTCACAACCTGCTGGTGCAGGAACTGGAACGGCTGTCCGCCGACCGCAACCTTGGCTGGACGCTGTCGGATAATTTCAAGCAGAAATACCTGCGCGGCGCAGACGAGCTGGAGCTGGTGCGATCGGGTCTGGACGACACGATGCGCACCGCTTTCCAGCAGATGATGGAGGTCGCTGACAATGACAGCCGCGTCAACGACCTGCGCACGGCGGCCTATATCGTGGCGATCCGGCGCATTGCCGCCAGCTATCGCTCGATGGGGCTTTAGGCCGGGCGATAATCGGTGATGGCCTGATAACAGCGGTCAAGGTCATCGCCGGTCACGCAATAGGGCGGCATCAGGTAAATGGTGCTGCCCAGGGGCCGGATCAGCAGGTCGCGCGACAGGAAATGCGCCTTCAGGCGCGGCCCGTCCTCGGCCAGATAGCCAGCCTCCTCCCCGACCCGCAGGTCAATGGCGGTAATGGTGCCGGTCTGGCGCGGGTTTTCGAACCGCGGGTCAGTGGCCAGCACCGCCAGCCGTTCGGCCTGCATCGCGACCAGATTGTCGATGCGGTCCTGAACCGGCTCGTCCCGCCAGACCCCCAGATTGGCCAGCGCGGCGGCGCAGGCGATCGGGTTCGCGGTATAGCTTGAGGAATGGAAAAACGTCCTGGCGCGGTCGGTGGAATAATGCGCATCGAAAACCGGGCGCGATGCCAGCGTCGCCGCCAGCGGCACCGCGCCGCCGGTCAGGCCCTTGGAAGTGCACAAAATATCCGGCGACACCCCGGCGTGATCACAGGCCCATAACCGCCCGGTGCGGCCCCAGCCGGTCATCACCTCGTCCGCGATCAACAGCACACCGTGGCGGTCACAGATTTCGCGCAGGGCACGCAGCACCTGCGGCCCATACATCAGCATCCCGCCCGCACCAAGGATCAGCGGCTCGACGATCAGCGCCGCAATATCGCCCCTGCGGCACAGCACCTCGAACGCGTCCAGCGTATTCTGGCCATCGCCCTGCGGCAGCGGAATCGCGTCGACCCCGAACATCAGCGGGTGATAGGCCGCGTTGAACACGCCGCGCGCACCCACGCTCATGGTGCCGATGGTGTCGCCGTGATAGCTGTGTTCCATCACCACGATCCGGCTGCGCGCGGCACCCTGATGATGCCAGAACCCCAGCGCCATTTTCAGCGCCACCTCGACCGCCGTTGATCCGCTGTCGCTGAAGAACACGTGCTCCAGCCCATGCGGGGCCAGCGCGACCAGCCCCTGCGCCAGTTGTTCCGCCGGTTCATGCGTCATACCGGCGAAAATGATCTGGTCCAGCGTTTCCGCCGTGTCGCGAATGGCCGCCATGATCGGCGCGTAACGGTGACCATGCGTCACCACCCACCAACTGGACACCGCATCCAGAATGCGGCGCCCGTCCGCGCTGTGCAGATAGGCGCCCTCGGTTTTTGTGATCACAGGCGGCTGCGGTTCGGTGGCGTGCTGGGTGAACGGGTACCAGACGGCGGTCATGTGAAATCCCCAAGGTTGAAATGCGCGGCCATCGCGCTGCGCAGACGTTCGGGCGTAACCTGCGACAACAGCGGCAGGCGGCCCAGAACCCGCGCGCCGGTCAGTTCGGCAATGGTGCGGATGTTGTCGGGGTTATCCTCTCCGATGAATGCGATCCCGTGCAGGTTAACCCCCCGTTTTTCCAGCGATTCCACAGCCGACACCGTGTGGCTGATGGTCCCCAGACCGGTGGTCGCGCACAGCACGACCGGCAGGTCCCAGCGCGCGAACAGATCGGCAAAAAGCACCTGCCGCGTGACCGGCACCAGCACACCGCCCGCCCCCTCGATCACCAGCCGGTCGGCGTCTGGCGGGGTCAGGCGGTCGGGGTCGATGGTCACGCCGTCAATTTCAGCGGCGCGATGCGGCGACAGCGGTTCATTCAGCACATAGGTCGATGGCCAGATCCGCGCGCCCGTCAGCAGCGCGACACGATGGGCGTCGGTGCCGGGGCGCGGCAGCCCCTCACGCGGGGGGTCGGTGGTGTCATTCAGCCCCGATTGCACCGGTTTCCAGTAATCGGCTTTCAGCAGCCCGGTCAGCCCGGCGGCGAAAACCGTCTTGCCAATTTCGGTCCCGGTGCCTGTGATCACAAATCTGGCCATAGCTCCTCCAGCGCGTCGGCCAGCGCCACAATATCGGCAGCCGACACATTCAGGGTCAGGGAAACACGCAGCCGCGCCTGCCCCTGCGGGACGGTGGGCGGGCGAACGCCGCGAATGTCAAAGCCACGCGCCTGCAAGCCCGCCGCCAGCGCCATGGTGGGCGCGTTCTGGCCGACGATCAGCGGCTGAATCTGGCTGCCGCTGACCGCCAGTTGCGGCAGGCGGCGGCGCAATTCGGCCTCGAACAGCCCCACCAGCGCGGCCAGCTGCGCCTGCAAACCGGGCTGATCGCGCAGGATCGCCAGCGCCTCGACCCCGGCGGCGGCCATCAGGGGCGACGGCGCGGTGGCAAAAATGAACGGCCGCGCGCGGTTGATCATAAAGTCGCGAAACACGCGCGCCCCACAGATCAGCGCACCCTGACCGCCAAGTGCCTTGCCCAAAGTGTGCAGCGTGATCACATTTTCACGCCCCTCAAGATGGTGAGACAGGCCGCGCCCATTGGGGCCGAAAACGCCGGTGGCATGGGCCTCGTCCACCACCAGAAACCCCTCGCGATCCGCGATTGCCGCCAGGTCGTCCAGCGGCGCGCGGTCGCCATCCATGCTGTAAAGGCTTTCAACACAGATCCAGACCGCGCCCTTGCCACCCCCGGCCCGCCATTTTGTGATCACATCCTGCGCGGCCTGCGGATCGCCATGCGCGAAACGCGCCACATCCGCCCGCCCGGCCCGCGCCCCCTCATGCGTGCTGGCATGGCTAAGCGCGTCCATCAGGATCAAATCACCACGCTGCGGCACCGTGGACAGAAAGGCGACATTGGCGACATAGCCGCCCCCAAAGCCCAGCGCGGCCCCGGCGCCGAAGAAATCGGCGGCTTCGGCTTCCAGACGCTCGTGCAGGTCGGCATTGCCGCGCAGCAGGCGCGACCCGGCGGCCCCGACCGGAACCCCCGCGTCCAGCGCCGCGCGCACCGCCTGCGCCAGTCGCGGCGCCCCCGCAAGCCCCAGATAATCGTTTGAGGCAAAATCGACCCCATCCCGTCCGATCAGGCTGCGCAGGCGGGATTCCCCTTGCAGAACAGACAGTTGATCGCGGAACGGGGTCAGGCGTTCGGCTTGGTCAAACATGGGTTTCGGCCCCGGAACTTGGACAGATCAGCGTCCCGACCGGTCGCTTTCCGGCTGGGTTCGGGGCGCGAAACGGGCGGCGCAGGGGCCGTCTTAACGCAGGATCGGGATGGCGGGATCGGCCTGCAACAGTGCCTCGCGATGCGCGGCGCGTTCGTCGTAATCCTCGGGCAGATGCTCGTGCGCGACCATGGGTTGCATCCCCAGACGCGCCATCAGCTGGCTGTCCACGTCCTCCTCGGGGTTATCCGCCGTCAGCAGCGTATCACCCACGAAGATCGAGTTCGCCCCGGCGAAAAAGCACATAGCCTGCATTTCGTCCGACATTTCGGTGCGGCCAGCCGACAGCCGCACATGGCTGGTGGGCATCATAATGCGGGCGGTGGCGATGGTGCGCACAAAGTCAATCGGATCAACGGGTTCGGCATCCGCCAGCGGCGTGCCTTCAATCGGGATCAGCATGTTGATCGGCACTGAATCCGGCGGTTCGGGCAGGTTGGCCAGTGTCACCAGCATGTCGACGCGGTCCTGCTGCCCCTCGCCCAGCCCCAAGATCCCGCCCGAGCACACCTTGATGCCGCTGTCACGGACATTGGCCAGCGTTTCCAGCCGGTCGGCAAAGCTGCGGGTTGTGATCACATTGCTGTAATGCGATTCCGAGGTGTCGATATTGTGGTTGTAATAATCAAGCCCGGCATCTTTCAGCCGCCTCGCCTGATCCTTGTCCAGCATCCCCAGCGTCATGCAGGTTTCCATCCCCAGCGCCTTGACGCCCTCGACCATGGCGATCACCTGCGCCATGTCGCGTTCCTTGGGGCTGCGCCAGGCCGCGCCCATGCAATAGCGCGTGGCACCGGCGTCCCGTGCCTTGCGGGCCTCGGAGATGACGCGCTGAACCTCGATCAGTTTCGAGGCCGACAGCCCCGATCCATGGCGTGACGACTGGCTGCAATAGCTGCAATCTTCGGGGCAGCCACCGGTCTTGATCGACAAAAGGCGGCTCATTTGCAGGCGATTGGGGTCGAAATGCTGCCGGTGAACCGTCTGCGCACGATACAGCAGGTCCATGAATGGCAGGTCGAAAATGGCCCGCGCTTCCTCGGCGGTCCAGATTTTGCGGCTGTCCTGTGCCTGTTGCATCGGTGCGGGCTGGTGCAGCATGTCGTCCCTCATGCGTCGTGATGCCACAGCGTTAGCAGGTCGTTTACCCACTGTCCAACCCCCTTGCCTTTTGTTGCCGCGCGGCGCGGGCCTGCGCACGGGTCTGATCCGCCAGTTTGCGCAGCACCTCGACCCGGCCCCAGGCAGATGCGGCTTGCTGGCGCATGGCGTCGAAACGGGGTTGCAGTTGCGCCAGCTCCGCCTCGGCGCGCAACAGGCTTTGGGTCAGACGATGGGCCTGATCCGCCGCAGCCCGCAATTGGGCGACATTTTGGGGCGCGGGCTGTGCATGAACCGCGCCGATCTGCTGGCCAAGGCCGTCCAGACGCTGGTGCAGCGCCTGCATATTGGCCCGAAAAGCCGCGTATTTCCGCAATTCCTGTTCGGCCTTCAGGTTGGCAACACGGGCCAGTTCATCCAGCTTGTCGGCCTTTTTTACCATCCTTTCCGCGCCTTCTCTCGCATGGCCTCGGCAAAGCGGATAGCGGCGGCGACAGCGCGGAACTGGTCTGGCTGAATCTCTTGCCCGATCTCGACGCTGGCGTGAATGGCACGCGCGCAAGGCGGGTCGGACCAGATCGGCACGTTATGTTCGGTCGCGCGCTCGCGGATGCGGGCAGCGATTTCGTCGACCCCCTTGGCCAGACAGACCGGCGCGCGCCCGCTGCCGCGTTTCCATTCCAGTGCGACGGCATAATGGGTGGGGTTGACGATGATCACATCGGCCTTGTGCACATCCTCAAGCATCTTGTTGGTGGCGATGTCGACGGCTTTTTGACGGCGATGCGATTTCATCATCGGGTCGCCCTCGGATTCCTTATGCTCGTCACGCATTTCCTTCAGGCTCATCCGCAATTTCTGGCGGTGCTGATACCATTTTGCCAGAAAATCCAACAGCCCGAAGACCACTGAAATTGCCACGGCCAGCGCCAGAACCCGCCCCAGCAACAGCCCCAGCGCCGCCGTCCACTGGCGGTCACGCATCAGCCCGGCATCGGCCAGCAAGGGCAGCATCGCCGCGAATAAAAACCAGCCGCCGACGCCAACCATCATGGCCTTGCCGGCCGATATGGCGAAAGTGGTCAGGCCGGATTTGCCGAATTTCTGCTTGGCGTTCTTGACCGGGTTAATCTTGTTAAGATCCGGCTTGATCTTCTTGCCGGAAACCACAAATCCCCGCTGCGCAACCACGCCGACCAGCACGACAACGGCAGGGATGGTGACCACCCCCATCACCGCCAGCGCCGCATAGCCCCCAACCGATGCCGCAAGCCCCCCGAACCCGGCCCGCGGCCAGTCACCATCGCCCAGTGCCCGCGCCGCCATGGGCACCCATGCCCGCAAAAGAACCGGCAGCAGAACCAGCAATGAAAGCGCAAAGCCAAGATATGACAGTGCCGCATTAACCTCGATCGAGCGGGGGATGTCGCCATCCTCGCGCGCCTTGCGCAGTCGCTGCTCGGTCGGGTCGAATTGCTTGTCGTCACTTTCTTCTGACATTACGGGAACCCGAAATCGAAAACCGCCGCCGCCCAGCTTTGCAGGATCAGGGGCGACAGCACCGCCAATGCCACCAAGGCCAGCAGGATCGAGGCGGGCGCCCCGATCAGCGCAATCGGCAGCTGGGGCATGGTCTTGGACACCACACCCGCAAGTGCCTGATACAAAAAGCCCCCCAGAATGAACGGTGCCGCCATCAGCATCGCCAGTTGAAAGCTGCCGGAAACGACATAGGCGGCATGTTCGGACAGGTCGCGCACCGACGGCCAGCCGTTGACAGGCCACAATTCAAAGCTGCGCAGCACCAGATCCGTGGCCAGAAGCGGAAACCCAAGCGCCATCAGCAGGGCCAGACCGGCCAGATGCAGGTGGTTGCCAATCGGATGCGGCGAAGCCTCGTTCACCGCGCCAAGGATCTGCGACAGCGAGGCCGTCGCCGCAATTGCCGCTGTCGCCATGTCCAGCGCCAGTGCAAGCAGCCGAACCAACATCCCGCAGGCCAGCCCGATCATCAGATTGGCAAGCAGCGCCCCCAAGGCAATTGTCCCTTCTGCCGCAGGCAGCACATCATGCACCAGCGGCGTCATCAACAAGGCCAGCGAGACCTTGATACGGGGCGTCAGGATGCGTTCCCCCAAAGCCGGCAAAGTCAGGAAAAAGCCCAGCAGCCGCAGATGCACGGGGACCAGCGCCGCAAGCGATTCGCCCGCAGGTCCGGTCAGCAAGGTCAGGGTTGACCAATCCATCATGCCGCCTCGACCGAACCCACCAGTTCAAGGGTGGTCGATGGGTCGATTTCCTCCATCCCCAGAACGGGGACTGATACGCCATGGGCTGCCAGCATGGCGCGGATGCTGCGCCGGCGATGATCGGGCACGGCCAGAACCGCCTCGGCCGTCGCGGCAGTGCCCGTGCTGAGGCTGCGGCGCACAGCCTGCGCCAGTTCGCCCCCCAGATCGGGTGTCAGCGCGCCGCCTGAACCGACATCGGCCTCGGCGCGCACCATCTTGCTTTCCCAGGCAGGATGCAGATGGACGACATTCAGGCGCCCATCCGGGTCCATGAATTGCTGGGTGATCTGTCCGCGCAGGCGTTTGCGGGTAATCTCGACCAGAACGTCCAGTTGATCCAGCTGCCGAAACTCGGCCAGGGTGTCCACGATCAGCGGCAGGTTGCGGATCGAGACCTGCTCCTCCAGCAGCGCGCGCAGCACGGCCAACAGGGTTTCGGGGCTGACCTTGTCGGGGATCATCGCCTCGAAATACCGTTTGTGGCGATCGGCGCGCTTGGCGTCAGGCACCGTCTTCAGTTCTTCGATCAGCCGCATCAACGCGGATTGGTTGATAAAGTCAGGCAGGTGCGCCTTGGCGATTTCCATCAGGTGGGTGGACAGGACCTCGATGGGTTTTACCACCGTGGCACCGACGGTCATGGCCTGTTCCTGATTTTCAGGCATGATCCAGCACGCGGGACTGTTGTAAACGGGTTCGGTGCCGCGTTCACCCTGAAGCCGGTCCAGAACCTCAGGCGCGCCAAGCGCGCAAAGCCTGTGGATGCTGACCTGCCCCTTGCCGCGCACCACCCCATTAACACGAATGACATAATGGCCATCCGTGAATCCGGTGCCGTCGGTGATCCGAATGTCGGGAAGGATCACCCCGTATCGCCGGGCGATGAACATGCGAAGGCTGGTGATACGCGCGGACAGACCGCGGGCCTCGTCCATCGCGGCGGGGATCATGTCGGACGCGATCTCGACGCTCAGCTCGTCCGTGTCCAGCGCCTCGGCCAGTTCGTTGCGTTGCGGCGCCACAGGTTCGGGCGTGCTGTCCTGCACCTCAGTCGTGGTTTTCTGGCCAGCCCGCAGTCGCCACGCCATAGCCCCGAAACCCGCCGCAAAAGCCAGAAAGATCAGCGTCGGCATTCCCGGAACGACGGACAAAACAGCCATGGCGCCGGAAACAATCGCGGGGGCCTGCCAGCTTTGCAGGAACTGCCCGGTCAGAAGGTCGGTCGTGTTATCCGTGGTGCCACCACGCGACAACAGCAGCGCCGCCGCCATCGAGGTGATCAGCGACGGGATCTGGCTGACCAGACCATCCCCAATGGTCAGGTGCGAAAACGTCGCAGCGGCCTCACCGACGGGCATTCCGTGACCGATAATGCCGACCGACAGGCCAACAAGCAGGTTGATCAGCGTGATCACCAGACCGGCAATCGCATCCCCCTTCACGAATTTCGATGCACCGTCGAGCGAGCCGAAAAAGCTGATTTCTTTCTGCTCACTCTCCCGGCGCAGCTTGGCCTCGTCATGGGTGATGGACCCGGCGCTGAGATCGGCGTCGATGGACAGTTGCTTGCCCGGCAAGGAGTCGAGCGCAAAGCGTGCCGACACCTCGGCCATACGGCCCGAACCCTTGGTGATGACCATGAAATTTACCACAGTAATCACGCCGAACACCGTCAGCCCCACCATCAGCGACCCGCCGGCAACAAAGGCCGCAAAGCCCGAGATCACCTCGCCCGCGGCGTCTTTGCCGGTATGCCCCTGCGTCAGAATCAGCCGTGTTGAGGACACGTTCAGCGACAGGCGGATCAGCAGCGAGACCAGCAACACAACCGGGAACGCCTGAAAATCTGTTGGCTTTTCAACCAGCGCGGCCATGACCAGAACCAATGTCGCAAAGGCGATTGAGATCGCAATACCGACATCCAGAACCGAGGCCGGGATCGGGATCACCATCGACAAAACGATGGCGACCAGAACCCCCGTCATCGCCAGCGAGCGGAAGGCGGATGGCGAGATGTCATTCTTCATGGCTGCCCCCGTTTGCCGGCTGCAAAAGATCCTCAATCGCCCATGCTGCCCCGGTCAGCAGCCCTGACCGCCGCAGATAGACGATGGCCTGAAAGCGCTGCGCCGGGGGCATGGTCATCAGCACATGGCGATAGTCCGGGGGCAGGCGACCGCCATCCAGAAGATGGGCCGTCATGTCAGCGCGCCATTGGTCAAGGCTGACAGGGGCGGAGAGGGTTGCGGCGACAAGCCAGGCGGAAACGACAGACATCAGGCAGCCTTCTTGACGGCGCGCAGCGCCTCTTCGACGGAAACAAAGCTGGGGCGGACATGGTCGGGCGAGGCCTGCCGGCCGACCTCGATACACAGGTTCGTGGCATGTTGATGCAAACCAGCGACAAGCACCGCCTTGATCACATCGTAAAATGCCATGTCCTGACGTTTGACCGCCGATAGCCGCTGCGCCAACGGCGCGACAAACCCATAGGCCAGAAACACCCCAAGAAACGTGCCGACAAGTGCGCCACCGATCATTTTGCCCAGAACCTCGGGCGGCTGGTCAATTGCGCTCATGGTCTTGATGACGCCCAGAACCGCCGCCACGATACCCAGCGCGGGCAGGGCGTCAGCCATGGATTGCAGCGCGTGGGGCACATGCATCGCCTCTTCGCGCATGGCGGCGATGCGCCGGGCCAGCATGTCCTCGACCTGATAAGGGTCGTCGTAATTCAGGCTGGCTGAGCGCAACGTATCGGTGATCAGCGAAACCGCATGTTCATCGGCCAGAATCTGGGGATATTGCTTGAAGATTTCAGATTCCGTCGGGTTTTCAACATGTTCTTCCAGCTCGACCGGGTTGGCCCGCGCCAGACGCAACAGCTGAAACAACAGCGACAGAACCTGTTCGTGATGGGATTTGCTCCACTGCGGGCCCTTGAAGCTGCGGATCAGGCCCTTGGGGGTTTCCTTCAGCACCGCCAATTCATTCGACAACAGGAACGAGCCCACCGCGGCGCCGCCGATCATCATCATTTCAAACGGCAGCGAGTGCAGGATGACGGCCAGCTTCCCGCCCGCCAGAATATAGCCGCCAAAGACCATGGCGACGGTCAGCACGATTCCGACAAGTCCGAACATCTGCGTCTCCTTATTTCTTGACCAGGTGCCGCGCACCCATATGGGTTGTCAGAACCGCAGCCTGCCGCGGCTCAATCGCGGCAATGACTTTGGCACTGTTTTCGGGGCGCAGGCGCATCACGATCTCGGCCGCGAAATCGGCAGGAAGGTTGGTCAGCACCTGCGCGGCCTGAGCCGGTTTCATGGCATCGAACACGCTGACCATTCGTCCGATATCCTCGGCCACCTTCTTGTTTTCGCCATCCGTGACCCGGCGCGTCCCGCTGTCCTGCGCTTTCAGGCGGGCAAGGGTCGCGGTCAGGCTGTCCTGCGCGGCGCGGATGTCGGCCTCTTGCCGGTCAAGCGCCTGAAGATAACGCTGCATCTGTTTTTCCCGCGCGGCGTATTCCTCGATCAGCGCGATGGCTTCGGGGACATCCCGGCAGCCGGTCAGAAAATCCGGCGCATCGGCAAAGGCCGCGAAACCGACGCGATCACCCAGCAAAATCGCCATCTGAACGACGCCTGCGGCGGCGAAAATCAGGCCGAACCCGGCAAGAAGGGGTTTACGCATTGACGGCCTCCGCCTCAGGGCGGCGGCGGCGCAGGCGGTGTGGCGTCGCGGCATCAGCCAGACGGTCCAGACGCGCCGACATCGCCTGTGCGCGCCGCAATTGGAGTTCTAGCTGGTCCGACTGGGTCTGCGCGGCCTCGCGCGCGGCGCGCAGCGATGTGTCCAGACGATCAACCTCGAGCGACATTACGGCAATGGCCGCACCCAGACCGGATTCCAGATTGTTCAGCTTGCGCACCCGCCGCGAAAGCACGGCACAATAAACCGCCAGCACAAGCATTGCCGGAACCAGCGCGATTTGCAGGATCGTCACGATTGTCATTGCAGGCGAAACTCCGTCACAAGAATATCGGTGACCCGGTTCTGCCCCAGCACAAAGCGGGCGCGGGTCAAAAGTTCGGCGCGGATGATTTCCAGAATGCCGCGCTTGTCGAAGGCCTGCGGGTCGATGCCCGACAGGAACATATTGAAGCTGTCAACCACACGGGGAATTTGTGATTCGACCCCGGATGCATCACCCGGCGCCAGTTGCAGCGACGTCTTCAGAAACAGTTGGCGAACCTTCGGACCGGCAATCGACACCACCATATCCGGCAATTCGACGAATGTCGGAAGATCGGCCTTCTGTTCCTGTTTATCTTCTTTTTTCAGAAGGTTGTAAGGGGACCATATCCCCATGAAGCCGGTTCCGAACCCGGCGGAAAGCCCCAGCACCGTAACCCCGGCCAGCAGCAGCACACCAGCGCCACGCCGCGGGGCGGTATCGTTCGTTTCGGCAGTTTCGGCCATCGTGATTCTCCGTTCGTTCGAATCGGAAATATCACCTTCGCACTAACGAAGTTTTAACGACCGCTGTGCAATGAAAAAGAAATTCGGAGAACCCGAGCGATTCGGAGGAAGAGCTTTTGCAAAAACTGCGCGACTATTGGGATGCCCGCAACAACCGTCAAAGAATGATTCTGGCCGCTGCATTTATCGTCAGTTTTCTGGGGATTCTGGCGCTGGCCGGGCTGGCGGGGCGGACGCAGATGGCGCTGCTGTATTCGGGTCTGGACCCCGCCCGCGCCGGCGAGGTGGTTCAGGCCATCGAACGCAGCGGCACAAAATACGAGCTGCGGGGCGAGTCGATTTATGTCGACGCGCGCGAACGCGACCGTTTGCGGCTGACGCTGGCGGGCGAGGGCCTGCCGGCACAGGGGGGCGCTGGATACGAATTGCTTGACGGCATTTCGGGGTTCGGGACCACCTCGCAGATGTTCGACGCTGCCTATTGGCGCGCAAAAGAGGGCGAGTTGGCGCGCACCATCCTGTCGATGCCCAATGTCAAGACGGCGCGGGTGCATCTGGCGGCCTCGAACGCGCGCGGGTTCCGGCGCAACGCCCCTTCGGGCGCGTCGGTGACAATCCAGACCAATGGCGTTGCGGTTTCCGCCGAACAGGCAAATTCTTTGCGGTTTCTTGTGGCCTCGGCGGCGCCGGGCATGACGCCCGAAAATGTCACGGTCATCGACACCGATCACGGCGTGGTCAGCCCCGCCAACGATACCGATGCCGGCAATCGCAGCCAGGACCTCAAGCGCAATGTCGAGCGTATTCTGGAATCGCATGTCGGACCGGGAAACGCGATTGTCGAGCTGAGTCTTGATATTGCAACCGAAACCGAACAGGTGACCGAACACCGCGTCGACCCCGAAGCGCGGGCGCTGATCTCGCAGGAGGTCGAGGAAACCACCGATCAAAGCGACACGGCTTTGTCCGGCCCGGTCACCGCCGCGTCGAACCTGCCCGAGGGGCCACAATCCGATGCGGATCGCAACAGCTCGTCGCGCAATGCCACCCGGCAGCGCAACAATTTCGAGGTCAGCCAACTGACGCGCGAGGTGTCCCGCCAGCCCGGCGCCATCCGGCGCATGACCGTGGCGGTGCTGGTCAACGGTGTCGCGCAGACCGACGCCGATGGCAAAACCAACATTGTTTCCCGGCCTGAAACCGAACTGGCCGTCATGCGCGAACTGGCGGCCATGGCAGTTGGCCTTGACGAACAGCGTGGCGATCAGCTGACCATCAAATCTCTGCCTTTCGCAGAGCTGTCACAACAGGGGACACTGGCTGAACCCAGCGGGCTGATCTCGCTTTTCGACCTTAATACGCTGGCCAAGATCGCTTTGGTCGGGCTGTTCCTGATCGCGCTTTCGGCCATGCTGCTGCGCGGGGCGTCCAAGACCCGTGCCGCACCTGCCCTGCCTGCCGCGCTGGATGAAACGCTTCCACAGGCACCTGAACCAGAGCCAGAGATGGATATTTTCAGCCCCGGCGATCAGAGCGATGACATGCCGATGCTGTCGATGGGGGATGGTTTTGCCATGGGCGGCGATGACAGCGACCCGGTCGCCCGGATGAAAGGTCTGATGAGCGAACGGCGCGAGGAAAGCCTGAAGCTGCTGGCAAGCTGGCTTGACGACAAGGAGGCCGTGCAATGACCATCACCGCTTTCCGCGCCGAATCCTTTCGTCCACAGCGCGAGGCCCAGCCGGCCCTGACCCGCGATGACCTGCAAAATGCCCGGGCCGAGGGGTTTGCCCAAGGTCATCAGGCCGCGCTTGAGGGGCTGCACGGTCAGGTCGTGGATCAGCTTGGCGCGATCTCGGACCAGCTGGCCGACACCCAGACCGCAATCGCGCAGACACGGGTCGACCTGATCCGCAGCCTGGCGCCGCTGCTGAACGCCATTATCGACCAATGCGTCAGCAGCCACATGGCCGACAGGCTGGCACAGGTGCTGACCGCCGAATTGTCGCAACTGGCACGGCAGACCTCGCCGGGCGGTCTGACCATCCGCTGCGACCCTGAAACCGCGCGGTGGCTGGATGCCGCGGGTGGAAATGGCCTGATCGAAATTACGCCATCCGACAGCCTGATGGCCGAAATCCGCCTGCCCGGCGGCCGCGTCAGCTTTGATACCGCGGCGGTCATCGAATCGATGAAAACCCTTGTGGCCACTTTGACCGAGGATATGGAATGAACGATATCAACCACATGATCGCAACCGACCACATTCAGGTCGAACTGGCCATCCGGCTGGGAACCGTGACCCTGACCATCGGGGAAATCTCGGCCCTTGGTGCGAACGAGATCCTGCCACTGGCCCAGGAAATCGGTGACGGGGTCGAGCTGTGCGTCGGTGACCGCGTCATCGCCCGTGGCGAGATCATCCGCAACGACTCGGACGGGAAGCTGGCGATCCGCGTCATTGGTCAGGCGGAGGCAACGTGATCCGGCTGCTGTTGACGCTGATCCTGCTGCCCGGCACCGCATTCGCGCAGGAACTTCCGGCACTGGATGGGCTGGCATCCGGCGTGGGGCAAAATGCGGTCCTGCTGGTTGCGGGGTTGACCCTGTTGTCGCTGGTGCCTGCAATTGCGGTGACCGTCACCTGTTTTCCCTTCATCGTGACCGTGCTGTCGATCCTGCGTCAATCGCTGGGGTTGCAGCAATCGCCCCCGAATATGCTGATCATCGCGTTGTCGCTGTTCCTGACCTGGTTCGTGATGGACCCGGTGCTGACCGAGGCCTGGACACAGGCCGGTGCGCCCCTGTCGCGCGGCGAAATCGCCCTGCCCGAGGCGTTTGAGCGTGGCATCGTCCCCTTCCGCGCCTTCATGGAGGCGCGCACCAGCCCCGACACCCTTGCCGGCCTGCAAGAGGTCACGCGCCGCCCGCCTGCCGAAACGCCCGCGCTTTCGGTCCTGATGCCAGCTTTCATGCTCTCCGAAATCACCCGCGCGTTCGAGATCGGCTTTCTGGTCGCGCTGCCCTTCCTGATCATCGACCTTGTGGTCTCGGCTGTGCTGATGTCGATGGGGATGATGATGGTCCCACCCGCCATCGTTTCGCTGCCCTTCAAACTGGCCTTCTTCGTCGTCGTCGACGGCTGGAGCCTGCTGTCAGAGGCGCTGGTCAGATCATACCAGCAATTCTGACCCGCCGGGACGGATTGTCGCGGCCCGGTGCGGGGGTTACTGTGCCGGGACACCGCAACAGGGGGATGTGACATGGCAAGGCTCTTCATCGACGGCGAAGCTGGCACCACGGGGCTGCAAATCCGCGACCGGGTGATGAACCGTCCTGATATCGAGCTGATTCAGGTCGATCCCGCCCGACGCAAAGACCCCGACGCCCGGCGCGAGGCCTTTGCCGCTGCGGATATCGCCATTCTGTGCCTGCCCGACGCCGCCGCGCGCGAGGCCGCCGCGCTGGCCGAAGGGATGGCGGTGCGGATCATCGACGCCTCCAGCGCGCATCGGGTCGACCCCGACTGGGTGTTCGGCTTTGCCGAGCTGGACGCCACGGCCAAATCGCGCATCGCTGATGCGCGCCGGGTCAGTAATCCCGGCTGTTATGCCACCGGGGCCATCGCCATTCTGGCGCCACTTGTCGCGGCCGGACTGATCGCCCCGGGCGAGGCCGTTTCGATCAACGCCGTCAGCGGCTACACCGGCGGCGGCAAGGATCTGATCGCGGAATATGAAAGCGGGACCGCACCGGCGCATTTCATCTATGGCCTGACCCAGTCTCATAAGCATCTGCCTGAAATCATGCGCTATTCCGGCCTGACGACCCGGCCCGTCTTTGCCCCCTCGGTTGGCAATTTCGCCCAGGGCATGGCGGTTCAGGTGCCGCTGCACCTGACCGGCCCGCGGCGCCTCGGCGCCCTGCAAGAGGCACTGTCGGCGCATTATGACGGCCAGCGCTTCGTGCGGGTTGCCCAACCCGGCAGTGGCGGGGCGCGGATCGTGCCGACGGCGCTGAATGGCAGCAATATGCTGGAAATCTCGGTCCATGGGGATCAGCAGAATGGCTGCGCGACCGTCGTCGCGGTGCTGGACAATCTGGGCAAGGGCGCCTCGGGCGCGGCTGTCCAGTCGATGAACCTGATGATCGGCGCAGATGAAGGGGAAGGGCTGTGAAAACCAGTGACATTCTGGTGATCGGCGGCGGAATGGCCGGGATCAGCGCGGCTGCCCGCATGGCCGCGCAGGCCCGCGTCACCGTGCTGGAGGGGGAAAGCGCCATTGGCTATCATTCCACCGGGCGCAGTGCGGCGCTGATCGTGCGCAATTACGGCGGCCCGGTGCTGCGGCGGCTGAACTTTGCCTCGGTCGATTTTCTGGAACAGCCCGAAGGCGTCGGCGACCAGTCCCTGCTGACCCCGCGAGGCGAGATGATCGTCGCCGCCCCTGACGAAATGGCCGATTTCGAAAGCTATCTTGAGGGCAGTCAGGGTATCGAGCGCCTGACCCCGGACGAGGCGCTGGCGATTGTGCCCATCCTGCGCCGCGACCGCATTGCCGCCGCCGCGCTGGAACGCGATGCGCAGGACATTGACGTGGACCGCATGTTGCAGGGCTTTGCCCGCCTGCTGCGCCAGCGCGGCGGACAGGTCGAAACCGGCGCCCGCGTTGAAAGCATCCTCTGGCGCGACGGCCTGTGGCAGGTGCGCGCCAGCGGACAGGATTATGCCGCGCCCGTGGTGGTGAACGCGGCTGGCGGTTGGGCCGACAAGCTGGCGGCGATGGCCGGTGTGGCCCCCGTCGGGTTGCGCCCGCTGCGCCGCACCGCCTGTCTGATCCCCGCGCCGGAAGGGTATGATATTACCGATTGGCCGATGTTCACCAGCGCATCCGAGCGGTTCTATGCCAAGCCCGACGCTGGCAAGCTGATGATTTCAGCCGCGGAAGAAGACGAGGTCGACCCCCATGATGTCTGGGCCGATGACATGGTTCTGGCCGAAGGTATCGACCGCTTTCAGCAGGCCGTCTCGGTCGAGGTGACGCGGGTTGAACATAGTTGGGCCGGGATGCGCAGCTTTGTCGCGGATCGCACGCCGGTTGTGGGTTTTGACCCCGAAAAGACGGGGTTTTTCTGGCTGGCCGGACAGGGCGGCTATGGGATTCAGACCGCGCCTGCGCTGTCACAACTGGCGGCGGAACTGGTGGCCCAGACCACCCCGACCCTGCCGCCAGAGGTGGTCGCCGCCCTGTCGCCCGGCAGGCCGGGCCTGCGCGCCTGACCGTCATCGCCACCTGAAAGGCAGCAATGACAGAACCGGCGGGCACCGCGACCGCCGTTTCAGGCCAGCTGTTCGGCGTGAAAGCGGATGTGATCCGCCATAAAGCTGCTGACAAAGAAATAGCTGTGGTCATATCCCGGCTGCATCCTGAATTGACCGGGCTGGCGCCGGGCGGTCATCGCATGGGCCAGCGCCTCGGGGCGCAGCAGGTCCAGAAACTGGTCATGGCTGCCCTGATCGACCAGAACGGCACCGGGAAAGCCGCGTTCCTGCATCAGGACCGTGGCGTCATGTGCCCCCCAGCCGGCCTGATCCGCGCCCAGATACGCGGTCAGCTGTTTGCGCCCCCAGTCCGATTGCGACGGGTTCGCGATCGGGGCAAAGGCGGAAACGGATCGGTAAACATGCGGCAGGGACATGGCGATGGTCAGCGCACCATGGCCGCCCATTGAATGGCCGGTAATGCCCTGCCGGTCCCGGTCCAGCGGAAAATGGTCGAACACCAGCGCCGGCAGGTCATGGGTCACATAATGCCACATGCGGAAATGCGGCGCCCACGGGGCCTGCGTCGCATCGACATAAAAGCCCGCGCCCTGCCCCAGATCATAAGCCTCGTCATCGGCAACACCCTCACCGCGTGGGCTGGTATCGGGGAAAATCAGCGCCAGACCCGCCTGCGCCGCCCATGCCTGTGCCCCCGCCTTGGTCATGGCGTTTTCATGGGTGCAGGTCAGGCCCGACAGATACCACAGCACCGGCACCCGCCCGTGTTCCGCCTGTGGCGGCAGGTAAAGGCCAAAGGTCATATCCGTGTGCGTTGCCTGCGAACGGTGGCGGTAAACGCCCTGTGTGCCGCCAAAGCAGCGATTTTCAGACAGGGTTTCGAAAGCTGTTGTCATTGCGACATCCCCAGTTCGGTGAACATGACCAGCGCATCCACATCGCCCTGAACCGGGTGCCGGAACGCCGCTGGCAGGCGCCCGACAATGCGAAAGCCCGCGCGCTGCCACAGGCGGATCGCGCCGGTATTGGTCGAGACGACAAAATTGAATTGCATGGCCCGAAAGCCCTGCGCCGCGGCCCATGCCCTGGCGTGGTCGACCAGCGCCGCCGCCACCCCCTGACCGCGGGCGGCGGGGGCGGTGGCGAAACTGGCATTGGCGACATGGTCACCACCGCCGGGCCGGTTGGCGCCAACATGGCTGGTGCCGATAACCTGGCCGCCCTGTTGCGCCACAAATACGGTGAAGGGGGCGGCGAACCAGTCGGCCAGCGCGTCATCGCGGCTGATGTCGCGGGCGATGCAATAGGTCTGGCCCGCGCGATAGACGGGTTCAAGCACCGACCAGATGGCATCGTGATCGGCGGGTCCGGCGGGGCGGATGATCACCCCGCCGCCTGTCATTTCAGGTCATCCACGCTGCGGATCACCTTGCCCAGAAGGCCGTAATCCAGCGCCTCTTGCGTGTTCAGCCAGAAATCGCGCTGGGTGTCGGCCTCGATCCGTTCGACGGTCTGGCCGGTGGCATCGGCAAAGATCTGGTTCAGGCGCGCGCGCATCAGGCGCACCTGTTCAGCCTGAATCATCATGTCCGACGAGGTGCCGCCGATCCCGCCCGAGGGCTGGTGGATCAGAAAGCGCGTGTTGGGCAGGCAGAAACGGTTTTCGCGTTCGGCACCGACAAAGATCAGCGCCCCGGCGCTGGCCACCCAGCCCGAGCCGATGGTGCGCACCGTCGGGCGGATGAATTTGATCACGTCATGGATCATATCACCCGATTCCACATGCCCGCCGGGGCTGGAAATCAGCATGTTGATCGGCTTGTCGCTGTCCTCGGCCAAAGCCAGCAGATGCGCGACGGTGCGCTGCGCCAGCTTGTCATTGATCGGGCCGGCGACAATCACCGTGCGCGATTTGAAATAGAGCTTGCCGATCTTGTCGCCCTCGGGCAGGCCAAGGCCGCCATCCTTGTCCGCATCGCGGCGGTCGTCATCCTCGTCTTCGTCGTCCAGCCAGTGATGGCGCATGGCCTGCTCTCCTTGTTGATGTCACGGCGGGGCGCGCGCGGCCCCGCCGGTTGTTTACCTAAGCAGCGGTTAAGGATCAGTAAAGAACGACCGAGCGGATGGATTCGCCCTTATGCATCAGGTCAAAGCCCGTGTTGATGTCGTCCAGCGACAGGGTGTGGGTGATCATCGGGTCGATCTGGATCTTGCCATCCATATACCAGTCCACGATTTTCGGCACATCGGTGCGCCCGCGCGCGCCACCGAAAGCGGTGCCTTTCCAGACCCGGCCGGTCACCAGCTGGAACGGGCGGGTGCTGATTTCCGCCCCGGCGGGCGCCACGCCGATGATGATCGACTGACCCCAGCCGCGATGGGTGCATTCCAGCGCCTGCCGCATCACCCTGACATTGCCGGTGGCGTCAAAGCTGTAATCCGCGCCGCCGATCTGGTCGAACGGGGTTTTGGTCAGGTTGATGATCTCGGCCACCACATCGTCGCAATCGGCGGGGTTGATGTAATGGGTCATGCCGAACCGTTCGGCCATCTCCTTTTTGGCGGGGTTCAGGTCCACGCCGATGATCATATCGGCACCGGCCAGCCGCAGCCCCTGAATGACGTTCAGGCCGATCCCGCCAAGCCCAAAGACCACGGCCTTGGCGCCGATCTCGACCTTGGCGGTATAGATCACCGCGCCGATGCCCGTGGTCACGCCGCAGCCGATATAGCAGATCTTGTCGAACGGCGCGTCGGGCCGCACCCTGGCCAGCGCGATTTCCGGCAGGACCGTGTGATTGGCAAAGGTCGAACAGCCCATGTAATGATGGATCGGCGTGCCATCCAGCATTGAAAACCGGGTGGTGCCGTCCGGCATCAGGCCCTGCCCCTGCGTCGCGCGGATCGCGGTGCACAGGTTGGTTTTGCCCGACAGGCAGGATGCGCATTGCCGGCATTCAGGGGTATACAGCGGAATCACATGGTCGCCCGGCCTGACGCTGGTGACGCCTGCGCCGACCTCGACCACCACGCCCGCGCCTTCATGGCCCAGAATGGCGGGAAAAATCCCCTCGGGGTCGGCCCCTGACAGGGTGAATTCATCAGTGTGGCAAATGCCGGTGGCCTTGATCTCGACCAGAACCTCGCCGGCTTTGGGGCCTTCAAGGTTGACCTCCATGACCTCAAGCGGCTTTCCGGCCTCAAGGGCGACGGCTGCGCGGGTTCTCATGCTGACCTCCTGCGAAAGATGGGCGGCGCGGGGCCGGCCTGTCGCGGGCAAGGATAGACCCCCGGCGCGGGCCTGTCCAACCACGAAAAAGGGCGCAGGATAAACCCGCGCCCCTGACGAATATCAGCGTCTGATTACCACGCGGTGATCACGGCACCTTCGTATTTGTCGTTGATAAAGGACTTGATCGCGTCCGAGTGATAGACCTCGACCAGATCCTTGACCCAGGGCTGATCCTGATCGCCATTGCGCACCGCGATCACATTGGCATAAGGGCTGTCGGCCTTTTCCATCGCGATCGAGTCATTGCGCGGGCTGATCCCCGCCGCCAGCGCGAAATTGGTGTTGATAATGGCCGCATCCGCATCCGACAGCGCGCGCGGCAGCTGCGCCGCGTCCAGTTCATCGAAGCTGAGGTTTTTGGGGTTTTCGGTAATGTCCAGCGGGCTGGGGATCAGCCCCTTGTCAGCATCGACCTTGATCACACCCAGATCCTGCAACAACAGCAGCGCCCGCCCGCCATTGGTCGGATCATTCGGGATCGCAACCTTGCCGCCCTCGGGCAGTTCGCTGATATCTTTCAGCTTTTCGGAATAGACCCCCATCGGCGTGGTGATGGTCTTGGCCACCGTCACCAGGTCAAAGCCGCGGTCCTTGATCTGGTTATCCAGATAGGGCTGATGCTGAAAGCTGTTGGCTTGCAGATCGCCATCGGCCAGCGCCTGATTGGGGATGACATAGTCGGAAAACTCGATCACCTCGATATTCAGGCCCTTGGGTTCGGCCAGTTTGGCGACCTCTTCCATGATCTCGGCATGTTCGCCGGGGGTCACGCCGACCTTGATATCCTCGGCCACAGCCATGCCGGCCATCGCGGTCAGCAGGGCGGTGGTCAGTGTCAGTTTGCGGAACATGGCTTGTCCTTTCCTTGCGGGTTAATGGCCCCGGTTTTTCGGGGCGCGCTTGTCGAACCGGGCGGCGATCCATTCGCCAGCCGATTGCACCAGTTGCACCATGACGATCAGGATGACCACAACGGCCAGCATGACCTCGGGCATAAAGCGTTGATAACCATAACGGATTCCAAGGTCGCCCAAGCCCTTGCCGCCGACCGCACCGACCATCGCGGAATAGCCGATCAGGCTGACCACGGCCAGCGTCAGCCCCAGCGCGATGCCGGGGCGGGCCTCGGGCAACAGCACTTTGCGGATGATCTGCCACGGCGTTGCCCCCATGGCGCGGGCGGCCTCGATCAGGCCGCTGTCGACCTCGCGGATCGAGGTTTCGACCAGACGCGCGATGAAGGGCGCCGCGGCAATGGTCAGCGGCACAATTGCCGCCGTGGTCCCGATCGAGGTGCCCGCGATCAGCCGCGTCAGCGGAATGATCGCCACCACCAGAATGATGAACGGCACCGACCGCGTCGCATTCACCACCAGACCCAGAACGCTGTTGACCGCCGGGGCGGATAACAGCTCGCCGCGCCGGGACGTGGCCAGAAACACCCCCAGCGGCCCGCCGATCAGCGTCCCCAGCAGCGTGGAAACAGCCACCATATACAGCGTTTGCAGCGTCGAGACATACAGCAGGTTGATCAGATTAGCCGACATAGCCCAGCACCTTTGTCATCAGCCCATGGCGTTCCAGATAGGCGCAGGCCTGATCGGCCCGACCCAGTTCCAGCGACACCAGCAGGTTGCCGAAGGGGTTGTCACCGATTTCCTCGATCGCGCCGGCCAGAATATTGACGTCGATCCCCAGTTCCGAGGTCAGCCGCGCCAGCATCGGGTCGGTGGCATGGGTTCCGGTAAAGGTCACCTGCACCACCGCCTGCCCCGCACCCTGCGGGTCAGGCCGCATCCGCCCGGCGATAAAGCGCGGCAGGGTCACGCCGGTGACGCCCGACAGGAAGGATTGCGTGACAGCGTGCCGGGGCCGGGCAAAGACCTGATAGGTTTCGCCCGATTCCACGATTTGCCCGCCCTCGATCACCGCGACATGGGTGCAGATCTCGCGCACGACGGCCATTTCGTGGGTGATCAGCAGGATGGTCAGCCCCAGTTCACGGTTAATATCGCGCAGCAGCGCCAGCACCGACCGGGTGGTTTCCGGGTCCAGCGCGCTGGTCGCCTCGTCCGACAACAGCAGTTGCGGGCTGGTCGCCAAGGCGCGGGCAATGCCGACGCGCTGTTTCTGCCCGCCCGACAGTTGCGACGGGTATTGCCCGGCCTGCCCCGACAGGCCCACCAGTTCCAGCAGGCGGTCGACCCTTGGCCCGATATCCGCCCGCGACTGGCCGGCGATTTCCAGCGGCAGCGCGATATTATCGCGCGCGGTGCGGCTGGACAGCAGGTTGAAATGCTGGAAAATCATGCCGATATCGCGCCGGATCTGGCGCAGTTCGGCGCCGCGGGCGGCACCGACGTCGCGCCCGCCGACAATGACCTGCCCGGTGCTTGGCCGTTCCAGCCCGTTCGCCATCCGCAGCAGCGTCGATTTCCCCGCCCCTGACCGGCCAATAATGCCGGTAATTGTGCCCGCCGGCACATCAAGCGATACGTCGCGCAGCGCCGTCACCGCGCCCCCGCCCTTGCGTGGCCAGCTTTTGCCGATATCGCGAAATGTGATCGCAGCCCCCTGTTGCGGGGGCGGTGTCTGGGTGGTCATATGCGTTTCCGGTCCTTGTTGGCGCTGACATACTGGCTGCCCCGCACAAGGTAAACCGTCAGCATGGCTTACCGATCCTGCATATTCTGCATGATGTTCATGCATTCCCGGCAAGATGGTATTTTCATCCGCCCGTTGAAACTGGTTCTGGCGTGACATGCTGTCGCGCGCGGCGCGATCCGTTATCATCCCCCCACAAAGGAGAGTGAGATGACCGGATATCTGACCACCCATGTTCTGGACACCGCCCGCGGCCAGCCCGCGCAGGGGCTGCGGATTGACCTGTTCCGTCTGGACGGCGACCAGCGGCAGGCGATTGCGCAGGCCGTCACCAATGCCGATGGCCGCACCGATGGCCCGATCCTGCCGCAGGACAGTTTTGCCACCGGCGAATATGAGCTGGTGTTCCATGTCGGTGACTGGCTGACGCAGACCGGGCAAGCCGGGGAAAGCCCGCGCTTTCTGAATGTGGTGCCGATCCGTTTTGGCATGGCGCAGGATGACCATTATCATGTGCCTTTGCTGATCTCTCCCTACGGTTATTCGACCTATCGCGGCAGTTAAGGGGGGATGATGCTGGACAGTGCAATCTTGTGGGAATGGCTGGCCTTTGCGGTGCGCTGGACCCATGTGGTGACGGCGATCGCGTGGATCGGGTCGTCATTCTATTTCATCGCGCTGGATCTGGGGCTGCAAAAGGCCCCGCATCTGCCCAAAGGCGCCTATGGCGAGGAATGGCAGGTCCATGGCGGCGGGTTCTATCACATCAACAAATACCTCGTCGCGCCCCAGCAGATGCCGGAACATCTGACATGGTTCAAATGGGAAAGCTATTCCACCTGGCTGTCAGGGGCGGCGCTGCTGGCCGTGACCTATTGGGCCGGGGCAGAGCTGTTCCTGATCGACCCCGCCAGAATGGATGTGCAGACATGGCAGGCCATCGCCATTTCCGCCGGGTCGCTGGCGATTGGCTGGCTGGTCTATGACACGCTGTGCAAAAGCCGCCTTGGCCACAACCCCACGGCGCTGATGCTGTTGCTGTTCGTGGCACTGGTGGCGATGGGCTGGGGTTACACGCAGGTGTTCACCGGGCGCGCGGCGCTGCTGCATCTGGGGGCGTTTACCGCCACCATCATGACGGCCAATGTGTTTCTGGTCATCATGCCCAATCAACGCATCGTTGTCGCGGACCTCAAGGCAGGGCGGGCGCCGGACCCGGAATATGGCCGCATCGCCAAGCTGCGCAGCACGCATAACAACTATCTGACGCTGCCAGTGGTGTTTCTGATGCTGTCGAACCACTATCCGCTGGCTTTCGCCAGCCGCTATAACTGGCTGATCGCGGCGCTGGTCTTCCTGATGGGGGTCAGCATCCGGCACTTCTTTAACACCAAACATGCCCGCAAGGCCTGGCCGTGGTGGACATGGGGCGTCACCGCCGCGCTGTTTGCCGCCATTGTCGCGCTGTCCTCGGTCCCGCCGGTCGAGGTCAGCGAAGATGACGACATCGCCCTGACCCGCAGCGAACAGCGTTTTGCCGGCGCTGCGGGGTTCGAAGACGTGGAAATGATCGTGCTGTCGCGCTGTTCGATGTGCCATGCCGCCGAACCGGGCTGGGATGGCATCACCCACGCCCCGAAAGGCATCGCGCTGGAAACCCCGGCCCAGATCGCCCGCGCCGCGCGCGAAATTTATCTGAATGCCGGCATCACCAATGCCATGCCGCCAGCCAATATCTCCGGCATCGAACCGGGGGAACGCCAGCAGATCGCGGATTGGTATCGCGCCGCGACCGGCCATCAGATCGCGGGGCTGTAGGATGTTTCACGTGGAACAATCGCGGAACGGCTGACCCGCCATTGCCGCCGCACTGCGCGCCGCGACGAAATCCACGAACAGCCGCAGCTTGGGGTCCTGAAGCCGCCGGTGCAGGGTCAGCACCCCGAATTCCGCCCCAACCGGCGGCGCATCCGGCAGCACCTCGACCAGCCGACCGTCGGCCAGCGCCTGCGCCACCTCGTAATGCGGGCGATTGGCGATCCCGGCCCCGGCCAGTGCCCATTCGGTCAGCACATCGCCGTCATCGGCATCGAACCGCCCCGACAGCATCAGCTTTTCCGGTCCTTCGGCCGTCTGCAAAACCCAGAAATATTCCGGGCTGCGCGGGTATCGCAACAACAGGCAGTTATGCGCCGCAAGGTCCTGCGGCCGCACCGGCACCCCCTTCGCCGCCAGATAGGACGGTGCCGCCACCAGAACCCGGCGACAATCGGCAATCTTGCGCCATTTCAGCGCCGAATCCGTCAGTTCGCCCAAGAAAAACGCAAGGTCGATGCCGTCCTCGACAATATCGACCTTGCGATCCGACAGCCGCAACCGCACCTCGACCCCCGGATAATCGGCACAGAACTGCGGCACCAGCGGCGCAATCAGCCGCCGCCCCAGACCCAGCGGCGCCGTGACCCGCAAGGTGCCCTGCGGCATTCCTGAAAAGCCCGACACCACTGCCTCGGCCTCGTCCAGCGTTTCCAGAACGCGGCGGGCATGGTCGTAAAATGCACGGCCAATCTCGGTCGGGACCAGCTTGCGCGTGGTGCGGTTCAGCAACCGCACGCCGAATCGCGTCTCCAGCTCTTTGATCCGGTTCGAGGCCACCGCAGGCGACATCCGCAGATCCCGCCCCCCCGATGTGATCGAGCCCAGCTCGACCGTGCGCACGAAGACCCGCAAACTTTCCAGATAGGGCAATCATCCCCCCTTTTTTCAAAAGATCATGTAAAGTCTTCTAGACCAATCCCCGTTTCGCAATCGCATTTTGCCCCTTACCCTGTCCAGATCCCAGCAACGCGCGAGGTTGGCATGTCGGACCTTCATTTCCTGCTTAACGACCACCCGGTCAGCCTGTCCGCCGCCGGCCCCTCCGATACGCTGCTGGACTGGCTGCGCCTGAACCGTCGCCTGACCGGCACCAAGGAAGGCTGCGCCGAGGGCGATTGCGGCGCCTGCACGGTGCTGGTTGGCCAGTTGCGCGATGGCAGCCTGCATTACCAGCCCGTCAACGCCTGTATCCGGCTGTTGCCCAGCCTGCATGGCTGCCACGTCGTCACCATCGAGCATCTGCGCGGCCCCGAAGGCGGGCTGCACCCGGTGCAACAGGCGATGGTCGACCACCACGCCAGCCAATGCGGCTTTTGCACGCCCGGCATCGTGATGTCGCTTTATGCGCTGTGGATGCAAAACCCCGACCCGGATGTGACCGATATCGAAACCGCCCTGCAAGGCAACCTGTGCCGCTGCACCGGCTATGAACCCATTATCCGCGCCGCGCTGACGGCCAGCAAGGCGGGCGGGCAGGCGATGGACGCGCTGGCAGCGGAACGTGACCACGTCACCGCCCAACTGTCCGCCATCAAACCCGGCGCCCAGACCAGCCGCGACGACCAGCGCGCGATCGTGCCTGCCAATACCGATGCCTTCGCCAGGGCCCTGCTGGATAACCCCGATGCGACCATCATTGCCGGCGCGACGGATGTCGGGCTGTGGGTCACCAAGCATTTGCGCCCGATCAGCCCGGCAATCTTTATCGGCCACCTGATGCAGGATATCCGCGTCACCGAAACCGACCTGCATATCGGCGCGGGCGTCACCTATTCACAGGCCGAACCGCTGATCGCGCGGCATTTCCCGCAAATCCTGCCCTATTGGCGGCGTATCGGCGGCTGGCAGGTGCGCAATGCCGGCACGATCGGCGGCAATGTCGCCAATGGCTCGCCCATCGGGGAAACGCCGCCGCTGCTGATCGCGCTTGGGGCCACGCTGACGCTGCGGCAGGGGCAGGACCGGCGCAGCCTGCCGGTGCAGGATTATTTCATCGACTACGGCAAACAGGACCGGGCGCCGGACGAATTCGTCGAATCCCTCACCATCCCCCTGCCCGCGCCGGATGCACGCATCGCGGCCTACAAGGTCAGCAAACGCCGCGATTCCGACATTACCGCCGTGGCCATGTCGGTCTGGCTGCGGGTGCAGGACGGCCAGATCACGGATGCCCGCATCGCCTGCGGCGGCATGGCCGCAACGCCCAAACGCGCCACACTGGCCGAACAGGCCCTGATCGGCCAGCCCTTCGGCCCTGCCGGTTTCGAGGCCGCCGCACAGGCCATTCAGGCCGATTTCCAGCCCCTGTCCGACTGGCGGGCCAGCGCCGGATACCGCCGCCTTGTCGCCGCGAACCTGCTGCGCCGCTTCTGGCTGGACCAATGCGACACCCCGCAAACCCTGACCCGCAGGATCGAGGCATAAGATGACCGGTCACACCCCCCGCGACGGCATGGTTCACAGCAACACCCGCCACGATTCCGCCCATCTGCACGTCACCGGACGCGCCGATTACACCGATGACATCACCGAACAGGCAGGCACCCTGCATGGCTGCTTCGGCCTATCGCAATGCGCCCATGGCACCATCACCCGGCTGGACCTGGACGCGGTGCGCCGCGCCCCCGGCGTGGTCGATGTGCTGACCGCCGACGACCTGCCGGGGGTCAACGACATCTCGGCCGGCGGGCAACAGGATGAACCGATCCTTGCCGACGGAACCGTCCATTTCTGGGGCCAGCCGATCTTTGCCGTCATCGCGGAAACCCGCGATCAGGCCCGGCGCGCGGCGGTGCTGGCGGTGGTCGACTATGCCCCCCTGCCCCATGCGCTGACGCCTGATGCGGCACGGGCGGCGGGCTATCCCTATGTGTCGCCGCCGATGACGCTGGGCCGGGGCGATGCCGCCGCCGCACTGGCCAGCGCGCCGCACCGCATCCGGGGCCGGATGGAAATCGGCGGGCAGGATCACTTTTATCTGGAAGGCCAGATCGCCATGGCCATCCCCGAGGATGACGACGGGCTGACCATCCTGACCTCGGCCCAGCACCCGACCGAGGTTCAGCACATCGTCGCCCATGCCCTGGGGCTGCCGTCAAACGCCATCACCGTGCAGGTACGCCGCATGGGGGGCGGTTTTGGCGGCAAGGAAACCCAGATGAACCTGTTCTGCACCGTCGCGGCCATCGCCGCACGCCGGATGGGCCGCGCGGTCAAGATCCGCCCGGACCGCGACGACGACATGACCGCCACCGGTAAACGCCACGATTTCGTGGTCGATTACGATATCGGCTTTGACGATCAGGGCCGCATTCACGCCGTCAGCGGCGACTGGTCCGCCCGCTGTGGCTGGTGCGCCGACCTGTCCGGGCCGGTCACCGACCGGGCGCTGTTTCATGCCGACAATGCCTATTACTATCCGGCGGTCGAACTGCGCAGTCACCCGTTTAAAACCAACACCGTCAGCAACACCGCCTTTCGCGGCTTTGGCGGCCCGCAAGGCGTGATCGCCGCTGAACGCATGGTCGAGGAAATCGCCTATGCCCTTGGCCGCGACACGCTGGCGATCCGCAAGGCCAACCTCTATGAAAACGGCCAGCTGACCCCCTATCACCAGACTGTTGAAGACCAGATCCTGCCGCGCCTCTTTGCCGAGTTGGAGGAAACCAGCAATTATCACGCCCGCAGACAGGCGGTTCTGGACCACAACGCCAAAGGCGGCATCATCCGGCGCGGGATCGCGCTGACGCCGGTCAAATTCGGCATCAGCTTTACCGCCACCCATTTCAATCAGGCTGGCGCGCTGGTGCATATCTATGCCGATGGCTCGATCATGCTGAACCATGGCGGAACCGAGATGGGTCAGGGCCTGCACACCAAGCTGGCCCAGATCGTCGCGGATGCTTTCCAGACCGACCTGTCGCGCATCCGCATCACCGCGACCCGCACCGACAAGGTGCCCAACACATCAGCCACCGCGGCCTCCAGCGGGACCGACCTGAACGGGATGGCGGCGCTGAATGCCTGCGACCAGATCAAGGCGCGGCTGATCGCCTTCGCGGCACAAACCTATGCCGTGCCCGCCGATCAGGTCCGCTTTACCCCCGGCTTTATCGTCGCGGGCGATACGCAGGTGCCGTTCAACGACCTGATCCGCGCCGCCTACATGGCGCGGGTGCATCTGTCGGCGGCGGGTTTTTACAAAACACCCAAGATCCACTGGAACCGGGCAACGGGTCAGGGGCGGCCATTCTTTTACTTTGCCTATGGCGCGGCGGTGTCCGAGGTCTCGGTCGATACGCTGACCGGCGAATATGTGATCGAACGCACCGATATTCTGCATGATGTCGGGCGCAGCCTGAACCCCGCGCTGGACAAGGGCCAGGTCGAGGGCGCCTTTGTGCAGGGCACCGGCTGGCTGACGACCGAGGAATTGTGGTGGGATGACAAGGGCCGGCTGCGCACCCATGCGCCATCGACCTATAAGATCCCGCTGGCCTCGGACCGGCCCAAGGTCTTTCACACCCGGCTGGCGGACTGGTCCGTCAACAGGGAAGCCACGATCAAACGGTCCAAAGCCGTGGGCGAGCCGCCCTTCATGCTTGGCATCTCGGTGTTCGAGGCGATCGGCATGGCCGTGGCCTCGGTCGCGGATTACCGCGAATGCCCGCGCCTTGACGCCCCGGCGACGCCGGAACGCGTGCTGATGGCCATTGAAAGGCTGCGCGCATGATCCGCATCCGCATCAGCGCGGCGCAGGGGTCGACCCCGCGCGATACCGGGGCCGAAATGGTGGTGACGCCTGACCGGCTGATCGGCACCATCGGCGGCGGGCAGGCGGAATATATGGCCGTGGACCGCGCCCGGCAGATGCTGGCCAAAGGGCAGGATCAGGCGGTGATGGACATCCCGCTTGGCCCCGAAATCGGCCAGTGTTGTGGTGGCCGTCTGGTGCTGGACCTGACCCGCATCGACGCCCTGCCCGCCGCCGCCCCGCGCCCGCAGGTGCTGGTGCTTGGGGCGGGCCATGTCGGGCGGGCGCTGGCCCATGCGCTGTCTCTGTTGCCGCTGGACGTGGTGCTGATCGACCAGCGCGCGGCAGAACTGGCGCAGGCCCACCCATCGGTCGCCACCCGCCTGACCCCCCTGCCCGAGGCCCAGATCCGCGCCGCCCCACCCGCCAGTGCCTTTGTCGTGCTGACCCATGACCACGCGCTGGACTTCCTGCTGGTGGCCGAGGCCCTGCGCCGGGGCGATGCCGCCTATGTCGGGCTGATCGGCAGCGACACGAAACGCCGCCGCTTTGACCGTTTCGCCCGTGAACAAGGGCTGGACCCGGCGCCTCTGACCTGCCCCATCGGTGCCGGTTTCGCCGCTGACAAGCGCCCGGAATATATCGCCGCCTTTACCGCCGCAGAAATTGCCGCCGTGCTGTCGCAAGCCCTGTCGCCTGCGGCGGGCGCGGCCATGGGGGCCTTGCCCCCGGCGTCCCGACGGACGCCCCCCCCAGGGTATTTGGACAACGAAGAAACATCATGCCCCACCTGATCCGAGGCCGCATCCTGTCATTCCACGCCGATCCCGCGCAGGTCGCGGACAGCTTTACCTATCTTGAGGATGGGGCGCTGATCACCGAAGGCGGGCGCATCACCGCGATGGGCGATTATGCCGATCTGCGCCGCGACGGGCTGGCCGAGACGGACCACCGGCCGCATCTGATCCTGCCCGGATTCATCGACCCGCATCTGCATTTCCCGCAGGTTCAGGTAATTGCCAGTTGGGGCGCGCAGCTGCTGGACTGGCTGAACACCTATACTTTCCCCGAAGAGGCACGCTTTGCCGATGCCAGCCATGCCGAACGGATGGCCGGGGCGTTTCTGGATCTGTTGCTGGCCCATGGCACCACCAGCGCCGTGGCTTTTTGTTCCAGCCACAAGACCAGTGCCGGGGCGCTGTTTGCCGCAGCCCGGACCCGCGACATGGCAATGATTGCGGGCAAGGTGATGATGGACCGCAATGCCCCCGATGCGGTTCTGGACACGCCACAGCAGGGTTATGACGACAGCAAGGCGCTGATTGCGCGCTGGCATGGGCGCGGGCGCGGGCGCTATGCGATCACGCCGCGTTTTGCGATTACCTCGACCCCGGAACAGCTGGCGGCGGCGGGGGCTTTGGCCGCCGAGCATCCCGATTGTCACATCCAGACCCATCTGTCGGAAAACCGGGACGAGATCGCTTATACGCTTCAGCTGTATCCGCAGGCCCGCGATTATCTGGATATTTATGAAAGCCACGGGTTGCTGGGGCCGCGCCTGTTACTGGGGCACGCCATCCATCTGGAACCGCGCGAAGTGGCGCGCATGGCCGAAACCGGCAGCCGCGCGGTGTTCTGTCCGACCTCGAACCTGTTTCTGGGGTCGGGGCTGTTCGATGCTGACGGGCTGCGCGCGGCGGGGGTTGTCAGTGGCGTGGCGACCGATATTGGCGGCGGGTCCAGCTATTCCATGCTGCAAACCCTGAACGAGGCTTACAAGGTGCTGCAACTGCGCGGGCAAAAGCTGCACCCGCTGGCGGCGTTTCACTGGGCCACGCGGGGCAATGCCCTGGCGCTTGGCATGGCCGACCGGATCGGCACGCTGGCTGCGGGGTCGGATGCCGATCTGGTGGTGCTGGACAGCCGCGCCACCCCGGCGATGGCGCTGCGGATGGAACGGGCCGAAACCCTGGCCGAGGAATTGTTCGTGCTGCAAATCATGGGCGATGACCGGTCTGTCGCGCAGACCTATGTCGCCGGCCGGCCGATGCTGGCGCGGTAAGGGGCGGCGCGCACCGCCCCTGCCCGGTCATTCCGCGAAGAAGGCAAAGCGGATGATGAAAAGCCCCGCGACGATCCATGTCGCCAGATGAACATCGCGCACCCGCCCGGTCAGCAGCTTGACCAGCGCATAGCTGATAAAGCCAAAGGCCAGACCGTTCGCGATGGAATAGGTGAACGGCATCAGCAGCGCGGTCAGGCCCGCGGGCACGGCCTCGGTCATGTCGTCCCATTCGACATCGACCAGTTCGCGCATCATCAGCAGCGCCACGAACAGCAGCGCCGGCGCCGTGGCATAGGCCGGCACCGACCCGGCCAGCGGGGCAAAGAACATCGCCGCCAGAAACAGCACCGCGACGGTCAGCGCCGTCAGCCCGGTGCGCCCGCCTGCCTGCACGCCGGACGCGCTTTCGACATAGGCCGTGGTCGAGGACGTTCCCAGAACCGACCCCGCCAGAATGGCCGTCGAATCCGCCATCAGCGCCCGGCTGAGGCCTTTGTTGGTATGGGCAGGCCCCTCGACCAGCAGGCCCGCGCGCTTGGCCACGCCGATCAGGGTGCCGGTGGCGTCAAAGATCTCGACCAGCACCATCACCAGAATGACGTGGAAAATCCCGACATGCAGCGCGCCCATGATGTCCAGCTGGCCAAAGGTCGGCAGGATCGAGGGCGGCATCGACATCACCCCGCCAAAGCCGTTGACCCCCAGCAGGATCGACACCACCGTCACCGCCAGAATGCCGGTCAGGATCGCGCCGCGCACCTTCAGCACATCCAGCATCACGATCAGGAAGAACCCGCCTGCCGCCAACAGCGGCCCCGGCTGGGTCAGATCCCCCAGCGAGATAAAGGTGGCCGGGTTCGCCACCACGATGCCCGCGCTTTTCAGCGCGATCAGGCCAAGGAACATGCCGATCCCCGCCGCGATCGCGCTGCGCATCGAATGCGGAATACCGGCGATCAGCCAGCGCCGGATGCCGGTGACCGACAAGAACAGAAAGATCAGGCCGGAAATAAAGACGGCACCCAGCGCCTGTTGCCAGCTGAACCCCATCGCCCCGACCACGGTAAAGGCGAAAAACGCGTTCAGCCCCATGCCCGGCGCCATGCCGATGGGCCAGTTCGCCCACATGCCCATGACGGCCGACCCCAGCGCCGCCGCCAGACAGGTCGCGACGAATACCGCGTCCCGGTCCATCCCGGTGCCCGACAGGATGTCGGGGTTCACGAAAATGATGTAAGCCATGGTCAGGAAGGTGGTGATCCCGGCGATCACCTCGGTCCTGACCGTGGTTCCCTTGGCCGTCAGGCCGAAAATCTTGTCCAGCATTATGTCCCTCGTCACTGTTATATCGTGACAGCTTAGGCGTTATTATCTGCGCGCGACTATCGCGCCGGCAGGCAGGCTGTTTCAAGTGCGCATTGAAAGCGTGACCTGCGATTACCAACCCCCCGTTGACAGTGCATTCGCACATTCCCCCCTTGCCTTGGGCGCGCGGGGCGGCATCCTTGGGCCGGTGATCAGGCAAAGGACAGGCAGCCATGCGCTATAGCCGCGATATGCGAGGATATGGACCCACCACCCCGGACCCGCGCTGGCCGGGGGGCGCAAGGATCGCCGTGCAGATCGTCGTCAATTACGAGGAAGGCGGCGAAAACAGCATCGAACATGGCGATGCCGCATCCGAGGCCTTCCTGTCCGAGATCATCGGCGCCGCCCCATGGCCCGGCCAGCGGCACTGGAATATGGAAACCATCTATGACTATGGCGCGCGCGCCGGGTTCTGGCGGCTGCACCGCATTCTGCGCGATGTGCCGGTGACGGTCTATGGCGTGGCCACCGCGCTGGCACGCAGCCCCGAACAGGTCGCGGCGATGCAGGACAGCGGCTGGGAAATCGCCACCCATGGCCTGAAATGGATCGACTATAAAGACGTCCCGCCAGAGGTCGAGGCCGACCATATCGCCCAGGCCGTCCGCCTGCACAGCCAGGTCACCGGGGAACGTCCACACGGGTTTTATCAGGGCCGCGCATCCATGAACACGGTGGCGCTGGGATGTGCGGAAGGCGGCTTTACCTATCTGGCTGACACCTATGCCGACGACCTGCCGTTCTGGATCGAACATCAGGGCAAGCCGCAGCTGATGGTGCCTTACACGCTGGATGCCAATGACATGCGTTTTGCCAATGGTCAGGGCTTTGGCACCGGGGATGAATTCTTCTGCTATCTGCGCGACAGTTTCGACATGCTCTATGCCGAGGGTCAGGCCGGCGCGCCCAGGATGATGTCCATCGGCCTGCATTGCCGCCTTGCCGGGCGTCCGGGGCGGGCGCTGGCCATTCAGCGGTTTCTGGACCACGCCCGCGCCCATGACGGCGTGTGGTTTGCCACAAGGCTGGATATTGCCCGGCACTGGATGGCCGAACACCCGTTCCAGCCCGCCCAGCGCCCGTCGCGGATGGATCGCGACGCCTTTATCGCGCGGTTTGGCGGCATTTACGAACATTCGCCCTTTATCGCGGAACGGGTCTGGGATGGCGAAATGGGCGCCGCCCATGACAGCGCGGCGGGTCTGTCGGGGGCGATGGCGCGGGTGTTCCGGGCGGCCTCGGACGCGGAAAGGCTGGGGGTGCTGAACGCCCATCCTGACCTTGCGGGTAAGCTGGCGCAGGCCAGACGGCTGACCGCGGAATCGACCGCGGAACAGGCCAGCGCCGGTCTGGACGCGCTGACCGACGCCGAACGCGCGACATTCCAGCGGCTGAACGCCGATTACGTCGCCAAACACGGCTTTCCCTTTATCATCGCCGTGCGCGACCACGACAAACAGGGCATCATGGCCGCGATGGAACGCCGGCTGGCCAATGACACCCGGACCGAGCGCGCCGAGGCCGAGCGTCAGGTGACCCGCATTGCCCAACTTCGCCTGCAAGAGGTTCTGCCATGACCCAGCCCACCGCCTATGCCGGACCGATCGCGGGCCTGCCGCCGCAAACCGGCCTTACCACCGACACCGCGATTTTTACCGACGCCTATGCCGTGCTGCCCGCCAGCACGATGCGCGACATCGTGACCAGCTTTCTGCCGCATTGGCGCGGGATGCGGATGTGGGTGATTGCCCGCCCGCTGACCGGCTTTGCCGAAACCTTCAGCCAATATATCGTCGAGCTGGACCCAAACGGCGGCAGCCCCCGCCCCGAGGATGACCCCACCATCCAATCCGCGATCTTTGTCACCGATGGCGCGCTGCGGCTGATCATCGACGGCCAGCCGCATGACCTGACCGCCGGTGGCTTTGCCTATCTTCCCGCAGGCACGCCATGGCAGGTGGAAAATGGCGACCAGACCAGCCGCTTCCACTGGTGGCGCAAGATCTGGCAACCGGTTGCGGGGCTGGACAAGCCGGACGTGATCGTCACCAGCGATCAGGCCATCGCCCCGGTGCCGATGCCCGACACCGACGGCGCCTGGGCCACCACGCGCTTTATGGACCCCGCCGATCTGCGCCACGACATGCATATCACCATCGTGACCTTCCAGCCCGGCGGGTCCATCCCGTTTGCGGAAACGCATGTGATGGAACACGGCTTGTTCGTGATCGAGGGCAAGGCCGTCTATCGCCTGAACCGTGACTGGGTCGAGGTCGGGCCGGGCGATTTCATGTGGCTGCGCGCCTTTTGCCCGCAGGCCTGCTATGCCGGGGGGCCGGGGCGGTTCCGCTATCTGCTGTATAAGGACGTAAACCGCCACGCGCCGCTGTGGTTTGGCAAACCCTGATCCCCGTTTTCCCCAAAGGCCCCGCCCCGGTGGGGCCTTTTGGCAGCAGCCCCGGTGGCACAGCGGCCCGGACGACCGGGGCCGACAGGGTACGGTTGGGCAACGGGTGGCCGAAAAGGGGCTGGACCTGCGCGCCCTGTGGTGGTTATTGACGGTAATTGTCGCTGCGTCACCCGCGACAGGGTTTTCCTGCCCCGCTTGAAGCCGTTTCGCCGCTGGCTTGAAAACCCCCGGCCTTCGCGCGACAAAAAACACTCTATCATTCTGATTTTGAACAATATTCAGAACGATCCGGCGCTTTGATCGACGGCATCCGGCCCCGCCTTCCGCGACCTGTTGTCACAGTCAAAGATTGCGCAATTCCCCGACAGCCCCGACAGTCCCGCAACAGAGGGTTGGAGGAACAGGTCAGTCCCCCGGACCACCGTCAAATGCGCCTGCCAGCAAAGGGGCGCGATGCGGGGCCGGGCAAGGGCCATGTCGCCCCGATCCCGCACGATAAAACAAAAAAGGGGGGGGGGACAGACATGCCCGCATTATCGGCCACCGACCCGGTGGAACAGCGCCTTCCGGCGCCCAAACTGCTGACGCTGGGGTTCCAGCATGTTCTGGTCATGTATGCCGGCGCCATTGCCGTGCCGCTGATCGTGGGCCGCGCCCTGCAACTGGCCCCGCACGAGGTCGCGTTCCTGATCTCGGCCGATCTGTTCGTCTGCGGACTGGCCTCGATCATTCAAAGCCTTGGTGCCACGCAATATTTCGGCATCCGCCTGCCGGTGATGATGGGCGTGACCTTTGCCGCTGTCGGGCCGATGGTGTCGATCGCCAAGGCCTATCCGGGGCAGGACGGGGCACGGATGCTGTTCGGCGCCATTATCGCCGCCGGGCTGATCGCCATCCTGCTGGCGCCGCTGGTCAGCCGCCTGCTGCGGTTCTTTCCCAGCGTTGTGACCGGGACGGTCATTCTGGTCATCGGCGTCAGCCTGATGCCCATCGGCATCAACTGGATCTTTGGCCTTCAGGTCGGGCCAACCGCGCCCCAGATCATCGACCCCGCGCATAAGGCATGGCTGGATCAGGCCGTCGCCGCGGGCGGCGTCCCCGAGGGCCTGCGGCTGGCCGCATCGGTGCCCAACCCGCTTTATGCCGCACCGGGCAACATCCTGATCGGGGTGCTGGTGCTGGCGGTGATCTTGCTGATCTCGCGCTTTGCGCGGGGGTTCTGGGCCAATATCGCGGTTTTGCTGGGCATTCTGGCCGGCGGCGCGCTGGCGGCGATGCTGGGGATGATGCATTTCGACAAGGTCGGCGACGCGGCGTGGTTTGCGCCTATCAAGCCGTTCCATTTCGGAACCCCGGTCTTTGACCCGGTGATGATCCTGACCATGGTGCTGGTGATGTTCGTGGTGATGATCGAATCCACCGGCATGTTCCTGGCGCTTGGCGATATCTGCGGGCGGAAAATCACCCCGAAATCGCTGTCGGCGGGGCTGCGGGCCGATGGTCTGGGGACGGCGCTTGGCGGGTTGTTCAACACCTTCCCCTATACCTCATTTTCCCAGAATGTCGGGCTGGTCAGCGTGACCGGCGTGCGGTCGCGCTTTGTCTGCGTGGCGGGGGGCGCGATCATGATCGTGCTGGGGCTGATCCCGAAAATGGGCGCGCTGGTGGAATCGCTGCCGACCACGGTTCTGGGGGGCGCGGGGCTGGTGATGTTCGGCATGGTCGCCGCAACCGGGGTGCGCATCCTGTCCACGGTCGACTTCAAGACCAACCGCCATAACCAGTTCATTGTCGCCATTTCGCTTGGCATGGGGATGATCCCGATGGTGGCGCCCGATTTCAACCAGTGGATGCCGCATTCGCTGCATTCGCTGATCCATTCGGGCATCCTGCTGGCCGCGCTGTCGGCGCTGGGGCTGAACTGGTTCTTCAACGGCGCCCCCCACGCGACCGAGGATGACATCCGCGCCGCCGGACACGCCAACGACGGCGCACATTGACCAACGCACAGCGCACGGGCCGGGACCACCCCCGGCCCGTGCCGCGCCCCTGTCGCGCCGCCCGGACGCCCGGACGATTAGCCGCGTTGCCGCGTTGCCCCGCCTGTCGCGATGTGACAGTCTGACCGCCAGACAGCCAAGGGGAAACCGCCATGCTGCACTGGGTTCTGATCGTTCTGACCGCCGCGTCACCGGGCCAGCCGCATCTGGCCGTCACCCCGGCACAGGATGCCGCCGATTGCGCCGACAAGGCCGACCTGATCCGTCAGGTGCTGACCGCCGGGGGCTATCACATCGTCGCGCTGGACTGTGGCCAGACCGCGGTGCGGATGACGCCCTATCGCCATGGCCATGACCCCGATCAGGTCATCCACCCCTATCGCGTGACCCTGCCCGGCAAGGACCGCCCGCAGGATCTGGTGATCACCCCGCTGAATGGCCAGCCCTGCCAGCCCGCGCCCGATGCGGTTCCGGCGGTGTATTGCGCGCTGTCGCAGCAGCAGGTGATAAAATAGGCTTGCAATCCCGGCCCGCGCCGGACCATCTGTGCGCCAGATCCGCCACAGACCGACGACCAGATGACACGCCAGATGACCGAACACCCCTACGCCGTGCCGCTGCCGCGCTGGCTGATGCACTGCTGTCGGGCGATGGCGCTGGCGGGCGGTGGCGTCCTGCTGGCGGTGATGGCGATGGTCTGTTTCAGCGTTGCCCGCCGCGCCCTGACCGGCGCCCCCGTCACCGGCGATTTCGAGCTGGTCGAGGCCGGCACCGCCATCGCCGTTTTCTGCTTTTTGCCATGGTGTCAGGCCACGGCGGGCAATGTGCTGGTCGATTTCGTCACCGCCCGGTTACCTGATCGCGCCACGCATCTGCTGGATGCGGCGGGCGATGCGCTGTGGCTGGGGGCCAGCGCGCTGATCGGCTGGCGGCTGTGGCTGGGGGCGGGCGATTTTCTGGCCTATTCGGAACAAAGCATGGTGCTGCGGCTGCCGCTGTGGTGGGGTTTTACCGTCATCCTGCCGGCGATGGCGCTGCTCTGCCTGACCTGCCTGTTCACGATGACAGCCCATCTGCGCAAGGCCGCAGCATGAGCGGGCCATCCGCCGCCCTGACTGGCTTTGCGGTGCTGCTGGGGCTGATGGCCCTGCGGGTGCCCATTGCCGTGGCGATGCTGGTCACCGGGCTTGGCGGTTACGCCGCGCTCAGCGGTTGGCTGCCGCTGCTGGCATGGCTGAAAACCGCGCCCTATTACCAGTTTTCCAGCTATGCGCTGTCGGTGATCCCACTATTTGTGCTGATGGGCGAATTTGCCAGCCGGGCGGGCCTCAGCCGGGCGCTGTTCGATGCGGCGGCGGCCTTTCTGGGGCACCGGCGCGGGGGGCTGGCCATGGCGGCGATCGGCGGCTGCGCGGGGTTCGGGGCGATCTGCGGATCGTCGCTGGCGACCGCAGCCACGATGACCCGCACCGCCCTGCCGGAACTGCGCCGCCACGGCTATTCCGGGGGGCTGTCGACCGGGGCGCTGGCGGCGGGCGGGACGCTGGGAATCCTGATCCCGCCTTCGGTGGTGCTGGTGCTGTATGCGCTGATGACGCAACAGAATATCGGCAAGATGTTCGTGGCCGCCATCGTGCCGGGCCTGCTGGCGGCGCTGGGATATATGGCCGTGGTCGCGGTGGTGGTGCGGCTTGACCCCGCCGCCGGGCCCGCCGGGGCGCGGGCCACATGGCCGCAACGCTGGCGGGCGATCCGCGCAACATGGCCGATTGCGGCGCTGTTCACGCTGGTCATCGCCGGGATCTGGCGCGGCTGGTTCACCCCGACCGAAGGTGCCGCCGTTGGCGCCATGGGGGCCGGGCTGCTGGCGGTGCTGCGCGGCGGGCTGGGGCTGGCGGGGCTGGCCGGTTGCCTGACCGCGACGGCGCGGACCACGGCGATGATCTTTGTCATCCTGCTGGGGGCGGAAACCTTTAACGCCTTTCTGGCGCTGACCCGCGCCCCGGTCATGGCCGCCGATGCGATCACCGCCGCCGGCCTGCCGCCGCTGCTGGTGCTGCTGGCCATTCTGGCGCTGTATCTGGCGCTTGGTTGTGTGATGGACAGCCTGTCGATGCTGCTGCTGACGGTGCCGATCTTTTACCCCATCATCGCCGGGCTGGATTTCGGCCTGCCCCCGGACGAGGTGCTGATCTGGTTCGGCATTCTGGCGGTGATCGTGGTCGAGGCCGGGCTGATCACCCCCCCTGTCGGAATGAATGTGTTCGTCATCAATGGCATTGCCCGCGACATTCCGATGGCCGACAGCTTTCGCGGGGTGCTGCCATTTCTGGTCAGCGACCTGATCCGCATTGCCGCGCTGATCGCCTTTCCGGCGCTGACGCTGGGGCTGTTACGGCTGTAACAGGCCGGGAATATGGCATGAAAATTGCACAAAATCCGCTTTTTGCCGGGTTTTCGGGCCATGCGCATTGACGCGGGGCGGGTGGCGCACAACAGTCGGTGCGCGCCATCACCGGGCGCCGCCTGTCAGGAGGATCAGCACATGACATTCACCATCACCCGCCGCGCCACCCTTGCCGCCGGTTGCGCGCTTGCCCTGTCGGCCCTGCCGGCGCTGGCCGCAGACTGGCCCAATGCGCCGGTGCATATCGTCGTGGGCTTTCCCGCCGGGTCGTCGCCCGACACGCTGGCGCGGCTGGTGGCCGAGCCGCTGGCCAAGGCGCTGGGTCAGCCGGTGGTCGTGGACAACAAGGCCGGGGCCGGGGGCGTTATCGGCGTCGGGCAGGTCGCGGCGGCAAGCGACGGGCATACCTTTGGCGTGACCATCAACGGCCCGCTGACCACCGCACAGCGGCTGGTGCCGGGCCTGTCCTATGACCCCGCCACCGATCTGGCGCCGGTGACCCTGCTGGCCACCAGCCCGATGGTTCTGGTCCTGAACAATCAGGCCGAACCGACCGATCTGTCGGGTTTCGTCGACTGGGCACGCGCCCATCCCGGCGAGGTCAGCTATGGCTCGGTCGGGCAGGGTTCGGGCGCGCATCTGACGATGGAGCTGTTCGCCCAGGCCGAGGGGCTGGACCTGCTGCACATCCCGTTCCAAAGCTATGCCGAGGTCACCAACGCCATGATCGGGCAAGAGGTCAACGCCGCTTTCATGGCGCCCTCGGGCGCGCTGGCGCAATACAAGGCGGGCAAGCTGAAGGTGCTGGGGATCACCTCGGGCCAACCCTCGGATCTGGCACCGGATGTGCCGGTGATGGCGGGTCAGGCCGGGCTGCCCGGTGATTTCCGCGCCGAGCTGTGGAACGCCGTCATCGCCCCCGCCGGCACCGACAGCGCCGTGATCGAACGTCTGAACACCGAGATCAACACCATCCTGCAAGACCCCGATCTGCGCCAGAAGATGCTGGAGATCGGCTGGCAGGCGCAGGGCGGATCGGCGCAGGATCTGCAAGACCGCATAACCGCCGATACCGCGCTGTGGGGTGCGGTGATCGACAAGACCGGTCTGGCCAAATAAGGCACAGGCCGGGGCCAGAACCAGACGCCACCGCCCGCGCCCCGGCACCGGGCGGCGGCACAGGAACGGACGGACGAAATGGGACGCGATAACAGCGATGTCCTTGGCGGCGCGGTGCTGGCGCTGGTCGGGGCCGGGGTGGCGGTCTATGCCAGCCAGCATTACGAACTGGGTGCGCTGCGCCGGATGGGACCGGGCTTCTTTCCCTTTGCGCTGGGGCTGGTTCTGGCCGGGCTGGGGCTGTTGATCGCCCTGCCCGCGTGGTTTCGCCCCGCGCCCTATCACCAGCCAAAGCCTGCCTTGTGGCCGATGCTGGCGGTGATCGGGGCCATTCTGGTCTTTGCGCTGGTGCTGCCGCTGGCGGGGCTGTTTGCGGCGGTGGCGGTCACGGTGCTGATCGCCAGCCTGCCCGCCCCGGCGCCGGGGCTGGTCTGGCGGCTGGTGCTGGCCGCTGTTGTAGCGGCGCTGACATGGGCGATCTTTGTGCTGGGGCTGAACATGACCATCCCCCTTTGGCCATGGAGCCGCTGACATGACGACGTGGGACGGGCTGCTTTACGGGCTTGGCGTGGCATTGCAGCCGCAGGTGCTGGCCTATTGCTTTTTCGGCGTGTTTCTGGGGACATTCATCGGCGTTCTGCCGGGGGTGGGCGCGCTGGCGGCGATTTCGCTGTTGCTGCCGGTGACCTATTACATTGCGCCCGAACCTGCGCTGGTGATGCTGGCCGGGGTCTATTACGGGGCGCAATATGGCGGGTCGATCGCGTCGATCCTGCTGCGGCTGCCGGGGACGCCGCAGGCGGCGGTGACCTGCCTTGACGGCTATCCGCTGGCGCAAAAGGGCCGCGCCGGGGTGGCGCTGTTCACGGCGATGCTGTCATCCTTTTGCGGGTCGGTTCTGGGGATCGCCATTCTGGTTCTGGCGGCGCCGCTGCTGGCGGCAATCGGCACCCGGTTTGGCGCGGCGGAATATGCCAGCATGATGGTGCTGGGGCTGGTCGCGGCATCGACCATCGGGGCGGGGTCGCCGGTCAAGGGGCTGGCGATGGTGGTGCTGGGGCTGTTGCTGGGAACCGTGGGCACCGATGTCAACAGCGGCGCCATGCGCCTGACCTTTGGCCGGATCGAGCTGTTGGACGGGATCAACCTTGTGGCGCTGGCCATGGGCCTGTTCGGCGTGGCCGAGGTGATCGGCAATATCCGCGGCGCTGCCGGGCGCCATGTCAGCGCGCGCATTCCCCTGCGCCAGATGCTGCCCACCCGCCCCGAGGCCCGCGCCCTGCCCGGCCCGATCCTGCGCGGCACCGGGCTGGGGGCGTTTTTCGGCGCCCTGCCCGGCACCGGCAGCACCATCGCGTCCTTTCTGGCATATGCCGTGGAACGCAAGGTCAGCCGCCATCCCGAACGCTTTGGCCAGGGCGCGGTGCAGGGCGTGGCGGGACCGGAAGCGGCCAATAATTCCGCCGCGATCACCGCCTTTATCCCCACCCTGACGCTGGGGATTCCGGGCGATGTGATCATGGCGCTGATGCTGGGGGCGATGGTTATTCACGGCATCCAGCCCGGCCCGCTGATGCTGGTCGAACGCCCCGAAATGTTCTGGGGGCTGGTTGCCAGTTTCGGCATCGGCAACCTGTTCCTGCTGGTGCTGAACCTGCCGCTGATCGGGATCTGGGTGGCGATGCTGCGCATCCCCTTTCACTGGCTGTATCCGGCGATCATCGTGTTTGTCTGCCTTGGGGTCTATTCCGTGCGGGGCAGCGGGTTTGATGTGCTGTCGGTCGCGGCCATCGGGGCGCTGGGTTATGCGCTGGCGCTGGCGCGGTTCAACCCGGCGCTTTTGCTGCTGGGTTTCGTTCTGGGTCCGCTGATCGAGACCAACCTGCGGCGTGCGCTGTTGCTGGCGCGCGGCGATCTGACGGTGTTCGTCCAGCGCCCGATCAGCGCTGTTTTCGTCGCGGCCACCGCGCTGCTGATTGCACTGGCGGTGGTTCAGGCGGCGCGTGCGCGGCGTGCCGTCACGCTTGCGCGGGCGGGCGGTTCGGGGTAACCGGCCCCTGTCCCCAGCCGCATCGCAAAGGTTTTCCCCATGCCCTTCGACCGCAAGATCAAGATTGCGCCTTCGATCCTGTCCGCCGATTTCGCGGATTTCGGGCGCGAGATTCAGGCCATCGAGGCGCAGGGCGCCGATTGGGTGCATGTCGATGTGATGGACGGCCATTTCGTGCCCAACCTGACCTTTGGCCCGCCCGCGGTAAAAGCCTTTCGCCCGCATGTGAAAACCTTCATGGACGTGCATCTGATGATCGCGCCCGTCGACCCCTTTATCGAGGCCTATGCCGAGGCCGGGGCCGATATGATCACCGCCCATGTCGAGGCCGGCCCGCATATTCACCGCACCCTGCAAGCCATCCGCGCCACCGGCAAGATGGCGGGCGTGTCGCTGAACCCCGGCACCCCGCTGGACAGCATCGAATATGTGCTGGACCTGTGCGACATGGTGCTGATCATGTCGGTCAACCCCGGTTTCGGCGGCCAGAAATTCATTCACAGCCAGGTCGACAAGATCGCCCGGTTGCGCGCCATGATCGGGGACCGGCCCATTCACATTCAGGTCGATGGCGGCGTCGATACCACCACCGCGCCGCTGGTCGCCAGGGCCGGGGCGGATGTGCTGGTGGCGGGGTCCGCCGTGTTCCGGGGCGGGTCGGTCACCCAGCCCGATATTTATGGCCGCAATATCCGCGCCATCCGCGACGCCGCGCAGGCCGCGCTGGACTGACGCCCCCCCTTCCGGCACCGGATGGGCGCATGAAAAAGGACCGGTCCCTTTGGGCCGGTCCTTTGCTTTTGCAGCATCGCGAAACAGGCGCTGGCGGTTCAGCCCGCCGGGGTCGAGGACACCCCCACCTTGGCCGGGCGCAACAGGCGGTCATGCAGCATGAAGCCGTTTTCCATCACCTCGATAATGTCGCCGGCTTTGGTGCCGGGGACCGGGGCCTCGAACATGGCTTCGTGCTGTTGCGGGTCAAAGCGGGTGCCGGTTTCGGGGCTGATCACGGTAATGCCGTGGCGGCCAAAGACGTTCGACAGTTCGCGCAGGGTCAGTTCCACCCCCTCGATCAGCGGGCCGGCGGTGGCGCGTTGTTCGTCGGTCACCGCCGCCAGCGCGCGGTTCAGCGCGTCATGAACCGGCAACAGGTCGCGCGCCAGACGCGAACCGCCATATTGTTCAGCCTCGCGCCGGTCCTTGTCGGCCCGCTTGCGGGCATTTTCGGCATCGGCCAGCGCGCGCAGAAACTTGTTATGGAAATCGTCCCGTTCGGCAGTCAGCTGTTCGATGGGGTCGGCCAGCGGATCGTCCATCAGCGGATCTTGCGGCTGTTCGTTCAGAGGGTCGTTCATCCTTCATCCTTTCCGGCCAGACAGCATTCGGCCGACCAGTTGCGCGGTATAGTCGACGATCGGCACGATCCGGCCATAATTCAGCCGGGTCGGGCCGATGACACCCACCGCACCCACGATTTTCCGTTCAGCGTTCATATAGGGCGAAACCACCAGAGAGGAACCCGAAAGTGAAAAAAGCTTGTTTTCCGAACCGATAAAAATGCGCACCCCCTCGCCCTGTTCGGTCAGTTCCAGAAACCGGGCGATATCGCGCTTGCGGTCCAGATCGTCGAACAGGTTGCGCACCCGGTCCAGATCGGCGGCCTGATGCGCCAGCAGGTTGGCCCGCCCGCGCACGATCAGGCGGGCATCGTCGCTGGGACCGTCCCACAGCGCCAACCCGGATTCGACCAGATCGGCGGCCAGCGTGTCCAGTTCCTGACGCCGCGTGGCGATCTGACCGGCGATCTGGCCGCGCAATTCCGACAGGGTGCGGCCCTCGGCCAGCGCATTCAGGAAATTGGCTGCCTGACGCAGGGAACTGGGGGTCTGGCCGACCGGCGGGGTGAAAATGCGGTTTTCGACATGACCGTCGGCAAAGACCAGCACCACCAGCGCCCGGTCGGGTGACAGGCTGACGAATTCGATATGCCGGATCGGGGCCTCGTGCTTGGGCATCAATACCAGCGAGGCACCATGCGTCATTGCCGACAGCGCAGTGCTGACCCGGTCCAGCACTGCGCCGGTATCGGCATCCGGTCCCATGGTCTGGTCCAGCGCGGCACGGTCGGCGGCGGGCAGCGGGTCGATTTCCATCACGCTGTCCACAAACATCCGCAGCCCCAGTTGCGTGGGCTGACGCCCGGCCGAGACATGCGGGCTGTCCAGCAGGCCCATCAGTTCCAGATCCTGCATGACATTGCGAATGGTCGCTGCCGACAGCTTTTCCGACAATTGCCGGGTCAGTGTGCGCGAGCCGACAGGCTCGCCCGTGTCAAGATAGCCCTCGACCACGCGGCGAAACACTTCGCGCGAGCGGGCGTTAAGGTCTGAAAGCGGGCTTTGGCTGGTGGTCATGGCGTTGCAGGGTTGAAACGATGCCGGTCGCGTGACACTGACAGGCAACAAATGGAAAGGACATGCGATGCGCCCCTCTGGCAGAAATTTAAGCGAAATGCGACCGATTTCAATTGAAACCGGGGTCATGCGTCATGCGGAAGGGTCATGCCTGATCCGCTGTGGCGGAACCGAGGTTCTGTGCTCGGCCACGATCGAGGATCGCTGCCCGCCCTTCCTGAAAGGCTCGGGTCTGGGTTGGGTGACGGCGGAATACGGGATGCTGCCCCGCGCCACCAACAGCCGCAACCGGCGCGAGGCGGCGGCAGGCAAGCAGACCGGACGCACGCAGGAAATTCAGCGCCTGATCGGGCGCAGCCTGCGCGCCGGCGTGGACCGCGTGGCACTTGGCGAGCGTCAGATCATCGTCGATTGCGACGTGTTGCAGGCCGATGGCGGGACGCGCTGTGCCTCGATCACCGGGGGCTGGGTGGCGTTGCGGCTGGCGGTCAACAAGCTGCTGGACACCGGAATGATCAGCAGCGACCCGATCGTCGATCACGTCGCGGCGGTGTCTTGCGGCATCTATGCCGGGCAGCCGGTGCTTGACCTTGACTATGCCGAGGACAGCGAGGCCGGGACCGATGCGAATTTCGTCATGACCGGCACCGCGCGGATGATCGAGGTTCAGATGTCGGCGGAAGGGGCCACATTTTCGCGCGGGGAAATGGGTCAGCTGATGGATCTGGCCGAGGCGGGCGTGGCCGAACTGGTCGCCGCACAGAAGGCCGCGCTGGGATGAGGGCGTTTGCGGAAAAGAAGCTGCTGATCGCCACCCACAATGCCGGTAAGCTGGCCGAGTTTCGCGACCTGCTGGCGCCCTTTGGGATCGAGGTGGTCGGCGCAGCCGAGATGGGTCTGGCCGAGCCGCCCGAGACCGAGACCACCTTTATCGGCAATGCCCGCATCAAGGCGCGCGCGGCAGTGGCGGCGACCGGCCTTGCGGCGCTGGCCGATGACAGCGGTATCTGCGTCGATGGTCTGGACGGTGCGCCCGGTGTCTATACCGCCGATTGGGCCGAGACCCCGACGGGCCGCGATTTTGCCATGGCGATGGACCGCACCTGGCGCGAGCTGGAGGCCCGTGATGCCCCCCACCCCCGCACGGCCCAGTTCTGCGCGACCTTCGTGCTGGCCTGGCCGGATGGGCATGAAGAGGTGTTCGAGGGCCGGATGCCCGGTCATCTGGTCTGGCCGCCGCGCGGGCCGCATGGGCATGGTTATGACCCGATGTTCGTGCCGCAGGGCGATGACCGCACCTTTGCGGAAATGACCCCCGAGGAAAAGAACCGCGTCAGCCATCGCGCTGATGCGGTGGCAAAGCTGAAGGCGGCGCTGGCTTGAGTCAGCATCTGGATTGGCGCGCGGGCGGGTTCGGACTGTATGTGCACTGGCCCTTCTGCGCGTCGAAATGCCCCTATTGCGACTTCAACAGCCATGTCGTCGCGCAGATCGACCAGCGGCGCTGGCTGGCGACCTTCGAGGCCGAGATCGCCCGGCTTGCGGTGGAATTGCCGGGGCGGGTTCTGAGCAGCATTTTCTTTGGCGGCGGCACGCCCTCGCTGATGGAGCCTGCGGTGGTCGATGGCGTGATCCGCGCGGCCCGTGCCGCCTGGGGATTCGCCAATGATATCGAGATCAGCCTTGAGGCAAACCCGACCAGCGTCGAGGCCGGGCGGTTCCGCGATTATGCCGCTGCCGGGGTCAACCGGCTGTCGATGGGGGTGCAGGCGCTGAATGATGACGATCTGCGCCAACTGGGACGGATGCATTCCGCCGCCGAGGCCCGTCGCGCCTTTGACATTGCGCGGGCGCAGTTCCGGCGGGTCAGTTTCGACCTGATCTATGCCCGGCAGGACCAGACCCGCGCGCAGTGGCGGGCCGAGTTGCGGGCGGCGCTGGACATGGCCGTTGACCATCTGTCGCTGTATCAGCTGACCATCGAGCCAGAGACCGCCTTTGGCCGCCGTCATGCCGCCGGGGGTTTGGCCGGGTTGCCCGCAGATGATGTGGCCGCGGATATGTATTTCGACACGCAAGATCTTTGTGCCGCGGCAGGAATGCCCGCTTATGAGGTGTCGAACCATGCCCGCGCGGGTGCGGAAAGCCGGCATAACCTGATCTATTGGCGGCAGGGCGATTGGGCGGCCATCGGGCCGGGCGCGCATGGGCGGTTGACCCTGCGCGGCCAGCGTCTGGCAACCGAAGCCGAGGCCGCGCCCGCGCTGTGGCTGGCGCGGGTCGAACAACAGGGCAGCGGTGACATCCTGCGCGAGGCGGTGCCTGCGGACGAACAAGCGGTCGAGCTGTTGCTGATGGGTCTGCGCTTGCGCGAGGGTGTGTTGCTGGACCGCTATACCGCCCTGACCGGGGCGGAACCGGACGCTGCGCGTCTGGCCGGGCTGGAAAAAATGGGAATGCTGCGGCGTCAGGACGACCGCCTGATCGTCACCGATCAGGGTCGCCCGGTTCTGAACGCCATCCTGCGCGAGATTTTGGCTTAGCCCGCCAGAATCTGGCACAGGCGGTCAAGTTCGTCCAGATCGCGATAGCGGATGACAACCTCGCCCCCGTCCTGACCGGCGTGGCGGATCTTGACGGCCATTTTCAGTTGCGCGCTAAGGTCGCCGGCCAGCAGGCGGGTGTCGGCGTCTTCTTGTGGTTTGGGGCGGGCTTTTTTCGGTTCGGCCGGCTGGGACTGGTTGCGGACCAGATCTTCGGTCTGGCGCACCGACAGCTTTTTGTCGATCACCTTTTGCGCAAGGGAGACCGGATCTTTCGACGTGATCAGGGCGCGGGCGTGGCCCGAGGACAAGCTGCCATCCTTGACCCAGCCCTGCACCTCGGCCGGAAGGTTCAGCAGACGCAGAAGGTTGGCAATGTGGCTGCGGCTTTTGTTCAGGCCCTCGGCCAGTTTTTCCTGAGTGTGGCCGAATTTATCCATCAACTGGCGGTAAGATGCGGCCTCTTCGATGGCGTTCAGATCGGCACGCTGGATGTTCTCGATAATCGCGATTTCCAGAACCTCGACATCGTCCAGATCGCGGATGATCACCGGCAATTCGTGCAGCCGTGCCAATTGGGCCGCGCGCCAGCGGCGTTCGCCGGCCACGATCTGATACAGGCCTTCGTCGCGCGGATGCGGGCGCACGATCAGCGGTTGCAGCACGCCCTTGGCGCGCAGCGAATCGGCCAGTTCTTCCAGCTGTGTCTGGTCATAGTCGCGCCGCGGCTGGTCGGGGTTGGGCAGCAATTGTTCGATGGGCAGCATGTCGCGTTTGGCGGGCGGCTGGTTGCCGGGCAGCAGATCGACATCAGCCATCAGCGCCGAAAGACCGCGCCCCAGCCCCCGCTTTTCGCGTTTGAAATCGGACATCAGGCCGCCCCTTTCTGATTGGTCTGTCGTTTAAGAAATTCCTCCGCCATGGTGATATAGGCGGTCGCGCCTTTTGAAAGGCGGTCGTAATGAATGATCGGTTTTGCGAAAGAGGGCGATTCCGACAGGCGCACATTTCGCGGAATTGCCGTGTCAAAAACCAGATCGCCAAGGGTGGCGCGGGCGTCGGCCTCGACATGCTGGGACAGGTTGTTGCGGGCGTCGAACATCGTCAGAACGATGCCTTCAATCCGCAGCGCGGGATTGGCGCTTTGACGCACCTCGCGAACGGTCAGCAGCAATTGCGACAGGCCTTCAAGGGCGAAAAATTCGGTTTGCAGGGGCACAAGGACAGAATCTGACGCGACCATTGCGTTCAGGGTCAGCAGCCCCAATGCGGGCGGGCAGTCGATGATGACATAATCCGCATCCACGATATCTTGTAGCTGATTACGTAAAATACCCAACCTGTTGCGCTGACCCGAGAGGTGGATATCGGCGGATGCCAGATCCGAGGTTGCCGGGATTATGCGCAGGTTATCCCAGGCGGTCGGCAGGACGGCCTCGGCTGCGGTGCTGTCATGGGTCAGCACGTCATAGCTGCTGCGGTGCCGCTGTTGTTCGTCGATACCAAGGCCGGTCGAGGCGTTACCTTGCGGGTCAAGGTCAATCAGGATGACGCGCTTGCCCATCTCGGCCAGACAGGCGGCCATGTTGACGGACGTGGTGGTTTTTCCCACCCCGCCCTTCTGGTTGGCAACCGAAAGAATCTTAGCTTTGGACATGACGAATATCGGTTATCTGAAGAATGGCGGCATTCGGATCGGTTGTACTGGCTGTGGCCTGACAGGTGAAATGCCACATTTTTTGGGCCTCCTCAACCTCGGCCTGCCAGTTTGCGCCTTTCATCAGCAAGGCCTTGCCGTCATCTGCCAAGTGGCGGTGAACATAGCCCAGCAATTTTGGCAGAGGGGCCAAGGCGCGGGCGCTGACAATTTCGGCGTTTTGGGGCTTTGCGGTTTCTATCCGGTCGGTCAGGATGTGCATATTTGGCAGACCAAGCTCTCTCCGAACATTTTTGAGGAAGGCAGATTTGCGCTGGTCTGATTCGATAAGGATCACTTGTGTCGGCGTTTTTGACAAACAGATCGCCACGACAGCGCCCGGCAGGCCACCGCCGCTGCCGATATCGACCCATTTTGCCGGTGGATTGGTCAGCCTTGTGACCTGCTGACAGTCTTTCAGATGGCGGTTTTCAAGCTGATCAATGTCATGATGGGATGCCAGATTGATCCGCTTGCTCCACCGTCGAAAGAGGGCGGCATATTCATCCAGCATCTGCGATGTTTCACGTGAAACATTCTGCATTATGCTGATCGCTTTTTGGATTGCAAAGCGCTGGCAACCAGGGCGACAGCGGCGGGTGTCATACCTTCGATAGAAGAAAGGGCTGCAATATCAGAAGGTTGGATTTGAATGGCTTTTGCGCGCAGCTCGGCCGAGAAGCCCGACAAAGAAGCATAGTCAAAGCCCAACGGAATTTTCAGTCCCATATCCCGACGAAGCGAATCCACGTCGCGTTTTTGACGATCGGTGTATTGTTCATACAGCGTATCTGTGACGATTTGGGTCAGGATAGTGTCTTGAACGGTGGACAGACCGGGGTGGAGCTTCCGCGCGCGTTCAATGTCAATATGCCCGGTTGCCAACAGCTTTAGCACCGACCGTGCAACACCATCGTGGCGAACCTCGATCCCTTCTGATGCCAGTTTTTGCGGCGAATACTGGACAGATTCCGCAGTGCTTTTTGCCTGAGCAATCTGATCCATTTTTGATTCGAAAAGCGCCCTTCGGCCCTCAGTCAATATGCCCAATTGATCGGCAATCGGCGTCAGGCGTTGATCGGCATTATCTGCACGAAGCGTCAGACGATATTCGGCACGCGATGTGAACATGCGGTAAGGTTCTGTAACGCCTTTAGTCACAAGATCATCCAGCATGACCCCAATATAGCTGTCGGCACGTCCAAAAATATGCAGGGGGAGCCCTTGGACGGCACGCGCAGCATTTAACCCTGCCACAAGCCCTTGCGCCGCCGCCTCTTCATACCCTGTTGTGCCGTTGATCTGGCCGGCGAAATAAAGTCCCTCGATCGCCTTGAGCTGAAGATCACGATACAGCGCGGTAGGTTGGATAAAATCATATTCAACCGCATAACCTGGCTGGACAATTTCCGCTTTGGCGCAGCCTTCCATCGTCCGCACATAAGCCAGTTGAACATCAGCAGGCAGAGACGTGGAAATACCGTTAGGATAAACACGATCGCTTTCTAACCCTTCCGGCTCCAGAAAGACCTGATGCGACTGTTTATCGGCGAAGCGCACGATTTTATCCTCAATCGACGGACAATATCGTGGTCCACGGCCCGAAATCTTACCACCATACATCGCTGATTTTTCAAGGTTTTTCTGAATGATGTCGTGTGTATACTGGTTGGTATGGGTGATGGCGCAACTGATTTGCGGCACTTGCGTCTGTGTCGTCAGAAACGACAGAAAACTGGGATCGTCGTCACCCGGTTGTTGCTCAAGCATGTTCCAATCAATGCTGCGCCGCAAAAGGCGGGGGGGTGTCCCCGTTTTCAGCCGCCCCATTGGCAGGCCAAGATGCAGCAACTGTTGCGCCAATGGTTTGGCGCTGCCATCCCCCATGCGTCCGGCGGCACGGCTTTCCTGACCAATGTGGATGACACCGTTCAAAAAAGTGCCCGTTGTCAGAATCACAGCACCGGCAGATATTTTCTCCTCGCCCAGCACGACCCCTGTGCAGCGATTGCCGGTGAGTTGAATTTCTGTCACTTCCCCAAAGATCACATCAATTTCAGGTTGCTGCCGCAACGCACTACGCGAGGCTGCGGCATACAACACCCGGTCCATCTGTGCACGCGGCCCCTGTACCGCTGGACCTTTCCGCCGATTCAGCAAACGGTATTGTATCCCGGCCTGATCGGCGATCCTGCCGATCAATCCATCCATTGCGTCGACTTCTCGGACCAGATGGCCTTTACCCAGCCCGCCTACAGCCGGGTTGCAAGACAGCGCACCAATGTCACTTTCCGCCATGGTCACCAGCGCTACACGCGCGCGGGCACGGCCAGCCGCTGCGGCGGCTTCGACACCGGCATGGCCAGCACCGATCACGATGACATCGTAATGTTTCACGTGAAACACTCCTATTTCCCGATGCAGAACTGCGAGAAGATGAACCCAAGATAGTCATCGACGTCGATTCGTCCAAGCAGCTTCTCAAGCGCTTTATTTGCAAGCGTCAGCCTATCCGCCAGAATTTCAGGCACCATCCGTGAATCGACATCCAAGGCTTTCAGCGCTTGCTGTAACGCGTCGGCCTGGCGCTCATGGGCCACAAGCCCGGATTTCGGCAACCGTGTCACCAGACGATCATGAACAAGGGCCAGCAATTGCGCGACATTCCTGCCATTCTTGCAAGAAATCGCAATATCACCACCAGCCCCGCCAAGGTCCGCCTTATTGCGCACAGCAATGTCGCCATCGCGCCAAAGCTCATCAATAACCGCGCCGTCGCCCGACAGATGCAGGCGCAAATCGGCTGCGCGGGCCCGCTGCTCTGCCCGGTCAATCCCGACGGCTTCAATCGCATCTTCCGATTGCCTCAAACCAGCCGTGTCAAGAAATGTCACCGGCAGACCGAGAATATCTGCTTTTAGTTCAATAACATCGCGCGTCGTTCCTGCGATATCAGACGTAATCGCCAGATCGCGCTGCGCAAGCCTGTTTAACAGCGAGGATTTTCCAGCGTTGACCGGCCCGATCAGCGCAACTTCAAACCCTTCCCTCAGGCGCTCAGTCGCCGGAAAATCGGCCAGGATCGCCGTGATTTCCGCACATACACCCCGCAACAGGACATGCACCTGATCATCAACCTCGTCCGGGACCTCTTCATCGGCAAAATCCAGACTGACAGCAATCAACGCCCCTGCTTCCACCAACTGCGCGCGCCAGTCTGCAACTTTCTGCTGCAAGGCGCGTGACATGGCATGCATAGCCTGTCGCCGCTGCGCCTCGGTCTCGGCGGCCAGCAAGTCACCAAGCCCCTCGACTTCCGCCAGATCCATCCGGCCAGACAGGAATGCGCGCCGCGTAAATTCCCCCGCTTCAGCTTCGCGAAGGCCATGTTGTCGTAAGGCATCTTTCACGCGCCGCACAATCACCGGGGCGCCGTGCAGGTGAAATTCCACGACCTCTTCCCCGGTAAAGGATGCACCGGCGTCAAAGCGCATGACCAGCGCCTGATCAACGTCTTCGCCAGCATCCCGCAATACGCGGAAATAGCCATGCCGCGGCTGCGGTAACGGGCCGCTTATCCCCTCGGCTGCGGCGCGGGCCTGTGGGCCGCTGATGCGGATGATCGACACCCCGCCCCTGCCGGGGGGCGTCGCCTCGGCAAAGATCGTCGGCACGACATCCTCCTCAGGCGTTCATCGAATCGAAGAATTCGCCATTCGTCTTTGTCTGTTTCAGCTTGCTGATCAGGAACTCGATCGCATCGGTCGTGCCCATCGGGTTCAGGATACGGCGCAGCAGATAGGTCTTTTGCAAGTCCTTGGAATCGACCAGCAATTCCTCTTTCCGTGTGCCCGATTTCAGAATATCCATGGCCGGGAACACGCGCTTGTCCGCCACTTTTCGATCCAGAACGATCTCGCTGTTACCGGTGCCTTTGAACTCTTCAAAGATCACTTCGTCCATGCGGCTGCCGGTGTCGATCAGCGCGGTTGCGATGATGGTCAGGCTACCGCCCTCTTCGATATTCCGCGCCGCGCCAAAGAAACGCTTGGGCCGCTGCAAGGCATTCGCATCCACACCGCCGGTCAGAACCTTGCCCGAGCTGGGAACAACGGTGTTAAATGCCCGCCCAAGTCTTGTGATCGAATCCAGCAGGATAACAACATCTCGTTTATGTTCGACCAGACGCTTGGCTTTTTCAATGACCATTTCCGACACGGCCACATGCCGGCTGGCCGGTTCGTCGAAGGTGGAAGACACCACCTCGCCCTTGACCGAGCGCTGCATATCCGTGACCTCTTCCGGCCGCTCGTCGATCAGCAGTACGATCAGGTAACATTCCGGGTGGTTACGTTCGATCGAATGGGCGATGTTTTGCAGCAGCACCGTCTTACCTGTGCGCGGCGGTGCCACGATCAGCGACCGCTGCCCCTTACCGATCGGCGCCACCAGGTCGATGATCCGGGCGCTGCGGTCTTTGACCGTGGGGTCCTCGATCTCCATCTTCAGGCGCTCATTGGGGTAAAGCGGGGTCAGGTTATCAAAGGCAACCTTGTGACGCGCCTTTTCGGGCGATTCAAAGTTGATCCGCTCGACGCAGGTCAGCGCAAAATAGCGCTCATTCTCGCCGGGGGCGCGGATGACACCCTCGACCGTGTCACCGGTGCGCAGCGAATGCTGGCGGATCATCTCGGGGCTGACATAAATATCGTCGGGACCGGGCAGATAGTTCGCCTCGGTCGAGCGCAGAAACCCGAAACCGTCCTGCACGACCTCCAGCACGCCATCGCCGCCGATGACCCAGCCTTCCTCGGCATGTTCCTTGAGGATCGAGAACATCATCTCGCCCTTGCGCATGGTCGAGGCGTTCTCGATCTCCCATTCCTCGGCCATCGCCAGCAGGTCAGCCGGGCTTTTCGCCTTCAGTTGCGACAGGTTCAGCCGTTCTTCGCTCATCCGTTCACCCATTGCACGGCGGCCACAGGGCTGCGCGCATTTCGTCATGTCATGGAAAAACCCCACCCGGGACCGGGCGGCTTGCGGCGGCTTCTACGCGCATTCAACAGCCGAGTCAAACCCCAGCCGCCAAACCCGTCGTTTCAGAACTTCACGATCACCGACAGAACGATCACGATCATCAGCAGGGTCGGCACCTCGTTCATCATCCGATATCGGCGACCGCTTAACGATATGCCCTGTGCCAGCCGCCGCCGCTGCCCGGCCAGCCACATGTGAAACCACGTCATTCCGATGATAGACGCCCCCTTGGTCCACGGCCAGACCATCGACCAGTCGACAATGCCCGGCGTCAGCACCAGCGCCAGACCGGCCAGCCAGCTGGCGATCATGGCGGGATTCATGATCACGCGCAGCAGCTTGTCTTCCATGATGCGAAAGGACTCTGCCGGTTCCGCCCCCGAAAGCCCACGTTCCGCGTGATAGACATACAGGCGCGGCAGGTAAAACAGACCCGCCATCCAGGACAGCACTGCCATGACGTGAAACGATTTCACCCAAGGGTAAGACAGTGCCAGCAGATCGCCCATCGCGGTTCCGAACCCCTATACAATAAGAAAAGATTCAAGGTTGTTGTTGTTATTGGGCCTGTGGGCTTCGGGATACAAGTCTTTTGAACGATTCAATCCCCAGAATCCACCGGGGGAAAAAATCGCATGGGCCGCTGTTGAAGACCTGAATTGTAAAATTACAACAAAGGGTTGCTTTGCAAACTGGCTGTGGAAAACTTTGTGGGAAGTTGGGTTTTCCACAGATTCACACACCCCGTGAAAACGCTTTTCCACCTGTGGGAAAACCCTGCTGGTTCGCTTGATGTTCCGGCCAGTTATCCCAAGGCAAAATCCGCCCCCCGGCTTGCCAACGATTCCCACCCAGCCTTTTGCTTGGGGTTATCCACAGGGACGCCCCCCCCTTCCACGTCGCGCCGGATGCGGCTATCCATGGGAAAAGGCGAAGCGGTGATTGACGATGACGGACAGCTCGGATCTGGCGCGGCAGGATATGCCCTCGGACGTGCCGCTGGCGGGGGTTATCGGCTGGCCGATTGCGCATTCACGCTCGCCGCGGCTGCATGGGCACTGGCTGAAACGCTATGGCATCGCGGGGCATTATGTGCCGCTGCCGGTTCAGCCCGATCATCTGGCCGAGGTCTTGCACGCCCTGCCCCGCATGGGCTTTGTCGGGGCCAATGTCACCATCCCGCATAAAGAGGCGGTGCTGGCGCTGGCCGATATCGTCACTGACCGTGCGGCGCTGATTGGCGCGGCAAACACCCTGATCTTTCGCCCTGATGGCAAGATTCATGCCGATAATACAGATGGTTACGGTTTTATCGCCAATATCCGCCAACACGCCCCGGATTGGGCGCCCCAGGATGGCCCGGCGGCGGTGATCGGCGCGGGCGGCGCGGCGCGGGCGGTCGTGGCCTCGCTGCTCGAGGCGGGGGTAACGGAATTGCGCATTGCCAACCGCACCCGCGTGCGGGCCGAACAGATCAAGGCGGAATTTGGTGCGCGGGTGGTGATCTATGAATGGGCGCAGGCCGGCAATATGCTGGAAGACGCGGCAACGGTGATCAACGCCACCTCGATGGGGATGACCGGCAAGCCGCCGCTGCGGGTTCCGATGGACGCGCTGTCCGACGGGGCGCTGGTGACCGATCTGGTGTATACCCCGCTGCTGACCCCGTTTCTGGCCGAGGCACAGGCCCGTGGCGCCAGAACGGTTGACGGTCTGGGGATGCTGCTGCATCAGGCCGCGCCGGGTTTCGAACGCTGGTTCGGCCAGCGCCCCGAGGTTGACGAAGATCTGCGGCAAGAGGTGCTGAGATGACGTATTTTCTGGGACTGACCGGGTCGATTGGCATGGGCAAATCCACCACGGCGCGGATGTTTGCCGATCTGGGCTGTCCGGTCTGGGACGCCGATGCGGCGGTGGCGCGGCTGTATGCGCCGGGCGGCGCGGCGGTGGCACCATTGGCTGCGGCCTTTCCGCAGGCGGTCAGTGACGCGGGCGTCAACCGCGAGGCGCTGAAAACCGCCATTGCCACCGACCCCGGCGCGCTGGACCGGCTTGAGGCCATCGTGCATCCGCTGGTTGCCGCCGACCGGGCCGCCTTTCGCGAACAGGCACAGGCCGACGGCGTGGCGCTTGCGGTGCTGGATATTCCGCTGTTGTTTGAAACCAGCGCTGATCGCGACATGGACGGCGTCGTGACGGTGTCAGCGCCTGCGCCCCTGCAACGCCAGCGGGTGCTGGACCGCCCCGGCATGACCCCTGAACAGTTCGACCTGATCCTTGCCCGACAATTGCCCGACGACCAGAAACGCAGTCGCGCCGATTGGGTGATCGCCACCGAAACGCTGGAGGGCGCGCGCGCCGCCGTCCGGTCGATCCATCAGGAAATCACCGGCAAGACGGAACCCACCGGCCAACCCCATGCGTGAGATCGTTCTGGACACCGAAACCACCGGTTTTGACCCGCTGACCGGCGACCGCATCGTCGAAATCGGCGCGGTCGAGCTGTATAACCACCTGCCCACCGGGCGCCATTACCACCAATATATCAACCCCCAGCGCCCGATGCCGCAAGAGGCGTTCGAGGTGCATGGTCTGGGTGATGAATTCCTGTCCGGACAGCCGGTGTTTCAGGCCATCGCGCAGGATTTTCTGGCCTTCATCGGGGACGATTCCCGGCTGGTGATCCACAATGCCAGCTTTGACATGAAATTCCTGAACCACGAGCTGAAGACATGCGGTCAGCGCGAAATTCCGTGGTCGCGGGCCATCGACACGCTGGCCATGGCGCGCGAGAAATTCCCCGGCTCGCCCGCGACGCTGGATTCGCTGTGCCGGCGCTTTGGGGTCGACAACTCGGGGCGGGAACTGCACGGGGCGCTGCTGGACAGCGAATTGCTGGCCGATGTCTATCTGGAACTGATCGGCGGTCGCCAGCCCGATCTGGTGCTGGAGGGGCCGGGACATGGTGGCGCCGGGGGCGATCTGCGCAGCAATCCGCGCCCGCAGCGGCCCACGCCCCTGCCCCCGCGCCTGACCCAGGCCGAGGCCGAGGCCCATACAGCCTTTATCGCCACGCTTGGCGATGCGGCGGTCTGGCGGCGTTACAGCTAGGCCACGATGTCGCGACGTTCCGGGCGGCGTGGCTTGCACCAGCGCCCGAATGACGCGAACCTGCCACGACCGGACGGGGGAAGATGACCATGCTGGCCATGTGGCGCGACAACTGGAATTTCATTGCCGCCCTGTTGCAGCGGATGGACAAGATCCACATGAGCCTGATCGCCGCCGGCGTGGCGTTTTACGCCATGTTCGCGGTGTTTCCGGGCCTTGCGGCGATTATCGCGCTGTGGGGGCTGTGGTTCGACCCGACCGTGATCATGGAATATATGGACGTGGCCGAGGAGTTCATCCCGGACGAGGCCGCGCAACTGTTGCACACGCAGGTGATCGCGCTGACCAATGGTGGCGGCACGCAACTGGGCTGGGCATCAGCGATTTCGTTCATCATCGCCACCATCGCGGCGCGGGCCGGGGTGACGGCGCTGATCAGCGGGCTGAACGCCGCCTATGGGGTGCGGTCGCATTCGACGATTTTCGGCTTTTTGCTGGCCTATGTGCTGACGCTGGCGGTGGTGGGCATCGTTCTGGTCGGGCTGGCCACAATCGTGGTGGTGCCGGTGGCGCTGAACTTTTTCCCGCCCAGTCCGCTGCGGTCGTGGCTGGTGTCGTCGCTGCCATGGGGCGCGCTGTTCCTGATCGTGCTGGTCGAGATCGGGGTGCTGTATCGCTATGGTCCCAATGTCAAAACGCCCCGCACCCCGGTTTTTACCTGGGGGTCGCTGTTTGCCGCGCTGGCATGGGCTGCGGCCTCGGTGGCGTTTTCGGTCTATCTGTCCAGTTTCAACAGCTATAACCGAATCTATGGGTCCATCGGTGCGGTGGTGGCGCTGTTGATGTGGTTTTATCTGGCCGGGTTTTCGGTGCTGATGGGCGCGCTGATCAATGTCGAACTGGGGCGCAGGCGGCGCATCCGGGCCGCGCGGGCCGCCCGGCGCGAGATTCCAGCGGAAGGCGACGCCGCTTAAGCGGCGCCGATACCGGGTCTGACGTCAGGCGCCGATCCCCTCGCTTGAGGCAAAGAACATCGCCTGACTGACCGCCGAACGCACCTGTTCCTCGGAATAGGGTTTCGAGATCAGGAAGGCCGGTTCGGGCCGGTCGCCGGTCAGCAGGCGTTCGGGGAAGGCGGTGATAAAGATCACCGGCATATCGCCCATGCTGCCCAGCAATTCATTGACCGCGTCGATCCCCGACGACCCGTCGGCCAGCTGAATATCGGCCAAAATCAGGTCCGGGCGCTGTTCGCCGGCCAGCTTGATCGCGGCGCTGTGGGTGCGGGCCACGCCGGTGACCTCGTGGCCCATGGCCTGCACGATGCCCTTCAGGTCCATGGCGATGATGGTCTCGTCCTCGATGATCATCACTTTGCCGGACAGGGCGCGGCCCATTTCGTTCAGCGCGATCTGAACCAGTTCTTCGGCCTCGGATTGTTCAACATCCATGACGCGGGCGATCTGGTCGTAACGCAATTCCTCGATCGTACGCAGCAACAGCGCCTCGCGCGAATTGGGGGTCAGGCCGGCCAGATGCACCTGTGCGCGGGCCTCGCGCGTGGTCTGGTCATCGGCGGCCACCGGCTGACCCGAGCTTTGCCAGATGGCGTGGAAGGTGCGGAAAAGGCCGATGCGGGTGTCATCGCCATCCATGACGCTGCGGTCCGACAAGATCGCCTCAAGCGTGGCCGCGGCGTAATTGTCGCCGGCGGTCTGGCTGCCGGTCAATGCGCGGGCATAACGGCGAAGATAGGGAAGCTCGCGCCCGATGGATTGGGCAAGGTCTGCAGCACTCATGATGTCCTCAAAAAAAAACCGGTAACTTCGGAACCTTGCTTATGGATAAGGGTTGTGCAAGGTGCGCACAAGACGAACCGGACATTTACAAAATGAATACCAAGCGTGAACAGCGCAAGCTGGCAGCGATCGAGCAGCAGATTGATGAAAACCTTCGCCGTGTCTATCAGGAGGACACGACAAAAGAGGTGCCTGACCGTTTCATGGCGCTGCTGCAACAACTGCGCGAGCAGGAGTAACACATGACAGCCGCAGTCACCGGACGGGATCAGGCCGTGAAAGAACATGGCGATCCCCGCGACCAGCTTGTCGACCACCTGCCTGCGCTGCGGGCCTTTGCCCTGTCGCTGACCCGCGAAGGGTCGTCGGCGGACGATCTGGTGCAGGATGCCATCGTCAAGGCGTGGACGAATATGGACAAGTTCCAGCCCGGCACCAATCTGCGGGCGTGGCTGTTCACCATTTTGCGCAACACCTTCTATTCAGCGCGACGCAAGACCAAGCGCGAGGTGTCGGATACTGACGGCATCCACGCCGCCCGTCAGGCCACGCGCCCGGAACATGACGGGCGTCTGGCGCTGAACGATTTCCGCGCCGCCTTCGAACAACTGCCCGATGAACAGCGCGAGGCGCTGATTTTGGTCGGCGCGTCGGGGTTTTCCTATGAAGAGGCCGCGAATATGACCGGCGTTGCCGTTGGCACCGTCAAGTCGCGCGCCAATCGCGGCCGTCGCCGTCTGGCCGAGCTGTTGCATCTGGCCGATGGCGAAGAGCTTGAGATGACCGACCCCGCCACGCTGGCCGTCATGGGGGCGAACATGCCCGTCACCCGCTGAGGTCGACGGATGCGCAGGTTTTGGCAGGACCGGCTGGAATTCACCAAAGGGTTGGGCTTTCGCTTGGCAACGCTGCTGTCGGTGGCGATTTTGCCCATCGGCCTGATTTCTGTCGTCCAGACGCTGAACCTGTCCAAGGCCGCTGAACGGGCGACCGAAATCGCCCTGCTGGGGCGCACATCCGCGGCGGCGGCGGGGGAACGGGCGTTGCTGCAAAGCGCGCTTGGCACCGCCGATGCGCTGGGACCGGCGGTGCTGGAAACCCTGAACGATTCTGAAAAATGTTCTGAAATCATGCGCGGTTTTGTCCAGCGCAGCGCCACCTATGTCTATGCCGGCTTTACCACCTTGCAGGGGGTGACCGAATGCAATTCCGGCCGGGTGGCGGATGTCAGCACCTCGCCGCATTACCTGAAATTCATGCAGGAACCCGGCACGCTGATTTCGCAAATCTCGTCCGGGCCGGTGTCGGGGCGTGACGTGGTGGTGGTGTCGCAGCCGCTGTATCGCGGGCGCGATCTGCTGGGATATGTCGCCGTCAGCGTCTCGCGCGATTTGCTGCGGTCCACCCACGCGGTGATGTCGTCGGAAAATTCCGCCGCGATTCTGACCTTTAACCAATATGGCAATATCCTGACCTCGGATATGGAAAGCGCCGGGATGTCCGAAATGGACCCGATGCTGCCCCGCGACAAGCCGCTGAACACGCTGACCCTGCGCACTGACAGCACCTTCCGGTCCTATGCCCGCAGCGGCGATGAACGGGTGTATTCGGTGGTGCCGGTGGTTCCGGGGCTGGTCTATGCGCTGGGGATCTGGGCGCCAGATCAGGCCGGGATCAACAGCTTCCGGCTGGCCAATCTGACCGCCATTCTGGTGCCGATCCTGCTGTGGATCGTGTCGCTGGCGGTGGCTTACTTTGCCGTCTATCGCCTTGTTTTGCGGCATATTTCCGAATTGCGCAGCCAGATGCGCCGGTTCGCCATCGGCAACCGTGACAAGGCCCCGCTGGTGCTGAAAACCGCGCCGGCGGAAATTGCCGATGTCAGCCAGACCTTTTCCAACATGGCCCGTATCCTGATCCGCGACGAGGCCGCCATGGAAGAGGCCGTGGCCGAAAAAACCGTGCTTTTGAAAGAGGTTCACCACCGGGTCAAGAACAACCTGCAACTGATCGCCTCGATCATCAACATGCAGACGCGGGTCATCGACGATGCCGATGCCAAGCGCGTGCTGCGCAGCGTTCAGGACCGCGTGGCCTCGCTGGCGACGATCTATCGCAACCTATATCAGGCCGAGCATCTGGACGCGGTCGAGGCTGACCGGCTGATCGGCGATATCATCAACCAGATGGTGAACGCGCAGGTCGAGGCCGGGTCGCGGATCTCGATCCAGACGGATCTGTCTGCGCTGACGCTGCTGCCCGATCAGGCAGTGCCGCTGACGCTGCTGGCCACGGAAACCTTTACCAATGCGCTGAAATATGCCGGGGCGCAGGCCGGGGCGGACCCTTATGTGCGCGTCACCCTGCGCCAGGACCCGGACGGCAAAGCGTTTTTCGAGATCGCCAATTCCATGGGCGAAGGCGCCGTCATGTCCGAGGGCACCGGCCTTGGCAGCCAGCTGATCGAGGCTTTCGCCATGCAGCTGGACAGCGAGGCCGAGATCGTCTCGACCCCGTCGGAATATGCGCTGCGCCTGCATTTCGAGGTCGACCGCGATGCCGTGGCACAGGCGCAGGACATGCGGTCGGTAATGCTGACATCGGCGGCGCGGCCCGGTTCGCGGCACTGACCGGCTTGCCTTGCGCGGTGGCTGCGCTAGAACCGGACCATGACGATCCTTGCGACGATTTCACATGCCGATGCCGGGCTGACGGCGCTGCTGGCGGCGGTTCTGGCCGCCGATCTGCGCCCCGGCGATTGCATCAGGCTTGAGGGCGACCTTGGCGCCGGCAAATCGCATTTTGCCCGCGCCCTGATCCGCGCCCGCCTGCGCGACCCCATGGCCGAGGTGCCCTCGCCCAGCTTTACGCTGGTTCAGGCCTATGACGACCCGGATGGTGTGCCGATCTGGCACGCCGACCTGTATCGCCTGTCCGACCCGGCCGAGCTGGACGAGCTGGGGCTGGACGAGGCCCTGCCACAGGCGATCACGCTGGTCGAATGGCCCGACCGCGCGGACAGCCTGCCCGATGATGCGCTGACCGTCAGCCTGTCGCCGGGCCGCGATCACGACCATCGCCAGATCACCCTCAGCGGTCCGGTTGGGCGCTGGCCCAGCATCGCCCGTGCGGTCGAGGTTGCGGTATTATTGCACCGTAACGGATGGGCGGATGCGCAGGTTTTTCCGCTGGCCGGGGATGCATCGGCCCGGCGGTATTTCCGGCTGTTGGGGCCGGGGGCAGGTGATCGGGCAGTGCTGATGGATGCCGCGCCGGGCAGTTGCGGGCCGTATATGGCGATGACCGACTGGCTGCGCGGGCACGGGTTTGCCGCCCCCCGGCTGCTGGTGCGCGATGCCGCGGCGGGGCTGTTGCTGATGCAGGATTTCGGGGACGATCTGGTGGCGCGGGTCTGTGACCGCCAGCCGCAGATGGCGGGACCGGTGCATGACCGCATCACTGACCTGCTGGTCGACCTGCATCGCCACCCTGCGCCGGGCTTTGTCCCGGTTCTGGACGGCCCGGTGCTGGCCGATCAGGTGGGGCTTTTCGCGCAGTGCTATCTGCCCGCCATCGGCCTGGATGCCGGTCGCGGCCCGGCCATCGCGGCGGCGGTGGCGGATCTGTGGCAACAGCTTTGCGCCGATCAGCCCGCCGTGGTGGCGCTGCGCGATTTTCATGCCGAAAATATCGTCTGGCGTGGGGGCAAGCCCTTGGGGTTGCTTGATTTTCAGGACGCGGTGGCAACGCATCCGGCCTATGACCTTGTGTCGGTCCTGCAAGATGTGCGCCGCGATATCCCCCCCGCGCTGGAGGCGGCGCAGATTGCGCGGTATCTGGCCGCCACCGGGCTGGACGCGGACCGGTTCCGCGCCGCCTATGCCCTGCTGGGGGCACAGCGCAATTTGCGCATCATGGGCATTTTCGCCCGGCTGTGCCGACAGGATGGCAAGCCGCGCTATCTGGCATTCATGCCGCGCACATGGGCGCTGATCCGGCGCGATCTGGCGCATCCGGCGCTGGCGCCGCTGGCGGGTTTGCTGGCCGATCTGCCCGACCCGACGCCGCAGATGATCGAAAGGATCGCCCATGGATAAGCGCTTTCCCCTGATGCTGTTCGCGGCGGGCAAGGGCACGCGGATGGCGCCGCTGACCGATAACTGCCCCAAGCCGCTGATCAGGGTCGCGGGCCGCAGCCTGCTGGACCGGGCGCTGGACATGGCGCAGGCCGCCGGGGCGGGGCCGGTGGTGGTGAACACGCATTATCTGGGTGATCAGGTCGTCGCGCATCTGGCCGCGCGACCGGCGCCGGATGTGATGGTGTCGGATGAATCGGCGGCGCTGCTGGAAACCGGCGGCGGGCTGCGCAAGGCGCTGCCGCTGTTGGGCGCGGGACCGGTGATGACGCTGAACCCGGATGTGGTATGGACCGGACCGAACCCGCTGGTCGCGCTGGCGCGGGTATGGGACGGGGACCGGATGGACGCGCTGCTGGCGCTGGTGCCGCTGGCGCGGGCGCAGGGGCGTCAGGGCGGGGGCGATTTCGCGCTGGACGCGGCGGGGCGGATCGCGCGTCAGGGCGATATGGTCTATGCCGGGTGCCAGATAATCCGCCCCGACCTGCTGGCCGCGATTGACCGCGACTTCTTTTCGCTGAACCTGCTGTGGGACCGCATGATCGCGGATGGCCGGGCCTTTGGGATGGTGCATCCGGGCGGCTGGTGCGACGTGGGCCGCCCCGACTGCATCCCGCTGGCCGAGGCGCTTTTGGCCAGCCCTGACGGGGCCACCGCATGAGCCGGGTCTGGCAGCCCGGTCTGTTCGCCCTGCCGCCGGGTGCCGATTTCGCCAGCGACACCGTGACCGGCCTGTTGCAGCGCTTTCAGGGTCAGCCGCCGCAAGCGCTGGCGCGGGTGACGATCTGGGCCAACTCGGCCCGGACGCGGGCGGGCCTGCAAGAGGCCTTTGACCGGCGCGGCCCGCTGTTGCTGCCGCGTATTTACCTGATCGCGGATCTGGGGGCCGAGGACGCCACCACCCCGCCCGAGGCCAGCCTTGCACGCGAACTGGAACTGGGCTGGCTGATCGAACAATTGTTGCAGCGCCAGCCCGATCTGCGCAGCAGCCAGTCGGTGCCGGGGCTGGCGGCCTCGCTGGCGGCGCTGATGGCCGAGATGCAGTCCGAGGGGGCCGGGCCGGACGCGCTGGACCGCATTGACGCCGGTCAGCACGCGCAGCACTGGCAGCGGATGCTGGGGTTTCTGCGCATTGCCGCCGATTTCTATCTGCAAGGCGATCCGGCCGACCGCGAGGCCCACCAATATGCCGCCGCCGCCCGCCGCGCCGAGGCCTGGGCCGCCGGGCGCGACCTGCCGCAGGGACCGGTTCTGGTCGCAGGCTCGACCGGGTCACATGGGGCGACGCGGCTGTTCATGCAGGCGGTGGCGCGGCTGCAAAATGGCGCGGTGGTGTTGCCGGGCTATGACTTTACCCAGCCGGATGCGGTTTGGGCGGGCTTTGGCATGGCACCTGACGACCACCCGCAGGGCCGGTTCCTGCCGCTGCGCGATGAATTCGGTCCCCCGGCGCCGTGGCTGGACAGCGCCGACGCGCAGGGCGCGCGCAACGCCCTGGTTTCGCTGGCATTACGGCCCGCGCCGGTCACCGATCAGTGGATCGCGGATGGTCCGGCGCTGGGGGCGCTGGCCCCCGCGACGCAGGGCCTGACCCTGATCGAGGCTGACCAGCCCGCGACCGAGGCCGATGCCGTGGCGCTGGTGATCCGCGAGGCGGTGGAACGCGGCCAGCCGGTGGCGCTGTTTTCACCTGATCAGCCGCTGGTGCGGCGCATTACGGTGGCGCTGGATCGCTGGCATTTGCTGCCTGACGACCCGCGCGGGCTGGCGCTGCATCTGACGGCCTCGGGGTTGTTTCTGCGCCATGTGGCGGCGCTGTTCGGGCAGGATCTGACGCTGGACGGGTTGCTGACGCTGTTGAAACAGCCGATCTGTGCCACCGGTGCCGGGCGCGCGGCGCGGGGCGAGCATTTGCGCCAGACCCGCGATCTGGAACTGCATCTGCGCCGCCATGGACCGGCTTTTCCCGATGGCGGGGCGCTGCGCGACTGGGGCGCGCGGGGGGATGCGGCGCGTCAGGGCTGGACCGGCTGGCTGGCGCTGTGGCTGGACCAGATCGCGCCGCTGGCCACCGACCGCGCCGCCGCGCCGCTGCCGCAGCGGCTGGACCGGCTGGTGGCGCTGGCCGAGGGGCTGGCCGCCGGGCCGGGCGGCGATGCGGCGCAATCGGAATTGTGGCGCGGCGCGGCAGGCGGGCTGGCGCGGGCGGTGATGGACCTGATTTCGGCCCATGCGGGCAAGGCGCATCCCATGCCGCCGCGCGACATGGCGGCGCTGATCAGCCAGCAATTGTCGGGCCAGTTCGTGCGTCTGGACGCGCAGCCGCACCCGCTGATCCGGTTTTTCGGTGCCCGCGACGCCCGGACCGAGGCCGTCAGCGCCGATGAACCGCTGGTCATTCTGGCCGGTCTGAACGAAGGCAGCTGGCCGCAAATGCCCGCGCCGGACCCGTGGCTGTCGCGGCAGATGCGTTTGCAGGCCGGGCTGACGGTGCCGGAACGCCAGATCGGTCTGGCCGCGCATGATTTCCAGCAAGCCATTGCCGCGCCGCAGGTGGTGCTGACCCGTGCGCGGCGCGATGCGGATGCTGAAACCATTCCGTCGCGCTGGCTGAACCGGCTGATGAACCTGCTGGGGGGGCTGCCCGATCAGGGCGGGCCGCAGGCGCTGGCCGATATGCGGGCGCGGGGGCGGCGCTGGCTGGATCTGGCGGCGGCGATGAATGCGCCTTCGGAACCGGTTGCACCGGCGCGGCGGCCCTCGCCCATTCCGCCGGGGCCGGCGCTGAAACAGCTGTCGGTGACGCAGGTGCGCACGCTGATCCGTGACCCTTATGCGATTTACGCGCGCCATATTCTGGGGCTGAAACCGCTGGACCCGCTGCGGCCTGAACCCGGCGCGGCGATGCGCGGGCAGGTGCTGCACAGCATTGTCGAGGCGTTTCTGACCCCGCCCCCCGATGCCGACACGCCCCCCGACGAACTGCGCGCGCGGCTGATGGCGGCGACTGATCAGGTGCTGGCGGCGGATGTGCCCTGGCCCTCGGCCCGGATTTTCTGGCGCGCGCGGATCGAGGCGATTGCCGACCGGCTGGTCGCGGATGAGCTGGCGCGCGCCGCGCTTGGCCGACCGGTCGTGGTCGAGGATTACGCGGGCCTGCCGGTCGCGGGCATGGATTTCCGCCTGATCGCCCGGCCTGACCGGATCGACGCGCTGAAGGACGGCACTGCGCATATCTATGACTACAAATCCGGCAAGCCGCCGTCGGATGCGCAGATGAAGGCGTTTGACAAGCAATTGCCGCTTGAGGCCGCGATGGCGGTGCGTGGGGCATTTGACCGGCTGGGACCGGTGCCGGTCAGCGGCGTCAGCTATATCCAGCTTGGCGGCGAAGGCGCGACCGAGGCCCGCGACCTGCCGCCCGAGGCCATTGACGAGACATGGGACCGGTTCGTCGACCTGATCCGGCGTTATCAGGCCGGGGGCAAGGGCTTTACCGCCCGCCGCGCGGTAGAACAGGTGTCCGACAGTGGCGATTATGACCACCTGTCGCGCTTTGGCGAATGGTCGATGGCCGATGATCCGGTGCCGGAAAAGGTGGGTGGCGATGACTGATCGGGCGATGGACGATGCCAGCAAGCGGCAGGTCGAGGCCGCCGATCCGGCGCGCTCGACCTGGCTGACGGCGAATGCCGGGTCGGGCAAGACGCGGGTGCTGACCGACCGGGTGGCGCGGCTGTTGCTGGCCGGCTGCGCGCCCGAACGCATTCTGTGCCTGACCTATACCAAGGCCGCCGCGACCGAGATGCAGAACCGTCTGCTGTCCCGGCTGGGGAAATGGGCGATGCTGGGGGATGCCGCCTTGCGGGCCGAGCTGGCGCAGCTTGGCGAAACCGGCACCCCCGATCTGGCCGCCGCGCGCCGCCTGTTCGCGCAGGCGATTGAAACGCCCGGCGGGCTGAAGGTGCAGACCATCCACAGCTTTTGCGCCGCCCTGCTGCGCCGCTTTCCGCTGGAGGCCGGTGTGCCGCATGGCTTTAGCGAACTGGACAGCCGCAGCGCCGATCTGATCCGGGCCGAAATCGTCGAGGAAATGGCCCGCGACGGGGTGCCCGAGCTGCGCGATCTGGTGACGCTGGTCAGCGACGACCAGCTGGCCGGGTTTCTGGCAAGTGTCACCGCCGGGGGCTTTGACCGCGCGGTCAGCCCGGATGCGTTGCTGGCGGCGCTTGGTCTGCCTGCCGGTTTCGACACCGACACCCTGTTGGCACAGGTGTTTCTGGGGGCCGAAGCCGGGCTGATGGCGGCGCTGATCCCGGCCTTGCAGGCCAAGGGCGGCAATGATGGCAAGGCGGCGGTCAAACTGGCCGCGCTGGACTGGACCGCGCCGGGGCCAGAGGCGCTGGCGGTTCTGGAAAACGTGCTGCTGTTTGGCCCGGTCAAGGACAAGGAAACCGGCGGGCTGGCCGCCCATGCCTTTACCGCCAAGATCGGCAGTTTCCCGACCAGGCCGACGCAGGCCGCGCTTGGCGAGATGCTGGCGCCGCTGAACGACCTGATGCGCCGGGTCGAGGCCGCCCGCCCCGCCCGCCTGTCGCTGATCGCGGCACAGCGCAGTGCCGCGCTGCACCGGTTTGGCCATGCTTTCATGCGCCAGTATAATGCGCGCAAGCGTGACCATGGCTGGCTGGATTTCGATGACCTGATCACCTGCACCGCGCGCTTGCTGGCGGTGTCCGATCTGGCGCAATGGGTGCTGTGGCGGCTGGATGGCGGCATCGACCACATTCTGGTGGACGAGGCACAGGATACCAGCCCCGCGCAATGGCAGGTGATCCGCCGCCTGACCGCCGAATTCACCAGCGGTCAGGGCGCCGTGGACCGCGACCGCACGCTGTTCGTGGTGGGCGACCCGAAACAGTCGATCTATTCCTTCCAAGGCGCCGATATCCGGGTGTTCAACGAAAAGCGCGATGAATTCGACGCTGATTTCGCCGCCATCCAGCGCCCCATGCAGCAGACGGATCTGAAGCACAGCTTCCGGTCCTCGCCCGCGGTGTTGGCGCTGGTGGATGCGGTGTTTCAGGACGCGGCGGCCGAGGGGCTGGGGGACCGTTCGGAACACAAAGCCTTTCGCGCCGCCCTGCCGGGCCGGGTCGACCTGTGGCCCCCCTTGCCCAGGCCCGACAAGCCCGAGGCGGGCGCATGGTTCGATGCCGTCGACCTGCCCGCCCCGGATTCCGAGGTCGTGCAACTGGCCAACGCCGTTGCCGCGCAGATCCGCGATATGATCGGCACGCCGCTGCATGATGCCAAGACCGGCGTCGTGCGGCCACTGGATGCCGGGGATGTGCTGGTGCTGGTTCAGCGCCGCTCGGCCCTGTTTGCCGAGGTGATCCGCGCCTGCAAGTCGGCGGGCCTGCCGGTGGCGGGGGCGGACCGGCTGAAGCTGGCGGCGGAACTGGCGGTGCGCGATATCCGGGCGCTGCTGGCCTTTCTGGCCACGCCCGAGGATGATTTGTCGCTGGCCGCTGTCCTGCGATCGCCCTTGTTCGGACTGTCCGAGGATGACCTGTTCCGGCTGGCCACAGGACGTCGCAAAGGCCAGTATCTGTGGGAACGTCTGCGCGACAGCGCCGCGCATCAGGACAGCCGGGCGGTGCTGTCGGATATGCTGGATAATGCGGGTTATCTGCGCCCCTATGAACTGATCAGCCGGCTGCTGGTCCGGCATCGCGGGCGTGACCGGCTGTTATCGCGTCTTGGCCCCGAGGCCGAGGACGGGCTGGACGAATTGCTGTCGCAGGCGCTGGGTTACGAGCGGGTCGAAGTGCCTTCGCTGACCGGGTTTCTGGTCTGGCTGACGGGCGATGATGTCGAGGTCAAGCGCCAGCCCGGCAGCAGCGGCGGCATGGTGCGGGTGATGACGGTGCATGGGTCCAAAGGGCTGGAAAGCCCGGTGGTGATCTTGCCCGACACCGGCAAGCGCCGCGCCGCGCAAGAGGCCGCGCTGTTGGCGCAGGATGACGGCCCGGTGCTGTGGCGGGGCCGCAAGGACGAGCGTCCGCCACAGGTGGCCGGCGCCGCCGAGACCCAGCGCCAGCGGCACGAGGAAGAGCGCCGCCGCCTGTTATATGTGGCGCTGACGCGGGCGGAAAGCTGGCTGATCGTGGCGGCGGCGGGCGATCTTGGCACCGGGCCGGACAGCTGGCACGCGATGGTTGCCGCCGGGATGGACCGCGCCGCCCTGCCCGAGGCGCGTCTGCCCTGCCCGTGGGGGGGGCAGATCCGTCGTCTGTCGCATGGGGACTGGCCCGAACTGGCGCCGGCGCAGGGGCAGGTCGCGCCGGGGCTGGCGGATCTGCCGGACTGGGTGCGCAAGCTGCCGCCGGGCATGGCGCGCAGGCCGCGTCCGGTGGCGGCGACTGCGCTTGGCGGTGCCAAGGCGCTGGCCGGATCGGCACCCGACCCCGATGCGATGCTGCGCGGCACGCGGCTGCATCTGTTGCTGGAACTGCTGCCCGGCAAGCCGCGCCCCGACTGGCCGGGTCTTGCGCAGGCGGCGCTGGCCGGGGCCGAGGGCGGGCTGCCCGATATCGCCACCCAGACCGCCCTGCTGGACGAGGTATCGGCGCTGCTGGATGCACGTCAGGTGGCCACGGCGCTGGCGCTGCCCGATGATGCGGATGTGCTGACCGAGGTGGCACTGACCGCGCCCCTGCCGGGGGGCGGGGTGCTGAACGGTGTCGTTGACCGGCTGTTGGTATGGCCGGACCGGGTGGTGGTGATGGATTACAAATCCAACGCGCAGGTGCCCGACAGCCCCGATGCCGTCCCCGAGGGGATCTTGCGGCAGATGGCGGCCTATCGTCTGGCGGCACAGCAGATCTGGCCGGGGCGGGCGGTTTCCGGCCAGATCCTGTGGACAGCGGCGCGGCAGGTGATGGACCTGCCTGATGCGCTGTTGGACCGGGTCAGCGACAATCTGGCCGGGTTGCGGGCTTGACCCGTTGCGGAAGCGTTCCTAGCTGTTAGACCTGATGCGCCGGGAGCAGCGCCCGGCGTGATTTCACCTGCCAAGGAGGCCACGATGCCCACCAAAGCCGTCTCTGACGCCGATTTCGACGCCGAAGTGCGTCAGTCCGACACCCCCGTTCTGGTCGATTTCTGGGCCGAATGGTGCGGTCCGTGCAAACAGATCGGCCCCGCGCTTGAGGAACTGGCCGAGGAATATGCCGGCAAGCTGAAGGTCGTGAAGGTCAATGTGGACGAAAACCCCGAAAGCCCCGCCGCCATGGGTGTGCGCGGGATTCCGGCGCTGTTCATGTTCAAGGGTGGTCAGGTCGTGTCCAACAAGATCGGCGCCGCGCCCAAGGCCGCGCTGAAGACCTGGATCGACGAAAGCATCTGAGATCTGGCACGGGGCGGCGGTCAGATCGGCCAGCCGCCCCGGCGCATTGCCGCGCGAATGCGGTCCTGCGCATCCGGCGCCATGGCGTCGATCGACTGATCGCGCAGGAACCATGCCAGATAGCGCGCGAAATCTGGCCGGTGACCGGCTGCGGCGGCCAGCGCATCCCGCGCGCCCATTTCCGCGACATTCAGCGCGATGTGGTGAAAATCCACCTGCGCGAATAAAACAGCGGGTTTTTCCAGCAGATAGCCATCAAAGGCCACGGCGCTGTTTTGCGTCACCACAAAGCGACAATCCCGCAACAGGCGCGTGCTGTCGCCGCCGATGGTCAGGTTCGGATGTGCCGCTGCGATCCGGTCCAGCGCGGCGCGGTCGGCTGGGGTGTAAACCTCGCGCGGGTGCAGGGTGACGACGGCGGGCAGGCCGCTGCGGGCCACCGTTTCCACCATTTGCAGCGGCGACATGGTCTGGAACGACCGCGTCTGGCCGACCCGGCCTTGCAGGGCGATCAGCACCGGCCCGTCATGGCGCGGCGGCGGCCCCGGCAGCACGCGCTGGCGCAGGCGCGCGGCAAAATCGCGGGCGGGCTGTGCGGCGATGCTGTCGGGCTGAAACCGTGCCAGCGCGACCGGCCAGCGCCAGCGCTTTTCCTCGGTCTCGATATGCCAGAACGGGTAATGATAGGCGCGGCGGAACAGCAGGCTGCGCCCGTCGCCCGGATGTTTCATGTGAAACATTCCAAAGCCGTCCTGCGGGGCGCGGGCATCCTGTGGTGCCCATTCCACCCGCCAGCCCGCGCCTTGCGCCGCCTGCTGAACCTGGGTCAGAAAATTGAACCGCCCCGCCCGAGCCGAGGCCAGCATCGGCGGATCAAGGCAGATGCGCAGCATGGGCGGCGCGGCCGTCATCGCAGCTGTTCCCCGAAACGCCGCATTTCCGTCACCCTGCTTCTGTATCAACCCAGACCACGACCGACAGGCCGGGCGCCAGATAATCGGCCATATCCTGCCCCGGATCAATCGAGATCCGCACCGGCAGGCGCTGTGCCACCTTGGTGAAATTGCCGGTGGCGTTATTGCCCGACAGCAGGCTGAATTCCGACCCGGTCGCGGGGGAAAAGGCCTGAACGCGACCGGTAAAAGCCTGTCCCTGCAAGGCGTCTACGGTGAAATGCACCGGCTGGTCAGGGCGCATCCCGTGCAGGCCGGTTTCCTTGAAATTGGCCTCCACCCACAGGTCGCGCCCGACATGAGAGACCAGCGCACTGCCCGGTGTCACATATTGCCCGACCCGCGCCGAAACCTGCCCCAGACGACCATCGGCGGGGGCGCGGATCAGGGTGTTGTCAAGGTCGATCTGGGCCAGTGCCACGGCGGCCTTGGCGCTGTCGATCGCGGCCTGACGGGCATCCTGCCCGACCTTTGCGCCATTCACATCCTCGCGCGCGACGGCAATGGCGCTTTCGGCCTGCTGGACCGCGGCCTCGGCCTGACGCAGCGCGGTCAGCGACTGGTCCGCGTTCGAGCTGGAGGTCACGCCACGGCTTTGCAACTGCCGGGTCCGGTCCCAGCCCGATTGCGCCGTGTCCAGCGCCGCCTGCGCCGCCGCCAATGCCGCCCGACGCGAGGCCAGCGCCGCCTGTGCGGAATGGATGCTTTGCGCGCCAATGGCCAGCGCGGCCTGCGCCGAGGCCAGCCCCGCCTGCGCCTGCGCCAGCCGCTGCCGGTATTGGCGGTCGTCAATGCGCGCGATCACCTGACCCTTGGTCACGGGCTGGAAATCGGCCACCTCCACCGCCGACAGATAGCCCGATAATTGCGGCGCAATGGTGGTGACCTGCCCACGGATATAGGCGTTTTCAGTCTGCGGATGTGCCGGGGCAAAGGGCGGCAGGTGCCAGGCGAACAGCACGATCAGCACCCCCAGCACCCCGATCAGGGCAGCAATGACAGTCGGCAGCAGGATCGAAGGTTTCATGGGTCTTATCCTTGGTCAGCGGGGGGCGGCGGCTTGCGGTGGGGTCTGCGCGGCGGCGGTGTGGTGGGGCTGGGGCGGGCCGATGCGGAACACCGCCTGTGCCAGCCAGTCGCGCAGCAGGTGCAGCAACAGCGCGGCCAGCGCCGCCACCGCCACCAGAAATGTCAGGAAATAGGCGTCGTTATAGGCCAGCACCCAGGCCTGCTGCGCAACCTGCCGCCCGATGGCGGTGACGGCCCCTGCCTGACGCAGTGCGGGGTCGCTGATCTGGGGCGACAGGGTCGCGGCCACCTGCCCGATCAGCGCGCCGCTGCGGGCGGCCCCGGCATCCAGCTGTTCGGCCAGCACCCGCATGTGAAAGGCCTGACGATAGTTGATGATGCTGGTAAACAGCCCCGATCCCAGAATGCCCCCCAGACTTTGGGTCGAGATGAAAATAATCACGAAAGACAGGATATAGGCCGGTCCCCGCGCCAGCGCCGATAACAGCCCCGCCATCATCGCGGGCGGCATGAACAGCATCCCCGCACAGCCGATCATGGCCTGCGAGATGATGAATTGCTGTGGCCGCGTGTCGACGGTCGATTGCGAATCCATCCACGCGCCAGCGGCGATCAGCACCAGCGCGGCAAGGTGGAACCAGACCTCGCGCCGGGGGGCGATCCAGGCGATGCAGGCCAGCCCGCCCATCACCGTGGCCACGCTGATCACCGTGAACAGCGGCACCATCTGGCCCGGTCCCACCCCCAGCACCATGAACATGCGCGGCGCCCCGGCGCTTTGTTCCGACAGGATCAGCCGGAACAGGAACAGCGCCCCGGTCAGGTGCAGCATGGCCGGGCTGACCAGCCAGCGGATGTCCATCAGCGGCACCTTGCGGTTCAGTTCGATCATCGCCGCCAGCGCCAGCGCGGCAATGCCGCCCGCCAGCCAGATCGCCACCCATGCGGTATCGGTCCACCAGTGGATCGGCCCCTGAATCGCCGCCACCGTCAGCCCCGCGAACCCGGCCGAGATCAGCCCGAAGCTGACAAGATCCAGCGGCGCGATCACCTTGGCGTGCGGCACCGGTCGCAGCGGCAGCACATAGATCAGCCCCAGCATCACCAGCGCCAGACCCAGCATCAGCAGGTGCAGCCCCCCGGTCCCGGCATCCTGCATCAGGGCAGGAGAGATGACCCGCGCCAGCGGTGTGCCCAACAGCATGAAGGTCATCACCGCCGGCAGGCCGAAACGCAGTTTCCAGACCTCGGGCAGGTTATCCAGCATATACAGGAAGGCCAGCGTCGACAGCGGTGCCGCGGCCAGCCCGCTGAGGAACTGCACCACAATGGCCGAGCGCAGATCGCTGATCCAGATCGACGCGAAGGATGCCAGCACAAAGGCGATGATCCCCACTTCGGCAAAGCGGCGCAGGCCGTATTGGGTGCGCAGCTTCATCAGGATGATGGGCAGCGCCGAACGCGGCACCATATAGGCGGCCATCATCCAGCTGGCCTCGGTCGTGGTGATGCCCAGATCCCCCGCCATCTGCGACAGATTGGCCGAGATGAACCCCTGCCCCAGACCCTGCGCCAGCGCGATCAGCGACGCGGCCAGCACATAGGGCCAGGCGCCTTTCAGCGTCAGTTCGGGCGACACGGGCGCGGGCGCCGGGGCCGGCGCGGCGGCATTCGGGTCGGCGGTTGCGGTCATGCGTTGTCCTGCACACCGGCATTTGCCTCGACCTGCGCCAGAACCCGCAGGGTGGTGGCGATATCCTGTTCCGGGATGCCCGCCAGCAGGGTTTCGGGCCGCAAATGCGCCAGAATTTCGGCATCGCGGCCCTTGTCGGTCAGGAACAGAGCATGTTTACGGCCATCATTGGGCAGCTTGCAGCGGGTGATAAAGCCGTCGGCCTCAAGCGCGTCCAGCTGGCGCTTCAGCGTCGGCGCCTCGATCCCCAGCATCAGGGCGACCTCGGCCTGGGTGGCACCTTCGTTGCGGGTGATTACCCCCAGCGCCCGCCCCCGCGCATAGCTGAGGCCGATGTCGCGCGCCCGCGAATCCAGCCGCTGACGCAGCAGACGCACGGTGCGGAACATGGCGATGATGACAGAACGGGGTGCGGGGTCTGGCTGGGTCATAATGGTTAGTATGCTAATGAACAGATTAGCAGGCTAATCATTTTCGTGCCGCCCTGTCAATCGCCGGTGCAGGCGCATATGACCGGTGGTCGGTGCTTGACTTGTTATTGATATATCAGTGTTTTCTGTGCTGCAACGTGCCGAATTGACGCATCCTCACGCAAAGGTGAGGAACCGCCGCCCCGCTGGTCGTGTTGACCCGGCAACACAGGAACAACCCGAAAGCGAAGATCATGTTTTCGCCCTTTGCGACCCGACTGACCCTGACCGCCGCCGCCGCGATGCTGGCGCTGATGCCGACCGCCGGCCTTGCCAAGCTGGAAAGCCGCGCCGACACCCAGCGCGAGCCACGGGCATGGACCGCCATCGCCGGCGCCGACACCGCGTCGGTGATGGAGGCGGCACGCAGCCAGACCGCGAATGGCGCCGAAACCCCTTATTGCGACGCGACCGGCACCGTTCAGACCACGCTGGACCACGACTTTGGCGAGGCTTTCGTCAGCAAGGGCCGCGATGGCACCGAATTGTGGGGGTCCAACCTGATGGGGACATGGACGCTGGTGATGGATCGCGGCGATCAGACATCCTGCGTGGTGGCCTCGGGGGTGGGGTTCAATGAAAAGACCAGCCCGCAGCGCTATTTCGCGCTGGCCGGATTGGTTGACTGAGGCTTTACCCCGTTTTCCGCTTTGCGTTGTTCAGGGGGGCGACCGGTGCTAAAACCTGCCGGAATGCCACGGGCAAATTATGCAAAGGACGGGACCGGCCATGACCGATCACATTATCCGCGACATCGCGCTGGCCGGGTTTGGCCGCAAGGAACTGGACATCGCCGAGACCGAGATGCCGGGCCTGATGGCCCTGCGCGACGAATATGGCGCGGCCAAGCCGCTGAAAGGCGCGCGCATCGCCGGCAGCCTGCACATGACGGTGCAGACCGCGGTGCTGATCGAAACGCTGGTGGCATTGGGGGCCGATGTGCGTTGGGCCTCGTGCAACATCTATTCCACGCAGGACCACGCCGCCGCCGCGATTGCACAGGCCGGCATCCCGGTTTTCGCCATCAAGGGTGAAACGCTGACCGAATACTGGTCCTATACCGATAAGATCTTTCAGTTCGCGGACGGCACGGCGAATATGATTCTGGACGATGGCGGCGATGCCACCATGTATGTCCTGCTGGGCGCGCGGGTCGAGGCCGGGGAAACCGACTTGATCGAAACCCCCACCAGCGAAGAGGAAGAGGCCCTGTTCGCCCAGATCAAGAAGCGTCTGGCCGAAAGCCCCGGCTGGTTCACCCAGCAGCGCGCGGCGATCAGGGGCGTGTCTGAGGAAACGACCACCGGTGTGCACCGTCTGTATGACCTGCACAAAAAGGGCCTGCTGCCCTTCCCGGCGATCAACGTGAATGACAGCGTCACCAAGTCGAAATTCGACAATAAATATGGCTGCAAGGAATCGCTTGTTGATGGCATCCGCCGTGCCACGGACGTGATGCTGGCGGGCAAGGTTGCTGTGGTTTGCGGCTATGGCGATGTCGGCAAGGGCAGCGCCGCGTCGCTGCGCGGCGCCGGTGCGCGCGTCAAGGTGACCGAGGCTGACCCGATCTGCGCCCTGCAAGCCGCGATGGACGGGTTCGAGGTTGTGTTGCTTGAGGATGTGGCCGACAGCGCCGACATCTTTATCACCACCACGGGCAACAAGGATGTGATCCGGCTTGAACACATGCGGGCCATGAAGGACATGGCCATTGTCGGCAATATCGGCCATTTCGATAACGAAATTCAGGTTGCCGCGCTGAAGAACCACAAATGGACCAATATCAAGGATCAGGTCGACATGATCGAGATGCCCTCGGGGGCGCGGATCATTCTGCTGTCGCAGGGGCGGCTGCTGAACCTGGGCAACGCCACCGGCCACCCCAGCTTCGTGATGTCGGCCAGCTTTACCAATCAGGTGCTGGCCCAGATCGAGCTGTGGACAAAAGGCGACGACTATCAGCCCGGCGTTTACATCCTGCCCAAGGCGCTGGACGAAAAGGTTGCGCGCCTGCATCTGGACAAGATCGGGGTCAGGCTGACGAAACTGTCGCCGGAACAGGCGGCCTATATCGGGGTGTCGCCGGACGGGCCGTTCAAGCCGGAACATTACCGCTATTGATCCGGGTTCTGTGGGCGATTGGCGGCTGGACCTCGCTGGCGCTTGGCGTCATCGGGGTCTTTCTGCCGATCATGCCCACGGTGCCGTTCCTGTTGCTGGCCAGCATCTGCTTTGCCCGCGTGTCGCCGCGCCTGCACCGCTGGCTGCGCCAGCATCCCGAATTCGGCCAGCCCATCCGCGACTGGGAGGAATACGGCGCCATCCCCCGCCGCGCCAAGGTCATTGCCATCACCTTCATGACCGGGTCTTTCGGTCTGGGGATCTGGCTGTTGCCCAGGGCGGCGCTGATCGGGCAAGGGGTGGTTTTGCTGCTGGTGGCGATCTTTATCGCCACCCGCCCTGCCCCGCCGCGCCATGATGACACGGCGCAGGGGCATGAAAATCCTTGATTTCCGGCAGGGGCTGCGCCAGCCTTCCAAGGGTGAACAGCGGCCCGTCCGCGACCCGGAAAGGATGCGTGCATGAGCAAACGTGACGATCTGATTCAGAAATACGCCACCGACATGAAGGACAAGCTGGGGATGACCCCGGATATGGACCTGCTGACCAAGGTGGTCATCGGCTGCGGTCCCTCGATCTACAGCGCTGACGCGGAAACCGTATCCGCCAGCGACCCTGACGAGGTGGCGCGCGTCAAGGCCAACTTCCTGATCAAAAAGCTGGGGCTGACGGATGGTCCCGATCTGGACAGCGGCATTGATGCGGTGATGGAAAAATATGGCCGCTCCAACCGCAACAAATATCGGGCGGTGGTATATTACCTTCTGGCCGAGCATTTCGGCAAACAGTCGGTTTACGGCTGATCCGTTTCATGGCTGACCGGTCCTGACCAACCGCAGGTTGGACCGGTCGCGGGCCATGGGCGTGGCAAGGCCGCCCCATCGGGGACGGCCTTTGGGGTTGTCAGGCCTCAGAACCGGGTCTGGACCGCCAGACCGACGGTCATCGTGCGCAGATCAGCCGCCGCGCCGTCCTTGGCGATGCCGTCGGATGCGCCGGTGCTGATCTTGGTGGCGGCGATGTCGCCGTTGCGACGCAGATATTTCTGATACTGGGCCGAGGCAACAAGGCTGGTGCGTTCGCTGAATGCATATTCCGCACGCCCGCCGATCACGACGAATGCCGCGCGTTCAAAGCTTTCCTTGAAGCGCAGATCGCGCTGCCAGTGGTGGTCGACATCCTTGCTGTGCAGGGTGACGCCAAGCCGGGCCAGCCCGGACAGCGTCCAGTTATCGACTTTTGTGGTCAGTTCGTTGCCGATGAACACGCCGCTATAGCTTTGCTTATAGGAAATCGCCCGTTCCCCGGCAGGCAGGGTGCCGGTGTCCTTGCGGAACCCCTTTTCGCTGTAGATATAGCTGCCGCCACGGCTATTCCAGCCGGCATTGGTATATTGCACACCGCCGTGAATATTGCTGACGGTCTGGCTGCCGATGCGGTAATTGCGACCGATCGCCAGGTCGATATTGACATAGCTGTCCAGCGGGCTGTTGGGATGGACCGAACGGTGGGTCCAGTCATTGTCGCCCTTGCCCGTGGCAAAGGGTTCCAGCCAGTCGAAATCCTTCATCTTGCCATTGTTGCCGGCCTTGATCGCGGCGTTCCCGGCCAGCGTCCAGCCGGCCCCCAGATCGGCCTTGATGCCAAAGGTCACCACCGGCACCTTTGATTCCCAGACCAGCTGGCTGAGGCGGCTGCCATCGTCGTCCCAGACCAGTTCATTGGCCTTGATCGCGCTGTAGCCAAGCCCGGCAGACACGCGGACATTGTCCAGACCGAAAAAGCGGGCATCGCCGGCCATGGCGGCAGGTGCGGTGGCGGCGGTGGCCAGCAGGGCGGCGGAAAAGACGCCGGCCTTCATGGATGATTTCATTATCGGGGCTCCATTTCTTGACGATAAAATCAGGCCGCTGCGTGTGAAAATCCGTCACGAACGGCAGAAGCGCGGTCATAGCGCCGCCGCCGCGCCTGTGAAGGCCACGCCAGAACACGTTTCCTCAGATTTTCGAGAGCGCGGCCCCCGCGCCCAGAACCCTTGGGAAAACCCCGGCGGAAAACCCCGGCGCGCGGGGCCGGACCGTCAGATCATCGCCTTGATGCCGCCCACATGCGCCGGGTCGGCGGCCTGTGCATCGGCGGCCAGCTGATATGCCGCGTCCAGCAGGGTTTTGGGTGGCAGGATGCGGTCGATCAGGCCCCATGACAGGGCCTCGTCCGCGTCGATCTTCTGGCCCGCCATCAGGATCATCGCCGCCCGCGCCGGTCCGACCAGCGCCCGCAGCCGGGGCGGGTCGGCGGGCTGGGGCAGGTAACCCAGACGCATCACCGGGTAAAAGAACCGTGCCGATGGCACCGCCAGCCGGATATCGCAGGCCAGCGCCATGCCAAAGGCGCCGCCCGCCAGCGTGCCGTTCAGCGCCGCGATGGTCAGCACCAGCGCCCGGTCGCCGCGTGCCCGCGCCTGTGCGACCGCGTCGATCAGTGCTTGCAACATTTCCGGCGTCAATGCGTTTGCCTTGTCGGGGCGGTTCAGCGTGATGGTGCCGATGCCGTTTCGATGGTCCGTTGTGATCACGAGATCGCTCCTTGGAAGCTGCGGTGGTCTGTGAAAAGATGCCCGCGACATTATACGGCTTTTCGTTCCAAGAAAGGTGCCCCATGACGAAAGCACTTACCCGTTCTTCGATTATCGCCCTGCTGGCGGCAAGCCCCGCACTGGCCGATGTAACCCCCGCGCAGGTCTGGCAGGATCAGGTCGATTACCTGAAGGCCAGCGGCTATCAGATCACCGAAGGCGACCGCGACGAGGCGGGCGACACCCTGACCCTGACCGATGTCGTCGCCAGCATGACCGAGGCCGATTCGACCGTGTCCATCACCATGCCCAAGGTGGTGCTGCAACAGACCGGCGGCGATGTGCGGATGGTTTACGGTGACTGGACCGGCATTGCCAACCTGACCGACAACGATGACGAGAAGGTCGAACTGCGCCTGTCCGGCGACACCGGCGCGATCGAGACCACCGTATCCGGCAGCCCCGACGACATGACCTATGCGTCCAGGGGCCCGCAGGCGACGGTCCGTCTGGACAGCGTCATTGCCGATGGCAAGACCATTTCAAACCCCGCCGTCCTGACGCTGAATGACATCGAGGGCAGCTATCGTTCCAAGAAGGGCGATATGCATGATCTGGACTATGACGCGACCGTCAAGACCGGCAAGCTGGAGGTGAACGTCCCCGATATCGAGGATAAGGGCGCGCTGGCGGCGACCTTTAACCTGACCGATCTGACGGTGAAAGGTCAGCAGGCGATGCCGATGGGCATGGTCGATTTTTCCAAAGACATGGCCGGGGCGCTGAACAAGGGCCTGATGGTTGATGCCAGGATGGGCTTTGGCGCCTATGACGGCAGCTTCGATTTTGCCGGTAAGGATGAGGATGGCAAGGCGCAGGCGGGCAAAGGCACCGTCAAGGGCGAGGGTGGCGAACTGGCGCTGACCCTGTCCAGGGATGGCATTGGCTACAGCGGCAATGGCGGCAAGCAAGAGGTCGAGATGACCATCAGCGACATGCCGGCGCCGGTGAAATACGCCCTTGATGACAGTGCTTTCGACATTCAGTTCCCGATCAGCGCGTCGGATGCGGAACAGCCCTACAAGATTGCCTATTCGATCGGGGGGCTGACCCTTGGCGACGAATTGTGGTCGCTGTTCGACCCGGAAAAGAAACTGCCGCGTGACCCGGCGTCCATTGATCTGGATGTGACCGGGACGGCCAGAATCCTGCGCGATCTGTTCGATCCGAAACTGGCCGAAGACATGGACGCAAAGGCCGACGAGGCCAGCGACCACGCCAGCGAAGACGCCGCCAAAGACGCCACTGGGGAAACCCATGACCACGACGCCCATGACGACATGGCCGAAGGGGCGACCGAAGGCATGGATGACGCCGATGACATGGCCGATTACCAGCCCGAACCCGCCCCGTTCGAGGTCGGCAAGGTCACCATCAACACCTTCGACATTCAGGCGGTTGGTGCCCATGTTCAGGCCTCGGGCGAGCTGACGGCACCCGAGGGCGGCACCATTGACCAGCCGGTCGGCAAGATCAGCGCCACCTATGAAGGCGTCAACGGCCTGCTGGATTCGCTGGTTGCGATGGGCTTGTTCAGCCAGGAGGACGCGATGGGCTATCGCATGATGATGGGTGCCTTTGCCAAACCGGTTGAAGGGTCGGATGACAAGATGACCACCGATCTGGAATTCAAGGAAGGCAATCAGGTCTTTGCCAACGGTCAGCGCATCCAGTAAGGTTCGCGCATCTCCCGGCGGGGCAATCCCGCCGGGAATATCCAGATAAGGACCGCCCATGCCCGACCAATTGCGCCTGCTGACAGACCGGATGTTGGATGCAGCGCGGCGGTCAGGGGCGTCCGAGGCCGACGCCGTGGCCATTCGCGGCACCGCCAGTTCCGTCGATGTGCGCGGTGGCCGGATGGAACGGGCTGAACGCGCCGACGGGGTGGAAATTGGCTTGCGGGTGCTGGTGAACGGGCGGCAGGCCTGTGTCTCGGCCTCGGAATACAGCGATGATACGATTGCCGAAATCGCCGCCCGCGCCGTTGCCATGGCGCGCGAGGCGCCGGTGGATGACAGCATCGGTCTGGCCGACCCCGCCGATCTGGCCGCGCCTTACGATGGCGGGCTGGAATTATGCGACGACGCCCCCGAGCCCGCCCCTGAAACCCTGCGCGACATGGCCTTGCAGGCCGAGGCCGCAGCGCTGGACCACCCCGATATCTCTCAGGTCGAAAGCGCCGGGGCATCGGCCAGCCGCCGCTGGATGTGGCTGGCGGGCACCAACGGGTTTTCGGGCGGATACGGGCGGTCGGGCTATGGCCTGTCGACGGTGGCGATCACCGGGCAGGGTCTGGCGATGGAACGCGACTGGGCCGGGGAATCGCGCGCCTTTCTGGACGATATGCCTGCCCCGCAGGACATCGGCCAGCTTGCCGCCGCCCGCGCCGTGGCCCGCAAGGGCGCGCGCAAGCCGCCGACCGGGGCGTTCCCGGTGCTGTATGACGAACGCGTTGCGGCGGGGCTGATCGGGCATCTGCTGGCCGCGACCAACGGCACGGCCATCGCGCGCGGGGCCAGCTGGCTGCGCAACGATCTGGGGCAGGCGGTGCTGCCCGCCGGAATGTCACTGCGCGAGGACCCGCATTTGCGCCGTTACCCTGCCTCGCGGCCCTTCGATGCCGAAGGGCTGGCCACCCGCCCGCGCATGATCGTGCAGGATGGCGTGCTGCAAGGCTGGACGCTGGATCTGGCGACGGGGCGCAAGCTGGGGATGGCCAGCACCGCATCGGCAACGCGCGGTCCATCGGCGCCGCCCTCGCCGTCGGTGTCGAATGTGGTGCTGACGCCCGGCACCGCCAGCCGCGATGACCTGATCCGCGATATGGGGCGCGGGCTGGTGGTGACCGCGCTGCTGGGGTCGTCGGTCAATGCGACCACGGGCGATTATTCGCGCGGCGCAGCGGGGTTCTGGGTTGAAAACGGCCAGATCACCCATGCCGTCAACGAATGCACCATCGCGGGCAATCTGCGCGATATGCTGATGCGGATGGTGGCGGCGAATGACGCCCGCGACTGGCGCGCGCATCGCGTTCCCAGCCTGCTGGTCGAGGGGCTGACCGTTGCCGGCGCGTGATGACCTGACCCTGCTGATCGACGCCGCCGAACAGGCAGGCCAGATCGCCCGGCGTTACTGGCGCCGCGATCCGCAGGTCTGGGACAAGGGCGGCGATGCCGGTCCGGTCTGCGAGGCGGATCTGGCGGTAAACGATTACCTGTCCGACACCCTGCGCGGCGCGCGTCCCGATTACGGCTGGCTGTCCGAGGAAAGCCCGGACGAGCCGTCGCGGCTGGACGCGCAGCGGGTGTTCATTGTCGACCCGATCGACGGCACCCGCGCCTTTATTGACGGGCAGGACGGGTTTTCGCATTCGCTGGCCATTGCCGAGGGCGACCGCATCACCGCTGCCGTGGTGTTCCTGCCGGTGCGCGGGGCGCTGTATGCCGCCAGCGCCACCGGCCCGGCGCTGTTGAACGGTAAGCCCATCGCGCCAAGCGACCCGGCGCTGGATCAGGCGCAGGTGCTGACCAACCGCGCCAGTCTGGACGCGGTGTTCTGGCGCGGGCGCAGCGTGCCGCCGTTCAAACGCGCGTTCCGGTCATCGCTGGCATGGCGCTTTTGCCTTGTGGCCGAGGGGCGTTTCGATGCCGCGTTATCGGTTCGCGCGGCGTGGGAATGGGATATCGCCGCCGGTGCGCTGATCGCGGCGCGGGCCGGGGCCACGGTGACCGATGTCAAAGGCGCGCCGATGCGGTTTAACAACCCCGGCGCGCGGGTCAACGGTCTGCTGGTGGCGGGGCCGGGGCTGCATGGCCAGATCGCGTCGCGGCTGTCGCCCCTGCCCTGACGCAACGCTTCAGAAAATCGGGTCCATGGCAAAGGCGTCATCGACCGACCCGGTCGCGCGGCGGCTGGTGGCAATGGCGCGGCCGGGACCGGACAGCGTGGCGATCTGGGCCGCAAGCCGGCTGATGGCCTGTGACTGCGCGCGGGCAATGCTGGCGGGGGTCTGGTCGGCCAGCGGCACGGCAATGTCAAAGCTGCGCGCCTGACTGGACCCGCCATAGCCCGCATCCGACACGAAATAGCGCCCGGCAAGGCGATACACGCCATCGGCCTGCGCCAGCGCCTTTTCGACCCGCACCTCCAGCTTGCGGGCCGGGGGTTCGGCCAGCGGCCAGGGTTCCCCGATCACCGTTGCCCCCGACGCGTCCGAAATCGCCCGCGCCAGCGTCAGCGTAAAGGCCCGCTGCGGATTGTCGCCCCACAGGTTCCTGGGGGTCGAACGCACGGCGCCGTCCTGTGTCTGCCACGCGACCTCTTGCCCCGAGGCATATTCGGGCAGCGACACGTCCTTCAGTTCCGCCGTGCCAAGGCGGTTCGCGACGCGCTGTGCGGGCGTCGGCGGGTCGATCAGGAAGCGACCGACCTTTTCCGGGTTGGAACAGGCGGCCAGCCCGGCGATCAGGGCAAGCGGCAGGGCAGTCACGGGCAAAAGGCGCATGTTATCGTCCCAGAATGAAGGCGCGGGGGTTACGTTCGATCATCCGCGCCAGCGACCCGAAGGCCGCCGTGGCGCGGCGCAATTCGCGCATGGCGTCGATGGCTTCGGCGTTGAAGGCGGACCGGTCGCCATAGGCGGCGATGGTGGCATCGGCCCGCGCCGCCAGCCGTTCCAGCCGTTTGGACAGGCCGGGCAGGTCGCGCGCGGCCTGTGCGACCTGATCGGCGGCGTTGCGGGCGCTGGCCAGCGCATTGTTCAGGCTGGTTGCGGCATCGCCATCGCGCAGGTCGTTCAGCAGCCCCGAGGCCGATTTCAGCGTATCCGACAGGTTTTTCGGCAATTCCTCGGCATCCTTGGTGCCAAGCATGGCGCGCAGGTCGCGCAGAATGCCCTCGGCCTCGTCGCCAAGGCGGGCGAAATCGACCGCCGCCACCGATTGCGCGGCCTTGTCGATGCTGTCGACCACCTGCGGCATGTCGGTCGCGGCATCGCGGATGGAACTGGCCGCCGCCGTGGCCTCGTCGACCAGCTTGCCGGCATTGGCCATGGCGCCCGACTGGTTCAGCTGGCCGGTCACGTCGCGCAATTCGGCAATCGCCGCCTGCGCGTCGTCCAGCGCCCCGCGCAGGGCCTGCGGAATGGCGCGGGTGTCGTTATCCGAGGCCAGCGCAGTGACGCTGTTCATCATATCGCTGGCCGATTTCAGGGTTTCCTCAAGCGGCAGATCACCGATCTTGCCAAGGAAGCCCTGCGCCGTGGCGGTAAAGTCCGACACATCGGCGGGGCCGGCGGGCAGCACCGGATAGGGCTTGGCGGTCGGGTCCAGTTCGGCCTGTGGTTCATCGGGCAGTTCCGCCAGCTCGATCATCAGCGATGTGCCCAGGAATCCGGCGCTGGCGATGCGGGCGCGCAGACCGCGCTGGACCTGCCCCGACAGGAAGGTCAGCGCATCCCCGGCGGTGCTGCCCTCGGGCAGGCCAAGCCGGGTCGGAGAGACCGAGATCGAGATGTCCTGCACAACCTTGGGCGCGGCGCCGTCCTGACCGGGCTGGACGCGCGCGGCCAGCGCCGTGACGCGGCCCACCGTCAGGCCCTTGTATTGCACATCGGCATCCTGCGACAGGCCCTTGACGGAATCTGCGATCAGCACGGTCAGGTGCAGGTCATTGGCGGAATCGGTCAGCAATTCGCTGCGGGCGGTTTCCTCGTCCGGTTGCAGCGGGAAGACATGGCCGTTTTCGACCGGCGCCCCGCCCGAGGTCAGCGTGGCAAAGCCCGCCCCGCCCTGCACCAGCGACGCCAGCGAATTGACGTTCAGCGCCAGCCCCTGCGGCCCCAGCGAGACCGAGAAGCCCGAGGTATCCCAGAACACGGTTTTGGTGGTCAGGCGTTTGTCATGCGGGGCCGGGATGAACACATCGACCAGCACGTTATCGCCGTTTTCCGACAGCCGCAGGTTTTCCATCCGCGCGATCTGGACCCCGCGAAACAGCACGGGCGAGCCTTCGGACAGCCCCTCGGCCGTGTCCGAGGACAGGCTGATCCAGGTGCCCTTGACGCCTTGCCGCGACAGGGGCGCGCGTTCCAGCCCCTTGACGATGCGCCCGTCAAGCGCCTCGCCGGGGGTGGCATCCCACGAGCCTTCAATGAAGGCGCCGGTCAGCACCGTGTCCAGCCGCGAGATCCCCTGCGCCGAAACCTGTGGCCGCACGATCCAGAACCGCGCCTGCGTGTCGATGTAATCGGCAATGTCGCGGTCAACCCGCAGATCGACGATGACATTGTTCAGATCTTTGGAAAAGCGCACCGCCTCGACCTTGCCGACGGTGATTTCGCGGAATTTCAGCGCGGTTTCGCCCGGCGTGATGCCGGTGGCGTCGCGGAACTGGACCGAGATCAGCTGACCCCGGCTTTGATAGCTGTTCCACGCGATCCCCAGCGTCGCCACCAGCGCGATGATCGGCACCAGCCAGACCAGCGAAAACGACGCCTGCGCGGCGCGGGCGGCACCTTTGCGGATCGGGCTTGGCGGGGTCGGGCTGTTACCGGTCCCGGTCGGGCTTTGGCCGTCGGTCATGCTGGGTCACGAAGTCCTTTGGCGGCGCAGCGGCAGGCCGCGCCAGATCAGTCTTGGGTCGAAACTTTGCGCGGAAAGCATCGTAAAAGCAACCGATAAGGCGAAACTGACCGCCGCGATACCCGGCTGGATCGAAACCACGAAGCCCAGTTGCACCAGCGCCGCAAGGATGGCGACGACGAACACGTCGATCATCGACCAGCGGCCAATGAATTCCACAAACTCAAGCACACGCAGGCGGTGATGGGCCTCGTCCTCGCGGGCGGGGCGTCCGGCGACGCGGGCCAGCCAGATGATGGCGATGAACTTGCCGATCGGGACCACGATCGAGGCCACGAAGACCACCAGCGCCACGGCCCAGTCGCCATGGTGGATCAGCGTCAGCACGCCGCCGAAGATGGTCGATTCCGCATCGCCGCCAAAACCGCCAAGCGTCGCCGTCTTCATCATCGGATACAGGTTGGCGGGAATGTAAAAGATCATCCCCGCGATCAGCCACGCCCACACCGCCTGTAACCCGCGCCGGTCGGGCGGGGTCAGGCGGGCGCCGCAGCGGGCGCATTCGGCGGTGCCGTCGGGCCAGACCCGGCCACAGCTGCGACAGCCGGTCAGCCCGGCGCGATGGGCGGTCAGGATGGGCTGGTCAGGCGCGGTCGGGGGCTGGGTCATGGCTGGCCGTCCCGCGGCGCGGCGGGGGACAGGTCGCGGGCCGGCACCGGGGCATCGGGCGGCAGCGGGGTGTCGGCCATCTCGCGTCCGTCGGTGGTGCCGCCGCCATCCTCGATCGCGTCCCAGATGGTGGTGGCGCAAAAGAACACATGGCTGGCCCCGCCGACAAGGATCAGCGCGCAGATCGCCCAGAAAGCCGGGCCAAGGCTGATATGGGCCAGCCCGCCGATCTTGATCAGCGCCACGGCGGTGCCGATCACAAAGATTTCGGCCATCGACCACGGCCGCAGCTGTTCGGACAGCCGAAACGCCTGCCCGGCCAGCGGTGCCGGGCGCCCGCCCCGTGCCATCGGTGCCAGCACATAGACCAGCAGCCCTGCCCGCAGCACCGGCAGCCCGACGATCATCGCCATCAGCGCCACCGTCAGCGGCAGCATCAGCCCGTGCGAATAGGCCAGCGCCACGCCAAACAGCGATGTGCCATGTTCAAACCCCATGCGCGAGATTTTCAGGAACGGAAAGAACACCGCCCCGAACATCAGCACCATCTGGGCAAAGGACAGCGCGACGATCTGGGAAAACGCCCCGGCGCGCGGCCGTGCCAGCACCGTGCCGCAGCGGATGCAGCGGGCGGTTTCACCTGCCGTCAGCTCGGTCTCAAGGTGCAGGGCATCGCAGCGCGGGCAGGCGATCAGCCCGGCGCCGGTCGTCATGTTATAATCGCCCTGATGAATCATCGGTCCCGTTCCATCCTGTTTTCGGGATAAGCGCGCGCCGGGGTTTTGCAAAGGCCACAGATGCTTGCCACGCAGTTTTCCTTGCGCCACTGTTGCCCCATTGCGGCGCAGGAGGGGTGCCGCAATGGTGGAGGACACATGGATTACGACGTTATCATCGCCGGGGCCGGCAGCGCCGGGTGCGTTCTGGCCGCGCGGCTGTCCGAAGACCCCGGCACCCGTGTGCTGTTGGTCGAGGCCGGGGGCCGCGATACCTATCCGTGGATTCACATTCCCATCGGCTATCTTTACTGCATCGGCAATCCGCGCACCGACTGGGGCTATTCCACCGCGCCCGAGGAACGGCTGGGGGGCCGGTCGCTGCTGTATCCGCGCGGGCGGGTGCTGGGGGGCTGTTCGTCGATCAATGGCATGTTGTATCTGCGCGGCCAGGCCGCCGATTACGACGGCTGGCGGCAGATGGGCTGTGACGGCTGGGGCTGGGACGACGTGCTGCCCTATTTCCTGAAATCCGAGGATTACGCCGAGGGCGCGTCCGACCATCACGCCACCGGCGGCGAATGGCGGGTCGAAAAACAGCGGCTGCGCTGGGATATTCTGGACGATTTCGCCCGCGCCGCCGTGGCCGAGGGCATTCCCGCGACCGAAGATTTCAACACCGGCGATAACGAAGGGGTGGGCTATTTCCGCGTCAACCAGCGCGGCGGCTGGCGGGTCTCAGCGGCCAAGGCGTTCCTGCGCCCGGCGCTGAAGCGGCCCAACCTGACGGTGATGACCGGCGCGCTGATCCGCCGCGTGACATTTGACGGCCATCGCGCAACAGGGCTGGAGGTTTTGACCCAGGGGCAGACCCGGCAATTGCGCGCGCATCAGGTGGTGCTGTCGGCAGGGGCGATTGGCACCCCGGCGATCCTGCAACGCTCGGGGGTCGGACCGGCGGCGGTTTTGCGCGATCTGGGGATTGACGTGCTGCGCGACGCGCCGGTGGGGGATAACCTTCAGGATCATTTGCAGATCCGCTGCGCCTATCGCGTCAGTGGCGCCAAAACCCTGAACACGCTGGCCGGAAATATGTTCGGAAAGGCCCGGATCGGGCTGGAATACCTGCTGCGCCGCAGCGGCCCGATGAGCATGGCCCCCAGCCAGCTGGGCGCCTTTGCCCGGTCCGGTCCCGATGTGGCGACGCCGGATCTGGAATACCACGTTCAGCCGCTGTCGCTGGATGCGTTTGGCGGCGCGCTGCACCCGTTTCCGGCCATCACCGCCAGCGTGGTGCCGCTGCGCCCCGACAGCCGCGGGCAGGTGCGCATCACCTCGGCCGATGCCGCCGATCACCCGCATATCGCGCCCAATTACCTGTCCGCCGAAAGCGACCGCATCGTCGCCGCGCGGGCGATCCGGCTGACGCGTCGGATCATGGCGCAGGCCCCGATGGCGAAATATGCCCCCGACGAATTCAAGCCCGGTCCCGGTGGCGACAGCGATGCCGATCTGGCGCTGGCGGCGGGGCAGATTGCCTCGACCATCTTTCATCCGGTGGGCACGGCCCGCATGGGGTCCGACCCCGGTTCCGTGGTCGATCCGCGATTGCGTCTGCGCGGGGTTCAGGGGCTGCGCGTGGTCGATGCCTCGGTCATGCCGCGGATCGTGTCGGGCAATACCAATTCGCCCACCATCATGATCGCGGAAAAAGCCGCGGATCTGATGCGGAAAGAAATACTTAAAAATTAATCTGTTAACTTGTTCTCAACCTTTGGCTGCTAGACCTTGGGAAAGTCATGCAGCCGGGGGCCGCGATGGGCAAGAAAACCGGGGGCACATCCCCCATTATCATCAAGAAGGTGCAGGCCAGCGAAGAGGCCGGTCACCATGGCGGCGCGTGGAAGGTCGCCTATGCCGACTTCGTGACCGCGATGATGGCGTTTTTCCTGCTGATGTGGCTGCTGAACGCAACCACCGAAAAACAGCGTCAGGGGCTGGCCGACTATTTCAACCCGACGGTGGTGCAATCGCTGGCGGGCGGCAACAGCGGCCTGTCAGACGGTGGCAATGCGCCCGCGACCGATATTCAGAATGAGGCACAGGAACTGGCGGGCGCGGTCGATGCCGATGCGAATGCAGACGCACAATTCACGGAAATGGCCCGCCATATTCAGGACGAACTTACGGGGTCCGGCGCGGAATCGATGCAGCGCAAGAACCTGTTGCGCCATGTGGTGACGCGCGTCACCGACGAAGGGCTGGTTATTGAACTGGGCGATCTGTCCGATACCCCGCTTTTCGTTGGCGACACCGCCCAACCACAGCCGCCCACGCGGGATTTGCTGCGCATCGTGGCGACGGTTCTGAAGGGGGTGAATAACCAGATTGCGGTGAACGGCCATGTCCGCGCCTTCCCCGAGGTGCTGGCGGAATCGCCGGTCTGGATGCTGTCAGATGCCCGTGCGCATACGATTCGTCACCTGCTTGAGGATGGGGGTCTGCCGCCTTCCCGCATTCAGCGCGTCACCGGCTATGCCGACCGCAAAAATTTGTCGGGTGATCCGATGAATCCCAAGAACAACCGGATCGAGGTGATCTTGCTTCGGTAAAAATCGCCGGCGTTAGGCCGATCTTAATCTTTGACTGCCACACTCGGTCCATGTGGTGATTCCCAGGTGAAGGGTAACAAGAATGTCGATTTCTTCCTCGATGAATGCCAGCGTGGCGGGCCTTGCGGCCAACGCGACCAAGCTGGCCACGATTTCGGACAATATCTCGAACTCGGCGACTTTCGGCTATAAGCGGATGCGCACCGATTTCGAAGGCATGGTTATCAACAACGCCCGCGGTGCCGGGATCTATTCCGCCGGCGGGGTGCGGGCGCAGACCTCGCGCATTGTGGACCAGCGCGGGGCGCTTGTCTCGACTGCGCATCCGCTGGATCTGGCGGTGTCGGGTCGTGGGATGCTGCCGGTCATTCCCTCGACCGATATTGGCGGCGGCGATACCCCGCTGCTGATGACAACCACCGGGGGTTTCCGCACCGATCCCAACGGTATTCTGAAAACGGAATCCGGGCTTGTCCTGATGGGCTGGCCGGCCAATTCCGACGGTCAGATCGAAACCGTGCCGCGCGACACCATGGACGGTCTGCGCCCTGTGGTCATCAATGCCAACCAGACGGCGGCCGACCCGACCACGTCGGTCAATCTCAGCGTGAATCTTCCCGCCACACATACCGAAGGTGGGGCCGCAGGTGACCCGATCAACATGAATGTCGAATATTTCGGCAACCTGGGGACCTCGGAAAAACTGATTGTCAGCTTCACCCCCGATGTTTCGGGCGCGGTTGGATCGGGCATGTCCAACAAATGGACGATGGAGGTGCGGGATTCCGCGATCGACACCAGCGTGAACCCCAATGCCAACATCATCGGTCAGTATGAAATCACCTTTAACGACGATCAGGCCCATGGCGGCACCATCGACAGCGTTACCGGCCTGAACGGCTTTGCCAGTCCCACGGACGGGTATCTGAACCTGACAGTGGCCGGCGGCCCGATGAGCGTCTATATCGGCCGCTCGCAGGACCCGAACGGCCTGACCCAGCTGTCCAAATCCTTCAGTCAGACCAATGTCACCAAAAACGGATCTCCGGTCGGGAACCTGATGGCGGTCGAGGTGGACGACAAGGGTTATATTCAGGCCACCTATGACACCGGGTTTATTCGCACCCTTTACCAGATCCCGCTGGTGGACGTGCCTAACGCCAATGGCCTGACCGCCCTGAACAACCAGACATTCCAAGTGTCCTCTGATTCCGGATCGTTCTTCTTGTGGGACGCCGGTGACGGGCCGACTGGCACAATCGTTGGATATGCCCGTGAAGGGTCGACCACCGATGTCGCGGCAGAGCTGACGGATCTGATCCAGACCCAGCGCGCCTATTCGTCGAATGCCAAGGTCATCCAGACAGTGGATGAGATGCTTCAGGAAACCACCAATATCAAACGGTGATGCTGACAAGGGAATGATGACATGAGCCTTGCCTCTGCCATTTCGAACGCGATGAGCGGGATCACCACCGCCTCACGCCTGACCGAGGTTGCGGCCTCGAACATCGCCAATGCGGCCAATCCGGCCTATGCCCGCCGCGAAGCCGCCCTGTCGTCCCGCATCTTTTCGGGAACCGGGGGCGGTGTTCAGATCGACGGCATTGACCGCGTCATTTCCCTGCAAGCGGTGGCTGACCGGCGCAGCGCCTCGGCACAGCTTGGCGCCGATCAGCTCAGATCCGGGTTTCTGGGCAAGATGGAAGAGGCCATCGGATTGCCCGGTGATCCCGGCGCACTGACCACGGCACTGGCGCAATTGAAGGCAAGTATTGTCACTGCGACGGCTAACCCGACCAGCAAGGTGACGCTGGATCGTATCGTCGATTCTGCGAAGACCTTGTCTGGCAAGATCAACGATCTTGCCAACACTGTCCAGGATGAGCGCTCTGCCGTTGATGCCGATATCGGGCGTCAGATAGATCTTCTGAACGACCGGCTGCACAAGATCGCTGAAATCAACAAGAAAATTGTTGGCCAGAAAGCACAAAACGGCGATGCGACGGGCCTTATTGAACAGCGCCAGATCATGATTGATGAAATTTCCCAGATTATCCCGTTGAAAGAGGTCAGTCGGGACAATGGGCGGATTTCCCTTTTCTCTCAATCAGGTGCGGCATTATTGGACGGAACCGTTCCCGTCACCTTCGGTTTCAAGCCCGCGGGCCAGATGAATGCGCACATGGTCAAGGGGACGCCGCTGGTCTCGGATCTTCTCATTGACGGAGAGCCAGCGGACGAGGGACAATATGCATTGCTGCAAGGCGGTAAATTGGTTGCCAGCTTCGAATTGCGCGACACCATTGCGCCGCATGTTCAAAATCAACTCGATGGTCTTGCTGCTGAACTTTACAGTGTTTTTGCAGACCCCCAGATTGACCCTACGAATGCCTCAGGTGGCCACGGGCTATTTACAGATACAGGCGGCGATTTCGACCCTGCAAACCTGACGGGCCTTTCCGCACGGATTTCTGTGGCACAACAGGTTGACCATCACGATACTGGCGAAAGCTATCGTATCCGCGATGGTATCTATGCGACGGCCCAAGGCGCACCGGGAAACACGCAAATTCTTGAAAAGCTCAGTGATGCTTTCGATACATTTCATGCCCCTGCTACCCCTGTCATGGGGTCAGGAAGCAGCAACCTGACCACATATTTTGCAACATTTGTAAGCGAAATCGGACAGAAATCGTTCGCTGCCGAGAAGGCAACGACACAGACAGTGGCATATTATGGCGAGATGGATAACAAAGTTCGCGCCTTTGGCACTGATAGCGATGTCGAGGTTCAGAAAATTCTGGACCTTCAGACAGCCTATGCTGCCAATGCAAAGGTTATCCAGGCGGCCAGTGACATGATGAACATAATTCTGGGGCTGAGATCATGATTTACGGAACCGGTTACGCAGATGTTCTGAAAACATCTCTTTTTGAAAAGCAGAACAGCGCAATCAAAAAATCCTTGGAAAAACTGTCATCCGAGGCTGTAACCGGCCTTGCATCCGACCCAGCAGAGAAGCTGGGGGGCAATGTCACAGCCTTGGCACAAGTTGATTCAAGTGAACGGGTCGTGATGGCCGAACTGTCCAATATCCAGTTTGCAGAGGCCCGCCTTCAGGTGGTCCAGGATGTGCTGTCATGGATTCAGGGAACAAATGACGACGTAGCGCAGAAAACTATTTCTGAAATGCCGCTGGGAAGTCGCGGGAATGTTGATATGCGTGCCGCAGAGGCTGAAGAAATTTTTAAGTCCATGGTTGCAAAGCTGAATACACAGCACGGACCAGACTATGTTTTTTCCGGTCAGTCTCTGAACACACCGCCGCTGAAAAATGCCGTGGACATGGTGGCCGAGATCAAGGCCCGAACTGCGGCACTGACCTCGGCTGCCGATATCGAGGCAGAGGTGAACGCGTGGATGAGCGATAGCGTATCAGGCTTTCTTGAGGGCATCCCATCCGGCGCAAGCGCGCAGTCTTATACATTGGTTGATAATGGCCGGAAGGTTGCAGCCAGTGCTTCGGTCCTGGACCCATCGGTTGTTGAAACCATCCGCGGCTGGGCACTGACGCTTAGTGTATCTGGCCGCTCTGATCTTGCCGATACGCAAGCGCGGGCAGTGGTCAGCAAAGGTGCCAACATTGCCCTGAACGGTGGCGAGATGCTGCGTCAGCAGCAGGCAGCTTTTGGACGTGATCAAGAGCTTGCTGAAACCATTGGCCTTGAAAAGCAATCCGAGAAGAGCAGCCTTAGAAAGGCAAAGCTGTCTTTGTTGCAGGCTGACCAATATGAAGCGTCTGTTGCGCTGAATGAATACCGCTCCTCGATGGAGCGTCTGTATGCCATTACCGCAAGGATCAGCAATGTCTCACTGGTGAACTACCTCAGATGATCAGGATTCTGGCATTTATATTCGCGCTTATCCCGACCTTGGCCTTTTCGGGTGCGGTAAAGGTCAAGGATCTGGTCAGCTTTTCCGGGATGCGGGGAAATGACCTTGTGGGTTATGGCATCGTGATCGGCCTGAACGGAACAGGAGACAGCGTACGCAGCGCGCCCTACACGGCTGAGCGGCTGGCAGGCCTTCTGGGCCAGTTTGGGGTGGCCACAGATCCTGCGGCAATCAAACCCAAAAACGTCGCCGCAGTTCTGATTACGGCAGAGCTTCCTGCTTTTGCGCGCAGCGGCGACCGGATTGATGTGAAAGTATCCGCCATCGGGGACGCCAAAAGCCTGCGAGGGGGGACATTGGCGATGACTACGCTCAGCGCTGCGGATGGCCAGATCTACGCCGTTGCGCAGGGCTCGGTTATTGCGGGTGGGTATTCTGCGGAAGGGCGTCGCGAATCTGTGACGCAAGGGGTTCCCACCTCGGGCAGCGTCCCTGGTGGTGCCCGTGTCGAGCGTGAGGTCGATTTTCGCTTTGAGGAGATGGATCGTCTGACGCTATCGCTGCGGCAGGTTGATTTCAGCACCGCCATTCGGATTGAAAAAGCCGTTAACGGGGCTTTGGGCCGTGGGGTTGCTACGGCAATTGATGCGGGTACGGTTGAAATCAGTTCGGACGCTCTGGGAAGCCGCAGCCTGTCCAGCGCGGCAGCAGTCATTGGCGATCTGACTGTGACCCCGGAAGCGCCGGCAAGGGTGGTTCTGGACACATCGTCGGGGACGGTCATTATTGACCGAAATGTCCGTTTGTCGACGGTGGCTGTATCGCATGGCGGGCTGACAATCCGGATCAAAGAGGACGATCTTGTGTCGCAGCCCAGCCCTTTCACGGCTGGCGAAACCGTCGTTGTTCCCATGACGACCATTGATGCAAGCCAAGGCGAAGGGGGGCTGGCAGTGGTTCGCGAAAACAGCTCGCTGGACGATCTGGTGGCGGGGCTGAATGCGTTGGGTGTGAAAAGCGAGGATTTGATACATATTCTCAAATCCATCGACGCGGCAGGGGCACTTCATGCCGAACTGATAATCAGATGACAGACCTTGTCAGCATCATGCTTGTTTTCGGGACAATTGATGTGACAAAGTCAGGTGTCATGCCGGATCGGTGGGGGTAGGGGCGCTCAGATGGGAAATGATATGCCACATGTCGAGGTGATCAATGGTCCGAACCTGAACCTTCTGGGACAGCGCCAGCCCGAGATTTATGGCAAGGAAACCTTGGGTGATCTGCGCGATATGTGTCAGCAGGCCGCGCGCGATCTGGGTGTGACGCTTGGATTTCATCAGTCGAACCATGAAGGTGTGATTGTCGATCTTATCCAGAATGCGCGGGAGCGCGCGGCGGGGATTGTGATCAATCCTGCGGCCTACAGTCACAGCTCGGTTGCCATTCTGGACGCGCTGAGTGCTTTTGACGGGCCGGTAGTTGAGGTGCATATTTCCAACATTCACCGGCGCGAGGCCTTTCGTCACCACAGTTTCGTCAGCCAGCGCGCGGATGCGGTCATCGCCGGGTGCGGGTTGAGTGGATATGTCTTTGCGTTGCAACGGCTTGCGGCCTTACTGGGTCGCTGACGAGGGGTGAACTTCGGTCTCGCAACCTTGACTGGCGTTCAGCTGTGGTCGTCAGGGTTGATTGCGGGGCCAGTGGCCATGTGGTTGCGCTGCAAGGAAGATGCGATTGCTGGGCAAAAAGCCGGGACGGTGCGACCGTGCGGTTCCATCGCTTTGATAAGGGGGGCAAATGGCGAAAGCATATTGGGTTGGGCATGTTTCGGTCAGCGACGCTGCCGCTTACGAGGGGTATCGTCGGGCCAATGCTGCGGCTTTTGCCAAATATGGCGGGCGGTTTCTTGTGCGCGGCGGCGAGCAGCAGGTGGTCGAGGGGGGGATGCGGCCACGCACCGTGGTGATTGAATTTCCCGATATGGCCGCTGCCCGCGCCTGTTATGACAGCCCGGAATATCAGGCTGCGCTTGCCATCCGGCAGCCTGTCTCGCTGGCTGATCTGTGCATTGTTGAGGGCTGGGACGAGGCGTAACCAAGGATTTGCTTGCCGGGTGGGATGTTAAGGCTATTATGCCCGCATGTTTCGCAGCCTGCTGACCCGCCTTTTTTCGGACCGACCGGACCCCGTCCCGCTTCGGGGCGAAGATGCCGAACTGGCCATTGCCGCCCTGATGATCCGGGTGGCGCGGGCCGATGACCATTATCGCAGCGCCGAGCGGGACCAGATCGACAAGGTCATTGCCCGCCGTCGCGGGCTTGGCCCCGCCGAGGCGCGCGAACGTCGCGAAACCGCAGAAATGATTGAGGCCGAGGCCCCCGACACCGTGCGCTTTACCCGCTCGATCAAGGACCGCATTGCACTGGACGAGCGCCTGAGTGTGATCGCCGCCCTATGGGAAATCGTCTATGCCGATGGCCGTCGCTCGCCTGACGAGGAAACCATGGTGCGGCTGGTTGCCGGGCTTTTGGGGGTTCCTGACCGCGATTCGGCGCTGGCGCGGCAAAGGGTGCTGGACGGCATGACGCCGGATCGCGAATAAGTTCCTTTTCCGGTTGTGCATCCCTACGAAAGCGTTGCATTTCACGCGCAAATGACGCCTGATGACCGCAAGATGACAGAACAGCCAGACCCTCAGACCCCGACGGATCACGCCACCCCGCCGCCAGCGCCGGTGATCGAATTACGCGATCTGCATAAATCCTATGGCCCGCTTGAGGTCATCAAGGGTGTCGACCTGATTGCCCCGCGCGGTCACGTCGTCAGCCTGATCGGCAGTTCGGGTTCGGGAAAATCGACCCTGCTTCGCTGTTGTAACCTATTGGAAAACAGCCAAAAAGGCGAGATCCTGTTCGAGGGTGAGCCGGTGCGCTGGCAAGGCAGTGATGCCGCGCGACAGCCCGCTGACCGGGCGCAATTGCGGCGCATCCGCACCAATCTGTCGATGGTGTTCCAGCAGTTCAACCTGTGGTCGCACATGACCATCCTGCAAAACGTGATGGAAGCCCCGGTCACGGTTCTGGGCCAGTCCCCCGCCGAGGTCGAGCCGCGCGCCCGCGCCCTGCTGGCCAAGGTGGGTATCGGTGACAAGGCCGATGCATGGCCGGCACAGCTGTCGGGCGGTCAGCAACAGCGCGCTGCCATTGCCCGCGCGCTGTGCATGGAACCGCGTGCCCTGCTGCTGGACGAACCGACCAGCGCGCTGGACCCCGAACTTCAGCAAGAGGTCGTCAAGGTTATCAAGGATCTGGCCGCCGAACACCGCACGATGTTGCTGGTGACCCATGACATGCGCCTTGCCGCCGATGTCAGCGACCATGTTGTTTTTCTGCATCAGGGACGGATCGAGGAACAAGGCCCGCCCGAGCAGATTTTCCGCGCCCCGCGAACCGAGCGGCTGCGCGGTTTCCTCAGCGCCACCATGGCCTGAACCCACAGGAGAGGAGAAACCATGAAAAACCTGATCACCGCCGCCGCTGCCCTGGCGCTGTTTGCCGGGATGGCGCAGGCCGACACCGTTCGTATGGGGACCGAAGGTGCCTATGCGCCCTATAACTTCGTCAATGACAAGGGCGAGGTCGACGGCTTTGAGATCGAGCTGGGGAACGAGCTGTGCAAGCGCGCGCAGCTGGAATGCACCTGGGTCAAGAATGACTGGGACAGCATCATCCCGAACCTCGTTTCCGGCAATTACGACACCATCATGGCCGGGATGAACATCTCGGATGAGCGCAAGGAAGTGATCGCGTTTTCCGAGGCTTATACCCCGCCGCCGCCCTCGGCCTATGCGGCGGCCAGCGCGGATGCCAAGATCGACGGCATCGTGGCGGCGCAGACCAACACCATTCAGGCCAATTACGTCGCCCAGACCGGCGCCACCCTGCTGGAATTCGCCACCGGCGATGAAACCGTCGCCGCCGTCCGCAATGGCGAGGCCGACGCGGTCTTTGCCGACAAGGATTTCCTGCGTCCCATGGTCGAGGAATCCGAGGATCTGGTCTGGGTCGACGGCAAAGATACCGTCGTCGTCGGAGAGGGCATCGCCGTCGGGATGCGCAAAACCGATACCGAGCTGAAGGCAAAGTTCGACACCGCCATCCAGTCGATGAAGGATGATGGCAGCCTGAACACGCTGATCAAAAAGTGGTTTGGCGACAAAGCCGAAACCTTCTGATCCCTGACCATTTGAAATGGACGCCGTCGGTCCCGCGACCGGCGGCGCGCTTGGCCCATGTTCGAACAATGCGCTGACCCCAAATCCCTTGAAGGGCTGTCCTGGCTGCTGTGCTATCTGACCTCGGGCAAGCACCTGCTGTTCTATGCCAGCTTTGGCACGGTGCTGTTGCTGTTGGCGGTAACGGCGCCGGTGGCGTTGCTGTTCGGCTTTGGCGGGGCTTTGGCGCGGCGGTCGCGGATCGCGCCGCTGCGCTGGTTCGGGGCGGTCTATACCTCGATGGTGCGGGGTATTCCCGACATTATTTTCTTTCTGTTCGTGCCGCTGGCGCTGGATCAGGGCTTGGAATGGCTGCGCCACAAGACGCTGTGTCCCGATGCCGGGCCGGTCTGGCGCGGCAATGATTTCGTGGTCTGCGCGGCGGCAAAGCTGCCCCAGACCAGTGCCGCGCCATGGGTGCATGATGCCTATGGCTTTGTGCTGGCGGTGGTGGCGTTTTCCATCGTTTTCGGGGCCTTTGCCGCGAACGTGCTGTATGGCGCGATGAACACCGTGCCACACGCGCAGCTGGAAACCGCCGAGGCCTATGGCATGACCCGCCGCCAGATCACCCGCCGGGTGCTGATTCCGCAGATGTGGGCCTATGCCCTGCCCGGCCTGTCGAACCTGTGGATGATCCTGATCAAGGCGACGCCGCTGCTGTTCCTGCTGGGGATCGAAGATATCGTTTACTGGGCGCGCGACCTTGGCGGCGCCAAGACCAGCACCTTCAGCTATCCGCACCCGGACTGGCGGTTGTGGTATTTTCTGGCGATCCTGTGTTTTTACCTGCTGATGACATGGCTGTCTGAAAAAGTGATCGCGCGGATCACGGCGCATCTGTCCGCCGGTCAGGCAACCATGGCCGGCGAGGCCCTGCGAAAGGCCGCGCTATGAACCAATGCCTGCACACCATTCAGGATTACGGCCTGCGCGCCATTGGCATCGGCGAACGGCTGTTGCCGCGCGGCGATTACACGCTGTGCCAGCAGGTGACGCTGATCGGGTCGGGCTTGCTGTGGAATATCTATTTCGCGGCGCTGGCGCTGTTTTTCGGGTTTTTTCTGGCCAACGCGCTGGCGGTGGCCAAGGCCAGCAGCAACCCGGTGTTGCGCAAACCGGCCGAGGCGTTCATCTTTCTGTTCCGCGGCAGCCCGTTGTTTATCCAGTTCTTTCTGGCCTATCAGGCGCTGGTTCTGTTGCCGCGCGGCGGGCTGGACCTGTTCGGCCTGCACCTGCCGACGCATTGGCTGACGCGGGCATGGGCGGGGGCGCTGATCGTGCTGGTGCTGAACACCGCCGCCTATTCCGCCGAGATCTTTTACGGCGCGCTGCGCAACGTCCCCAAAGGCGAGGTCGAGGCCGCCGATGCCTATGGCATGACCGGCTGGAAGCGGTTTCGCCGGGTGCTTTGGCCGACGGCGATGCGGCTGGCATGGCCGTCCTATACGAACGAGGCGATCTTTCTGTTCCACGCCACCACGCTGGTGTTCTTTTCGGCGTTTCCGGCGTTCCAGCAACAGGGCGATGCGCTGTATTACGCCAGCTATTTCGCGGACAAGACCTTCAACCCCTTTGTCGCCTATCCGATCGTGGCGGGGTATTTCATTGCCATGACGCTGGTGCTGATTGGCGTGTTCGGGCTGGTCAACCGGCGCCTGAACCGGCATCTTCCGGGGAATAACGGGCGCATAAGGTATCGCCCGCAACTGATCAGGTGATATCATGGACTGGTTAAGCGAGCACCCCGAAGTCAGAACCATCCGCGTCGCGGCGGCAGATCTGAACGGGGTGGCGCGTGGCAAGCGGGTGCCGGCCCGCTTTGCCGGCAAGCTGATGACCGAGGGCACCAAGTTCCCCTATTCCGTTCTGAACATGGATATCTGGGGCGAGGATATCGACAACAGCCCGCTGGTTTTCGAATCCGGTGACCCGGACGGGCTGTTGATGCCGACGGAACGCGGCTTTGTGTCGATGCCATGGCTGGACGCGCCGACGGCGCTGTTGCCGATCTGGATGTTCCACCCCGATGGCCGCCCCTATGACGGCGACCCGCGACAGGCGCTGGCCCGCGTTGTCGACCGCTACAAGGCCGCCGGCCTGACCCCCGTCGTCGCGACCGAGCTGGAATTCTTTCTGATCGACGATTCCGGCCAGACCCTGCGGGTGCCGCGCTCGCCACGGTCGGGCAAGCGGCGCACCGGGGCGGAAACCCTGTCGCTGCGGGCGCTGGATGCGTTCGACAAGTTCTTTACCCGGCTTTACGACGCCTGCGAGGAAATGGACGTCCCCGCCGACACCGCCATTTCCGAGGCCGCGCTGGGCCAGTTCGAAATCAACCTGATGCATCAGCCAGACCCGCTGAAGGCCGCCGATGATGCGTGGTTTTTCAAGATGCTGGTCAAGGGCGTGGCGCGTCAGTTCGGCTTTGCCGCCAGCTTTATGGCCAAGCCCTATGACATCTGGTCGGGGTCGGGGATGCATATGCATTTCTCGGTCCTTGACGCGGATGGCAACAATATCTTTGACGATGGCACCGACCGCGGCACCGATATGCTGCGCCATGCGATTGGCGGCTGTCTGGCGGCGATGCCGGGGTCGACGCTGGTCTTTGCGCCGCATGAAAACAGCTATGACCGGCTGGTGCCCAACGCCCATGCCCCCACCGGCATTGGCTGGGCCTATGAAAACCGCACCGCCGCGATCCGGGTGCCGGCATCCGGTCACAAGGCGCGGCGCATTGAACATCGCGTCGCGGGCGGGGATGTGAACCCCTATCTGTCCATCGCGGCCATTCTGGGTGCCGCGCTGAACGGGATCGAGGACCGCGCCCCCTGCCCCGAACCCTTTACCGGCAACGCCTATGACCAGAATCTGGCACAGCTTCCCGGCACCTGGTCCGAGGCGATCGAGGCGTTTGACACATGCCCGCAGATCAGGCGCATCTTCCCCGCTCATCTGATCGAGAACCTGCTGATGACCAAGCGGCAAGAGCTGAAATACATGGCCGAACTGTCGGACGAAGAAACGGTCGAGCTGTATCTGGACACGGTCTGACCGTTCACGACCGCGTGTGCGCTGTAACAAGGGCGGCCCGGCGCACGAAAACCCTGTGCAAGCGACGGACAATTCCGCCCGTCGCCGTGATCGGAGTTTTCAAGATGTTTGCCAAGACCGCCACCGCCACCGCCGCCCTGTTCCTTGCCGCCGCGATGGGTGCCGCCCATGCCGAAGGTATGGCCAAGACCGATGCCGCCATGCACGACATGGAAATGGCCAAGAAAGAATGCATGATGAAGGTCGACGCCGAGGCCGACAAGATGAAGCATGACCAGATGCTTGCCGATTGCATGGAAATGGCCGGCAAGGACATGATGCATCACGACATGAACGGCGATCACCAGATGGGCGATCACAAAATGGATGATCACAAGATGGGCGACGACAAGATGATGCCCAAGGCCAACTGATGCGGCCCGGCCCGCGCCACCCCGCGCGGGCCGTCCCGTTTGTGTTGGCCCGTTTGTGCCGGTCAGGCCGTCGCGGGCCGACCGCCCTGCCCGGCCAGCGCCGACAGCGTCTGCCAGGCGTCGAATTGCGACAGGAACACCTGCCCGTTCAGGTGATCCAGCAGATCCGAGGTCTTCAGCCGGTCCATCACCGGGCCTTTCACCTCGGACAGGTGCAGGCCGATCCCCAGCCCGGTCAGGCGTTCGTTGATCGCCTCAAGGCTTTCCAGCGCTGAATAATCGACCGCGTTCACCGCCGGGAACATCAGCACCACATTGCGGATGGCGCAGCCCTCGCTGACGCGGGACTGGACCAGATCTTCCAGAAAGCGGGCATTGACGAAATACAGGCTTTCATCGACCCGCAGCGTCAGCAGGGTCGGGTCGGTCTGGACCTGATGGCGGTTGATATTGCGGAAATGCTGGGTGCCGGGGACCAGCCCGACCTCGGCCACATGCGGGCGCGAGGTCTTGTAAAGATGCAACCCGACCGAGATCATCACCCCCGCAGCCACGCCGATTTCCACCCCCAGACCCAGCGTCAGCAGGATCGTGGCGGCCACAGCGGCAAAGTCTGACCGCGAATAGGCCCATGTTTTGCGCAGGATGCTGAAATCGACAAGGCTAAGCACCGCCACCACGATGGTCGCCGCCAGCGTCGCCTTGGGCAGGAAATAGACCAGCGGCGTCAGTGCCAGCGCCGCAATCGCCAGCCCGATGGCGGTAAAGGCCCCGGCGGCGGGCGTCTGCGCACCGGCGTCGAAATTCACCACCGACCGCGCGAAACCGCCCGTCACCGGGTAACCGCCGGTAAAGGCCGCACCCAGATTCGCCGCGCCAAGGCCGATCAGTTCCTGATCCGGGTCGATGCGCTGCCGCCGCTTTGCCGCCAGCGTCTGCGCGACCGAGACCGATTCCACGAAACCGATGATCGAAATCAGCACCGCAGGCAGCGCCAGTTGCCGGATCAGGTCGGGCGACAGGCCGGGCATGGTCAGCGGCGGCAGGCTTTGCGGCACCGCGCCGACAATGGCCACGCCGCGCGCCGTCAGGTCCAGCGCCCAGACCGCAACCGTGGTGGCAAGGACGGCGACCACCGGCCCGGCCTTGGTGGCGATATCGGCCATGCGCGGCCCCATCCCGGCCCGCCGCAACAGCGGTTTCAACCCTTTGCGCACCCAGAATAAAAACCCCGTCGCCGTGACCCCGATCACCAGCGTGACGGGGTTGATCTGCCCCAGATGCCCCACCAGCGAGGCCAGCATCTCCACCAGCGTATCGCCACTGGCGGGCACCCCCAGCAGGTGCTTGACCTGACTGGTGGCAATCAACAGCCCCGATGCGGTGATAAAGCCCGAAATTACCGGGTGGCTTAGGAAATTGGCCAGAAACCCCAGCCGCAGCACCCCCAGCAACAGCAAAAACAGCCCCGATAACAGCGCCAGCGTCAGCGCGGCGATGGCATAACCGGCGGTGCCGGTCTGGGCCACCTGCCCCACCGCCGACGCCGTCATCAGCGACACCACCGCCACCGGTCCCACCGCCAGCGCGTTCGAGGTGCCAAAGATCGCATACAGCACAATCGGCGCGATCGAGGCATAGATCCCCGCCTCGGGCGGCAGCCCCGCCAACAGCGCATAGGCCAGCGATTGCGGGATCAGCATGATGGTCACGATGACCGCCGCGATCAGGTCGTTGGACAGCGCATCACGGTCATAGCGCCGACCCCAGTTCAGGATCGGCAAAAAGCGTTTCAGATCATGGGTCATGATATGGGCTTACTCGCTGCGGGCGGTGATCTTTTCGGGCCTGGCCAGCCATTCCTTGCCGCGCAGCATCGCCTTCCAATAGACCGGCGGCAGCAGCTTTTCCTTCAGCCACCACGCCGCGCGGGTCGGGCGGGTGCCGTCCAGCAGCCATGTCGGGAAGGACGGTTTCAGCGCCCCGCCATAGCCGAATTCCGCCAGCACGATCTTGCCGCGTTCCACCGTCAGCGGGCAAGACCCATAGCCGTCATATTGCGCCACCGCCGACCGCCCGTCGATATCAGCGACGATATTGGCGGCGACGATGGGCGCCTGCTTGCGGGCGGCGGCGGCGGTCTTGGCGTTGGGGGCGTTCATCACATCGCCCAGACCCCAGATATTGTCATGGGTCTTGTGGCGCAGCGTCGCCTGATCGACATCGACCCAGCCCGCCGCATCGGCCAGCGGCGAGACGCGGATGAAATCGGGCGCGGTCTGGGGCGGGCAGACATGGATCATGTCGAAGTCCATCTGCACCTGCCGGGGTTCGCTGTCGGGCGCGCAGGTCTGGAAGGTGGCGCGGCGGGCCGGGCCGTCAATGGCGACAAGGTTGTGGAAAAAGTTCAGCTGCGCGTCGTAACGCCGGACATATTCCATCAGCGCGGGGACGTAATCCTTGACCCCGAACAGCACCCCGCCGGCATTGCAGAACTGGATGTCGATCTGGTCCAGCACCCCGCGCCGGCGCCAGGCATCGCCGGACAGATACATCGCCTTTTGCGGCGCCCCGGCGCATTTGATCGGCATGGGCGGCTGGGTAAAGATGGCGCGGCCCGCGGTCATTTCGCTGACCAGCTTCCAGGTATAGGGCGCCAGATCATAGCGGTAATTCGAGGTCACGCCGTTGCGGCCAAGCGTTTCCTCTAGCCCCTCGATTGCGGCCCAGTCCAGCTTGAGGCCGGGGCAGACGACCAGCCGGTCGTATTTGACCACCCGGCAGCCATCCAGAATGACGGCATTGTTTTCCGGCTCGAAGGCGGCAACCGCCGATTTCAGCCATGTCACGCCCTTGGGGATCAGGCTGCCCATGGTCTTGGCGGTGGTTTCGGCGTTGAAAATGCCGCCGCCCACCATCGTCCAGCCGGGCTGGTAATAGTGGATGTCGGCAGGGTCGATCACCGCGATGTCCAGATCGGGGCGCCGCGATTTCAGGCTGGCGGCAACGGAAATTCCGCCTGCGCCCGCGCCGACGATGACCACCTGATACTGTGCGTCGCCGGTATCGGTGGGGGTCTTGCCGCCATTGCTGATGCGCCGCGCGACGCCGTTCATGTCATAACCGGCGGCCTTGGTGCGCGACAGGATCTCGGGCAGGGGGCGGCGGCTGGCCTGCGCCAGCGACCACAGCGTGGCAGACCGCGTGCCGGTGCGGCAATAGGCCAGAACCGGACCGGGCAGTTCCATCAGCATCTGGCCAAAGCTGTCGGCGGTATCGTCGCGCACCATCCCCGGCGTTACCGGCAGAAAGCGAAAGTCCATTCCCGCCTGGGTGGCGGCAGCGGCGATTTCCTCGTGGCCGGGCTGGTCGGGGCCTTCGGCATCGGGGCGGTTGCAGATGATGGCGCGAAAGCCGGCCTTGGCCAGCGCCGGAATGTCATCGGCGGTGATTTGCGGACTGACGGCAAAGCCGTCCTCGATCTGGTGGATATCCACGATGGTTTCCCCTTCAGGATGCGCGCGTTTCAGGCGGGGCCAGACCGGCCCCGCCGCATGTCGGGGCTGCTGTTACAGCGTGTTCAGCGGCACTTTCAGGAAATGCTTGCCGTCCTTGTCAGCGGGGGGCAGTTCGCCCGCGCGCATATTCACCTGAAGCGACGGAATGATCAGCCGCGGCATGTCCAGCGTCGCGTCGCGTTCGGTGCGGAAGCGGACGAAATCGTCACGGGTTTTGCCGCCGCCGACATGGATGTTATGGGCCTTTTCTTCGGCCACGGTGGTTTCCCAGCGGATTTCGCGGCCATTGGGTGCGTAATCGTGGCACATGAACAGGCGCATGTCGTCGGGCAGGGCCAGCACCTTCTGGATGCTGTCATACAGCACCCCGGCATCGCCGCCGGGGAAATCGGCGCGGGCCGATCCGCCATCGGGCATGAACAGCGTGTCACCGACAAAGGCGGCATCGCCCATGACATGGGTCATGCAGGCCGGGGTATGGCCGGGGGTGTGGATGGCAAAGCAGGTCATGGTGCCAACCTGATAGGTATCGCCATCGTCGAACAGGCGGTCGAACTGGCTGCCGTCGCGCTGGAATTCGGTCCCTTCGTTGAAAACCTTGCCGAACGTGTCCTGCACGATGGTGATATTGCGCCCGATCCCCAGCTGGCCACCCAGTTTGTCCTGAATATAGGGCGCCGCCGACAGGTGGTCGGCGTGCACATGGGTTTCGATCAGCCAATCGACGGACAGGTCGTTTTTGCGCACGAAATCAATAATCTCGTCCGCGCTGCGATGGCTGATGCGCCCGGCGGCATAGTCGATATCCATGACCGAATCGACGATGGCGCAGGCGGCCGATGCCGGGTCTTTCACGACATAGGAAATGGTGTTGGTGTCCGGGTCGAAAAAGCCGGTGACCTGGGGCTTGATGCGCATGTCGACGGGATATCCGGTCATGGTATGTTCCTTGTATTGTGGCTGTTGATCAGCTGCGCGGGCAGGTCTTGATGCCGATGATCGAATACAGCGGGCAGTTGCCGATCAGAGAGGTGACGATGAACACCGCCGCCACGACGATGGCGATCCAGTGCAGCGCGCCTGCCGCCGCATATTGCGTGCCGAAGGCCAGATACAGCAGCACCGCCGCCACGATCAGGCGCAGGATGCGGTCGATATTGCCCATGTTCTTGGTCATGACGTTCCCTTTCTGGAATCAATGAACGTAAGATTATCGCACGAAGTCGTGGAAAGTTCGGTGACTTGGTCACAATGCCGCAGCCTCAGCCCGAGCGGGCGCTGCGGGCCAGCCTGTGCAGGGCCTCGCGCGCGGTCAGGCGCAGGGTGCCGCGGGCCTGTTCGACCCAGCCGCGACGCTGGAAATCGGACAGGGCGCGCGACACCACCTCGCGCGCGGTGCCCAGTTCATTGGCCAGCACTTGATGGGTGGCTTGAACGGTATCGTCCGCATCGGCAAGGTCCAGCAACCGGGTGGCCAGCCGGATGTCGACGCGCTGGAACACGATATCGTCGATCAGGGTAAACAATTCGGTAATGCGCTGGGCATAGCTGCGAAAGATAAAGCTGCGGAAGGCTGCCGAATCGGCGGCCAGCGCATCGAAGGTGGCGCGCGGAATGGCCACCGCCGTGGCATCGGTTTCAGCGATACCCTCGGCGGAATAATCCTCGAAGGCCAACATGCAGGCGGTGGTCAGCACACAGCTTTCGCCCGCGCGCACCCGATACAGGATGACCTCGCGCCCGGTTTCGGACCGCTGCTGCACCCGCACCGTGCCCGACAGCATCAGCAACAGGTTGTCGGCGGACTGGCCCGGCGCAAAGACCTGGGTGCCGGCGGGAACGCGCAGCACCCGGCTGCCCTCGGCCAGCAGGCGGCGGGCGGGGGCCTCCAGCCCGTCCAGCCCGTCGAACCTGCCGATCCAGTCGGTATCGCCCACAGCCATGCCGCCCCCTTATATTCACGTTTTGCAACGTAAGCGCCGGGGCCGGGCTTGTCCACCACCGATGCCGCGCAGCCGGCCCCCGCCGGGCGCAGCCGGGGCCTGTGGGCGGGCTGGTCACACCGGCGACATATCGCTGCCGTTCTGTGCAGAAATACCCTTGCGGCACTGGATTTTCCGGCCCTGTCCTGCCATGGTTTCCCAAGGCATCTGGGCAGGGAACGGAAACGTGAAAAAAATCATGTCGGGCAGCGTGGCTTGGGCCGCATCGCTGATGGTCATTCTGGGGTCGGGCGGCGTCTGGGCGCAGTCCTCGTCGCCATTTTCGGGGCTTGGCAAGCTGTTCGCCAAGGGCGAGGCCGAGCGCCCCGTCGACCTGACCATCCGGGTCGAGGGCGGCGATGACGGGCTGGAACGCGCCATCCGCAACACCTCGCTGATCAATGCGGCGCTGGATGATAACCGCTTTACCGGGCAGGATATTCTGGCCGCCGCCCGCGCCGATTATGCGCGCGTGCTGGGGGCGCTGTATGATCAGGGCCGCTATGACGCGGTCATCAACATCCGGCTGGACGGGGTCGAGGCCGCGCAGATCGCGCCGCTGGATGCCCCCGACAGCGTGACCCATGCCGTGATCGAGGTCCAGCCGGGCCGGAAATTCAGCTTTTCGCGCGCCGAAATCGGGCCGCTGTCGCCGCGGACCGACCTGCCCAAGGGCTATGCCGTGGGCAAGACGGCGGGCACCGGCACCATCAAATCCGCCGCTGCCGAGGGCGTGCGCGCCTGGCGGAAGGACGGCCATGCCAAGGCCGATGTGGTGGTCAATGACATCACCGCCCATCACCCCAGCGCCACGGTCGACAGCCGCATCGGGCTGAACCCCGGTCCGGTGGTGACATTCGGAACGCTGAACATGCAGGGCTATCAGCGGATGACGCCGCGCCGTCTGGCCAAGATCGCGGGTTTTCCCAAGGGTCAGCGCTTTGACCCTGACGCGCTGGACACGATGCGCAAGCGCCTGCGCCGCAGCGGCGTGTTTTCCGCCATCACCCTGACCGAGGCCGAGGTGCTGAACCCCGATAACAGCATGGATGTCGACCTTGCGGTGGTCGAACAGAAAAAGCGCCGCGCCGGTGCCGGGTTCGAGCTGTCGAACACCGATGGCGCGATGGTGTCGGCCTATTGGATGCACCGCAACCTGCGCGGCGGCGGTGAACGGCTGCGCTTTGATGTGTCGGTGTCCGATATCGGGGCGAAATACAGTGGCCGCGATGCCTCGTTCAAGGCGCGGCTGGAACGGCCCGCGACCTTGCACCCCGACATCACCGCCTATCTTGAGGCGGAACTGGCCCGCCAGCGCGAAGAGGATTACGAGGCCGATATCGCCGCGCTGTCCTTTGGCGGCACCTATATCCATTCCGACCGCCTCAGCGCCGATGTCGCGCTGCAATACCGCTTTTCGCGCGTGACCGACGATGGCGGGCGCACCAATTACCGGGTGCTGGCGCTGCCGTCATCGGTCACATGGGACAAGCGCGATGTGCCCAATGACCCGACCAAAGGCTATTGGCTGTCGGCCGAGGCCACGCCGTTTTACGGGTTTGGCGATACCGGCAGCGGCATCAGGCTGTTGGCCGAGGGTCGCGCCTATCGCGGATTTGGCAGTGAAAACAAGCTGGTGCTGGCAGGCCGGGCGCGGTTTGGCAGCATCGCCGGGGCGGCGATTGCCGATACACCGCGCGATTACCTGTTCTATTCCGGCGGCGGCGGGTCGGTGCGTGGCCAGCCCTATCAGTCGCTGGGGGTCGAGGTCATCGACGGTCCCGACGGCAAGATCAAGACCGGCGGCATGAGCATCGCCAGCGCCACCGCGGAACTGCGCTATCGCCTGCGCGAAAAGATCGGGCTTGCGGTCTTTGCCGATGTCGGGCGGGTCTGGACCGAAACCGCGTTTCAGGGCGACAGCGGCTGGCACGCCGGGGCCGGGGCGGGGTTGCGTTACCTGACCCCGATCGGGCCGTTGCGCTTTGACGTGGCCGGCCCGGTGGGCGGTGGCGACACCGGCAATGGCATTCAGGTTTACCTTGGTCTGGGGCAGGCATTCTGATGATCCGTTTTCTGTCGCTGTTGCTGCTTGCCATCCTGCCGCTGCTGGCGCTGCCCGGTGCCCCGCGCGCCCAAAGCGCCGCCGAAATTTCCCAACAGGTCGAGGATGACCGGGGCTTTGTCACCCGCTTTCTTGAGGAAAAGCTGTCCGGGGCCGGGCGCAAGGTGGTGATCACCGGCTTTCAGGGGGCGCTGTCCTCGCGCGCACGTTTTGACACCATCTCCATCTCGGATGCGGATGGTGAATGGCTGGTGCTGCGCGATGGCGCGATCCAGTGGCAGCGTTCGGCGCTGTTGCTGGCGCGGGTCGAGATCGACGAACTGTCCGCCGCCGAAATCGAGGTCCGGCGCGCCCCCGTCAGCGAGGGCGAACAGGGTCGCAAGCTGGAGGCGAAGGATTTCGAATTCGCGCTGCCCGAACTGCCGGTGTCGCTGCGCATCGCCAAAATCGCCGCCGCGCGGGTGCATGTGGACCCGTCGCTGATCGGGCAAGAGGCAGTGTTTTCCGTCGCGGGTCAGATGCAGCTGGCCGGCGGCGAAGGCAGCGCGGACCTGACCATCGAACGTCAGGACGGACAGCGCGGCAGCTTTGTCCTGGATGCCGGATATTCCAATAAAACCAAGGTTCTGAACCTTGACCTGACGCTGGACGAGGCCAAGGGCGGGTTCCTGTCCACGCTGGCCGACCTGCCCGGCGACCCGGCGGTGCAGGCGCATATCAAGGGTGACGGCCCGATCAGCGATTTCAATGCCGATATCCGGCTGGCGACCGACGGCCAGCCACGCATTACCGGGCAGGCCATGGTCAAGGCCGGGCCGGGTGCGGATGGCAGCCCCGGAACCGCGTTCAGCCTGAATATCGGCGGCGATGTCGCGGCGCTGGTGCAGGGCGACAGCCGCGATTTCTTTGGCCACCAGTCGCGGCTTGTCGCCAAGGGCTGGCGCGGCCAGAACGGGCGCCTGTCGGTGCCGGAATTGTCGCTGGCGACCGAGGCCCTGACCGTCACCGGCGCGGTCGAGGTCAATGAAAAACACGCCCCCACCAGCGCGCAGCTGAACATCGCGCTGGGTCGTGACGCGGGCGCGCAGACCCTGCCTGTGCGCCTGCCTTTCGCGCCCGAAAATCAGGTTCAGGCCGGTCTGCTGGACCTGACCTATGACGCGGCGCAGGGCGACGACTGGACGCTGAAGGCGCAGATTCAGGACGTGACCCGCGCCGATATGACCATTTCCCGGCTGGCGCTGACCGGCGGCGGCAAGGTGCGGTTGCAGGGCAGCCGCCTGACCGGTGTCGATGGCAGCATCGAAATCGCGGCGGATGGCGTGGCAATGACCGATCCGGGCATGGCGCAGGCGGTGGGCGACAAGCTGACCGGCCACACCGCCTTTGACTGGACGCCGGGCAACGCGGTTGACCTGACCGGCCTGACAGTCAGCGGCGCCGATTACGGGCTGATGGCCGATCTGCGCGCCGACGGTCTGGGCAGCGGCGTTACCGTCTCGGGCGAGGTGGCGGCGCGGTATACCGACCTGTCGCGGCTGTCCGGGGTGTCCGGGCGGGCGGTGTCGGGGCGGGCGGATGCGTATCTGACCGGCTATTACACCGTGCTGAACGGGGCTTTCGACGCCGAGGCGCAGGTGACCGGCACCGACATCACCGTCGATCAGGATCAGGTCGACGGGCTGTTGCGCGGCCAGTCGGTGATCACCCTCAGCGCGCGCCGCGACGACGAGGGCACGCAACTGCGCGACCTGACCGTGGATGCCAATCAGGTGCTGTTTCAGGCCTCTGGCCCGGTCAACACCGATTTCAGCGACATCCGCGCCACGCTCTCGGTTCCCAGCCTGACCGATATCGACCCCGACATGACCGGCGCGCTGGAGGCCGAGGCCGCCATGACCGGCCCGCGCACCGCCCGCCGCATCACCCTGAACGGCCAGCTGACCGACCTGCATACCGGGATGCCCGATATTGATTCCGCGCTGGAAGGCAAAACCACTCTGACCGTCGCCGTGCAGGAAAACGACGACACCTTTACCTTTGAAACCCTGCGTCTGGCCAACCCCCAGCTGTCGGTCGACGGGCAGGGCGATTTCGCCACCGGCAAGATGGACGCCACGGTCGGTTTCGACATTCCCGATGTGGGCCGGCTGTATCACCAGTTCGCGGGCAACCTGAAAGGGCAGGCCCGGCTGCGCGACGAGGCGGGCAACCAGATGGTGCAGGTCAATGCCTCGGGGCAGGGGCTGCGGCTGGGTCAGCAGGACACGCAAGGCGCCGCGCCGGGGACCACGGTGCTGGACCTGAAGGCGGCGCAGCGCGCCGATGGCAGCATCAGCGTCGATCAGTTCAGCCTGAAAAACAATCAGGTCGATGCCCATGCCCAAGGCATGATCGGCCCGGACAAGACCGATATGCAGGGCGCGGTCAAGGTTGGCTCGATGGCGGTGTTCGGGCGCGGCTGGCGCGGCGCGCTGGACCTGACCGGCGCTTTCGTCGATGCGCCCGACGGCAGCCGGCGGCTGAAGATCAGCGGCACCGGTCAGGATCTGGCGCTGGGGCAGGCCCAGATCGACGGCGCCTTCAAGGGCAACAGCAAGCTGTTGGTGGCCGCCACCGAACGCGACGGCGTCTTTGCCATTGACGAGGCATTCGTCGACAGCCCCCGCATCAAGGCGCGAGCGCGCGGCACGGTTGGCGGTGGCCAGACCGATGTGACCGCCGATATTCAGGCCGCCAGTCTGGCCTTTCTGGGCCGGGGGTTTGGCGGGGCTTTGCAGGCCTCGGGGCATGTGACCGATGATGGCAAAACCCGGCGCATCACCGCGCAGGGCAGCGGCAGCAACCTGACCGTGGGCGACCCGCGCGCCGATGCGGTGCTGCGCGGCACCACCCGGTTCGACCTTGCCGCCAGCCAGCAGGGTGACAAGCTGTCGATCGCGCGGCTGAACGCGGAAAACCCGCAACTGCGCATCGTGGCCGATGGTGACCCTGCCGGGGCGCTGAACCTTCAGGCGCAGCTGACTGATCTGGGGCTGGTGGTGCCGTCCTTCCCCGGCCCGGCCAGCCTGCGCGGCACCGTCCGCCAGACCGAACGCGATTTCGTCATGGATCTGAACGCCGAAGGGCCGGGCGGCACCCGCGCCAATATTGACGGGCGTCTGGCCCGTAATGGCCGCGACAGCGACCTGCGCATCACCGGCAACAGCGATGCCGCGCTGGCCAACCCGTTCCTGCGCACGCGCTCGGTCGAGGGGCCGGTGACGTTCGATCTGCGCATGGCCGGAAAACCGGGGCTTGAGGCCCTGACCGGTCGCCTGACCCTGCCCGATGGCCGGCTGTCGGACCCCAAGCTGGGGGTGCGGATGGACAATGTGAACCTGCGCGCCGATTTCGACCGTGGCCGCATTAACCTTGACGGTCGCGGCAATGTCGCGGCGGGGGGCGCGATCCGCGTTTCGGGTCCGGTCGATCTGCGCGGTCAGCGGGTGATGGATGTGCAGGTGGTGTTTGACAATGTCGTGCTGCGCGACCCCAACCTGTATGAAACCACCGCGAACGGAACCGTGCGCATTTCGGGACCGCAGGCGGCAGGGGCGCTGATTTCGGGGCGCGTGGCCCTTGGGGCGACGGAAATCCGCATTCCTTCCGCCGCGACCGGGGCCAAGGACATTCCCGATATCCGCCATCTGGGCGACCGCCGCCCGGTGCGCGCGACCCGCGCCAAGGCCGGTCTGGCGCCTTTCCCCAGCGCCGCCTCGCGCGAGGCGGGGATGGCCGCGCCCGCCGCCACGCCGCCAGCGCACCCGATGCGGCTGGACCTGACCATCGACGCGCCCAACCGCGTTTTCGTGCGGGGCCGGGGCGTCGATGCCGAACTGGGCGGCAGCCTGCAACTGACCGGCACCACGCGGCAGGTCATTCCCATCGGGCATCTGGAACTGATCCGCGGTCGTGTCGACCTGTTGGGCAAGCGCTTTCTGCTGACCGAAGGGCTGGTCGAATTGCAGGGCAGCATGACCCCGGTTCTGCGGCTGGTGGCCGAAACCGAACAGGACGGCATCCTGACCCGCATCATCATCGACGGCGAGGCGCATAACCCCGACATCAAGTTCGAATCCAGCCCCAGCCTGCCCGAGGAAGAGGTGCTGTCGCATCTGCTGTTCGGGCGCGGGCTGGACAATATCAGCGCGCTTCAGGCCGCACAGCTGGCCAATGCGGTGGCGGTGCTGGCCGGGCAGGGCGGGATCGGCATTGTCGGCAAATTGCGCGAACAGACCGGGCTGGACGATCTGGACCTGACCACCGATGACGAAGGCAAGGTGGGCCTGCGGGCGGGGAAATATATCTCGGAAAATGTCTATACCGATGTCAGCGTCGATGACAGCGGCAAGACCCGGCTGAATATCAACCTCGACATCAGCAAGGCGCTGACGGCGCGCGGTTCGGTTGGCAGCGATGGCGACAGCAGCGTCGGCCTGTTCTACGAGCGCGATTACTGATCGCGCGCGGGCCGGGGGGCGTCCAGATCGGCCAGATCGTCGTAATTCGCGATCAGGTCGCGCAGGTCGGATGACCCCAGCTTGTGCAGACGCTCGGTGAAAGGCGCGGGGTCGGCGCCAAGCCGGTCCAGAAGGGCCGGGAACTGGCTGCGCAGATGCTCATAGCTTAGCGGATGCGCCAGCGGGAACAGGTCGTCGACCCGTGCCCGCAACGCCGCCTGCCGCAGGATGAAACCAGTGACTTCGCTGCGTTTCAGGGTAAGTTTGGGGGCCTTGGCAGTGCCGTCCGGGGTGACATCGGAATGGCTGATCCGCAGTTCGGTCATGCGCCTGCGAGAGGCATAGGCCGCCAGCGGGTTCAGCCGGGTCAGGTGGATAACAACGGGGTTTTCGGCGCGCAGAAAACCGCGAATGCGGTGGCCATAATCGCTGTCGTCGAACAGATCCTCATAGATGATCTTGAAGCCGGTGACTGGCTTGGCCGCGGTGTCGAACACATGCTGACGCACGAAACCTGCCGGGTCGTCATTGCGCTGTGGCATCAGCCCCAGCACCACGGGGCGGGCGGTCTTGTGCAGCCGCGCGTCATCGGATGTCTGCGCCGCCGGGGGGATCAGCCCGTTGATCCACGCCCGGCTGAGGATTTCGCCATGGCAGGTGATCTGCGGATGGGCGTTCAGCGCGTGGCGCAACAGGGTCGAGCCGCTGCGGGCTTGGGCAATAATAACAAAGCGAACCGAGGCGGGCAGCATGGTCTGGCCCCTTTCGTGACGGGCGCGGCAATTGTGATCGCCCCGCCATAGCCCGCCGCCACCCCCCTCGCAACCCGCCAGCCACTGACCCGCCAGCCGGCAAACCAAGCCGCCCGGTCCCCGGCAGTCCCAAGACCGACCGACACAAGCCCGGCAGCGCGGCCATCCCGGGGTGCCACGCCGGGATGCTTCCCCCGATTACCCCGCGCGCGACCATTTGCGTGCAGCGCCCGTTGGAGTTTGGTCGGGTGGTGCCTGATCGGGATGCGGGGGTCGCGTCGGCAGCGTCTGTTGCGACCAAGGGGTGCGCGATATGTGCCCCGGTCGCAGTGTTGTTTGCGTGGTACCGATCCGGTGGGTGCAGCTGGCCAGTCCGCGCTGTCCTGACCAACCCCAGAAAGCACAAGCCAAAGCACCGGCCCAAGACGGCCAGCATCTGTCGTCGCAGCGTCGCGATGCCCCCCGGCGGTGATGTGGCGGCGTCCTGCCATTGCCCGGTGATCGCCCCATACGGGTAACCCGGCGACACGCAAAGGGCCGAACCACACCGGCCCGCATCCGGTGCATGACAGGGGCGGGGCGCTGACGGCTGTGGTCAGGCCCGGCGCGGGGATGCGGTGTTTGGTCGGGGGCCGGTTTCGGCGCCGCCGGTCAGCGTTGGCGCGCGGCTGCTGAAGGTCACCATCCGGCGCGCGCCCGGAATCGCCGCCACAGACCAGCGCAGCGGTCCCTGCGGCCCACCGGACAGGGCGCCATGGATCAGGCGCTTGCCCTCGACCTCGGTCAGGGCGTCGTGCAGGGGGGCAATATCGGCGGGGTCATGTGCCCCCCGCCAGCGGTCCAGCGCGGGGCCAAGCGCCTCTCGGTCGCATTGCCACAGGTGGCGATAGGCGCGGTTGCACATCAGCATCTGCCCGTCGCTGCCAAATACCGCCAGCGCATCGTCCAGCGCGTCGAAAAGCTGTGACCCCATCGACAGTTCAGACCTGAATTGCCGCGTCATCGAGATTTCAGAGGTAATATCCTCGATCAGGAAAGCCACCGCGCCGTCAGGATGCGGACGGCCGGTCACGCGATAGGTCTGGCCGCCGGGCAGGTTCCAGGTTTCGACATGATGCCCCGATGCTGCCGCTGCCTCCAGATTCGAGATCTGGTTTTGCCAGCTGCGATAATCCTTGGGCTCGGGGACCATGCGCGCATCGCGCAGCCGGTCCAGCAGCGCGTGCAGCGTTGGGCGCGCGATCAGAAACCCGGTGGGCAGACCGGTCAGGTCGATCAGCGCCGGGTTGAACAATTGCAACCGCCTTTCGCGGTCAAAGATCGCCAGCCCGATGGGCAGGTCGGCAAAGGTTTTGGTCAGGGTTTGCACAAATTCGCGCAGGCTGCGTTCGGCGCGCACGGTCTTGTCGGCAGGCAGGGCACAGACCATGACCTGATCGCCATCGGCCGAGGCGGTGCAGTCGAACCACAACTGGTCCGGCCCGACCTGAAGCGGCATTCGGAATGGCTGGCCAGCCACCATATCGGCGGGCAGGTCGAACAGCGCCGGCAGCGGCCACAGCGTCGGTTCGCCGGTCTGGGCCTCGGCCAGTTTCAGATAGGCCGCATTGGCCCATGTGATGCCATCCCCGCCCTGCCGCCAGGCCAGCATCGGCGAGGCGTCGACAGACCGCCGCAGCAGCGCGATTTCATGCATCTGCGCGGAATGGGCCAGCGGATCAACGACCAGCCCGGCCTCGGTATTGGCGGGGTCGCAGATGGTCAGCCGCCGCAGGCCACCGCCCAGATCCTCGACCCGCAGATGGGTGGCGGTGTCACCGGTGCTGACCAGTTCCGCCTGTGACCCCGACGGCGGTGCGTCGGTGCCGAATCGCTGCGCCAGCCATGCCGAAAGCCGTGCCCAGTCGCTGCCACCGGGCAGATCGGCCAGCAAGGCGCGGGCGGGTGCCGTGGCATCGACAAGTGTGTTGTCGCGGAACAGAAAAACGATGGGGTGCAGTGGTTTATGAAGGTCCTGCGTGCCGCCATGTGCCGCCGGATCGAAGCGGCGCATCAGCAGCAGCGCCAGAAGAACCGAGATCGTCCCCGCCAGAATAGCCGTCAGTGCGGTGGCCATGATGCCCCCCAAGAAACATGCCTTTGGGACAGTCATACAACCTAAGGTTTTAAAAAACCATTAACGGGACCACGTCAGGCCCGGATTTCCGGGTTTTTTCCCAAAATCTGGCGGTCCGAGGCCTCGATCCGGTCGCGGGGCCAGTCCACGGTGATGCGGGCGCCGGGTGTGCCATTGGCAAAGCCAAGCCGCGCGCCGGACCGTTCCAGCAGCGCCTTGGCGATGAACAGGCCAAGGCCCATCCCCTCGTATTCGCCACGCGCGGGGGCCGGGCGGCGGGTGGTCAGGAACGGATCGCCCACCCGTGCCAGCATCGCCGGGGTAAAGCCCGGACCGTCATCTGCGATGGTTACCACCAGCCGGTTGCGCGACCATTCCGCCGTGACCCGCACGCGGGTCTGGGCAAAATCGACGGCGTTCTGGATCAGGTTGCGCAGCCCGTGAATGACACCGGGGTCGCGCTGCATCATCGGCACCGGGCTGTCGTCGCGGGCCGTGGCCTCGATCAGCAATTGCTTGCCGCGGTCGGCATGGGGGCTCGCGGCCTCTTCCAGGATCACCTCGAGCGGGGCCATGCGCAGCAACAGATCGTCCTTTCCGGCCTGACCCATGGACCGCATGATATCGCGGCAGCGATCGGCTGATTGCACCAGCAGGGCAAGGTCTTCGGCCAGATCGGGGCGATCGGGCAATTCATCGGCCAGTTCGGAACTGACCAGCTTGATCGTGGCCAGCGGGGTGCCCATTTCATGCGCCGCCGCAGCCACGATGCCGCCAAGATGTTGCAGCTTTTGTTCCCGCGCCAGCGCCATGCGGGTTGCAAACAGCGCGTCGGTGGTGGCGGTGAATTCGGTCGCGACGCGGTGGGCGTAACCGGCAAAGAACACCACCCCGATCACCACTGCCGTCCAGTGCCCCAGCGCCAGCAGATGCGGCATCCGCAGCTCTGCCCCGGTCAGGTCGCGCAGCGGGATCGCCTGCCAGCTGGTCAGCGAGATCATCACCACCGTCAGCGCCCCGATAATGGCGGTGTTGCGCTGGTCCAGCGCGGTGGCGGCAATGGTCACCGGCACCAGCACCAACAGTGCGAACGGGTTCGAGATACCCCCGGTCAGCGCCAGCAGCGTCGAGATCTGGATCAGGTCGAAACCCAGTTGCAGCATCGCCTCGGGGCGCGAGACGCGGGGCCGGGGCCGCAGCGCCAGCAGCAGGTTCAGCGACACCGCGATGCCGATGGCGATCAGCGCCGCGACCAGCGGAAAGCGCACCCCCAACCCCCAGGCCGAGGCCACCGCCGCCAGTTGTCCGGCCACCGCCACCCAGCGCAACTGCACCAGCGTGCGCAGGCGGATCGGTTCGGGCGAAAAACCGTTTCCCTGATCGGACAGCGATATTAACGGCATGTCTGTGCCCCCTGCGTCATTGTGCAAGATTGATAACCGCGCCGGGATAGGCGATCAATCGGGCGCAGTTGGTTTTCATTTCGGGGGGCGCAAGATGGGCGACAGGAAAATTCTGGCTTTGGGCACGCTGGCGGCGGTGCTGGTTCTGGTAACGGGTTGGCTGTGGCTGGGGTCGGCGCGGCAGGACGATATTTTCACGCCCTGCCGCAAAAGCGTTCTGCCCGGCAACCTTGGCGGCGCATTTACCCTGACCGATGAAAATGGCGACCGGGTGACGGATAAACAGGTCTTTTCCAAACCCTCGCTTTTGTATTTCGGATATACATTCTGCCCCGATGTCTGTCCGCTGGATAATGCCCGCAATGCCGAGGCGGTCGATCTGTTGGCGGAACGCGGTTACGATGTCCGGCAGGTTTTCATCAGCGTCGATCCTAAACGCGACACGCCCGAGGTTTTGCGCGATTTCACTGATGTCTTGCATCCGCAAATGCTGGGGCTGACCGGGTCCGAACAGGAAATCGCGGATGTGAACAAGCTGTGGCGCAATTATTACAAGGCGCATCAGGACGAAGACCCCGATTTCTATCTGGTCGACCACATGACCAATACCTATCTGGTCCTGCCCGAGGCCGGCACGGTCGAATTCTTTGGCCGCGAGGCCAGCCCCGAACAGATCGCGCAGGGCACCGCCTGTTTTCTGGATGTGGCCGCTGGCCGGTAAAATTTGCACATCCCGGCGCAGCGGCCTAAATGTCAGGCACACCTGTTGGAGATGACGCCGATATGCCTGCGGATACGCCTGACCTTCTGAAAGCCGACCCGTCCCTGTTGCTGGTCGATGATGACGAGATTTTCGTGTCTCGACTGGCCCGTGCGATGGAAAAGCGCGGCTTCAGAACCACGACCGCCCTGTCCGTCGCCGAGGCCAAGCGGCTGGTGGCCGAGGCACCGCCCGCCTTTGCCGTCGTCGATCTGCGGCTGGAGGATGGCAGCGGTCTGGACGTGGTCGAAATGCTGCGCGAATCGCGCGAAGATGCGCGGATCATCGTGCTGACCGGCTATGGCGCGATTGCCACGGCGGTGGCGGCGGTCAAGATGGGGGCGACCGATTACCTGTCCAAGCCCGCGGATGCCAATGACATTTCCGCCGCGCTGCTGGCACAGGGCGAGGCCCTGCCGCCCCCACCGGAAAACCCGATGTCAGCCGATCGCGTGCGCTGGGAACATATTCAGCGCGTTTACGAACAATGCGACCGCAATGTCAGCGAAACGGCCCGCCGTTTGCATATGCATCGCCGGACATTGCAGCGGATTCTGGCCAAACGCAGCCCGAAATAAACCATTTTCTGCATTAAATCCTATTGCCAGCTTGCGAAGCCTGCGAAATTCCTTTTTACGGGTGGTATAACCATCTTTGAAAAGGTGTTGGGAATGGACTTGGATCTTGAAACTCTTTCCCTGAAAGAGCTTCGCGAACTGCGCAACAAGGTTGACCGCGCGATTTCCGGTTTCGAGGAGCGCAAGAAACGCGAGGCGCTGGCCGCCGCCGAAGAGGCCGTGCGCCAATTCGGGTTTAATCTGGGCGAGCTGACGGGCGGCAAAACACGCAAAGGCAGCGTGGTTGCCCCGAAATATGCCAACCCCGCTGATGCGTCGCAAACCTGGACCGGGCGTGGCCGTCAACCGCGCTGGGTGAAAGAGCATCTGGAAAAAAACGGATCGCTGGACGATCTGGCAATCAGCCGCGATCATCCATTTCAGCAATCAACGTATCAAAGCGGCGGATGAAATCGTCGCGCACTGCGCGCGGCGGGCGCAGGGTGATGTCCATGCCCTTTGCCTTGTCACCGCAGGTACGACCGAACAGGCGGTCGGCCTCGGGGCGGGAAAATCCGGCGATCTGGATGGCCTCCAGCCAGGCCGAGATCCGGTCGGCGGCCTTGATGGCACGTTTCAGCGCCACCGGCAGCGCCGCAGGCAGGCCAAAGCGGCGGTGAATGGCGGCGGCGATGCGGTGATCCATTTCGCCATATTCGCGCCCCAGCGCGGCCTTGACCGGGCTGATCATGTCCCCGATCACATATTCCGGCGCGTCATGCAGCAGCGCGGCCAGACGGTCGCCCGCGCTGGCCTGCGGATTGTCGCGGGCAAACAGCCTTTCCACCAGCAGCGAATGTTCGGCCACGGAATAGGGCCAGTCGCCATGCGTCTGCCCGTTCCAGCGCGCCACGAAGGCCAGCCCATGGGCGATATCCGCGATTTCGATGTCAAAGGGCGTCGGGTCCAGCAGGTCCAGCCTGCGCCCGGACAACATGCGCTGCCATGCCCGTTTCGCCTGTCGTGCCATTTATCCTGCCTGCCAAGTGTCAGAAAACCAACAGCCCGCGGCGCGCAAGCGAACCGCGGGCTGGAAAGCGCGTCAGGGCGCGATCAGGACAGCGGCTGGCCTTCGGGCTTTTCAGCCTGCATCCGGCGGGCGATTTCCTGACGATACAGCGCGACAAAGTCGATCGGGTCCAGATTGACCGGCGGGAAGCCGCCGTCGCGGGTCACATCCGACACCACGCGGCGGGTGAACGGAAACAGCATCCGCGGGCATTCGATCATCAGGAAGGGGTGCAGCTGATCCTCGGGGACGCCTTCGACGTGGAACAGCCCGCCATAGTCCAGCTCGCACAAGAACAGCGGGCTTTGGTCGGCCTTGTTGACCGAGGTCACTTTCAGCTTCTGGATCACCTCGTACTGGTGATCGGCCTGCCGCTTGCGGGCGTCCAGACTGACCTGAATGGTCAGTTCGGGCTGGACATTGGCATCGGCCAGACCCTTTTGCGCGACGATGTTTTCAAACGACAGATCGCGGATATATTGCGCCAGAATTTGCAGGCGGACCTGCTGTTGCGGGGCTTCGGCGGCGGCGTCGGCACCGTTGGCCTGTGTTTCGTCGGTCATGTCGTCATCCCTGTGAAAATAGCGTTTGGCGAGGTTCTAACATTGCCGGTGCCACGGCTTCAATGCCGGGTCCAGCCAGAGGCACCATCGCGGGGCGGGCGCGGGGGCAGGGTGGGGGCATCGTGGCGCGGCTGGTAAACCTCGTATTCGCCGTCGATGATGTCGTCAGGCCGCGGCGGATGGCCGAAACCCGTGCCGTGAACGCGGCTGGTCATCACCACGCGGCGACCCACCCAAGCCATCAGCCGGTCGCGCACCGCCGGGATCAGCAGCAAAAGGCCGCAGGCATCGGTGAAAAAGCCCGGCGTCAGCAACAGCGCCCCGGCAAACAGGATCATCGCGCCATGCGCCATGGGCCGCGTCGGGTCGCGCAGTTGCGTCATGGACCGCTGGACATCCATCCATGCCTGCAACCCCTGCCGGCGCATCAGGTAAGACCCGGCCACCGCTGTTGAAAGCACGATGGCCAGCGTCGGCCACAGCCCGATCAGGCCGCCGACCTGAACGAACAGGGCGATCTCGATCATCGGGATCAGGATGAACAGGACAAGCAACCACATGGTATTCCCTTCGCAGCCGGGCCTGTGCTGGACTTGAAGTGGCCCGTTCCCTACATAGGTTGCATCTTGTCCGATACCACCCCATTGCCGCTTTCCGAAGGTTTTGCCCATGTCCGGTTCCCTGATCCAACTGCTTGTTCTGGCCGGCATCGCGCTGTTTCTGGTTTTCAAACTGCGCGATGTTCTGGGCACCCGCGGCGGGTTCGAACCCGAGGGCCGGCCCGCCCCGGCTCAGCCCATCCGCCCGGTGCCGGCCCCGGATGCGCAACCGGAACCCGATGATATCGACGATCACGCCGAACCCGGCAGCCCCATCGCCACCGCCCTGCGCGCCATGCAAGCGGTTGAACCGGGCTTTGCCGTCACCCCCTTCCTGAACGGCGCCCGGCAGGCTTATGAAATGATCCTGATGGCGTTCGAACGCGGTGACCTTTCGGATGTGCGCGCCTTCCTTGCCCCCGCCGTGGCCGAGGCGCTGGACAGCGTGATCGCGGATCGCCAGTCGCGCGGCCTGACCACCGAGGCCCAGTTTCTGGGCAGCCGCGATACCGCCCTGCAAGCCGCCAGCTTTGACCCCCAGACCGGTCTGGCCGAACTGACCGTCCGCTTTGTGGGCGAACTGATCGTCGCCACCCGCGATGCCAGCGGCGAGGTGGTCGAGGGCGACCCCAAGGCCGCCCGCAAACAGCGCGATATCTGGACCTTTGCCCGCCACATGGGTCAGGATGACCCGAACTGGCAACTGGTCGCCACTGGCTGAGCCATGGCACGTCGGGGCAAGCTGACCGATGAGGACCGCGAATTGTGGTCCCGCGTTGCCCGCACGGCCACGCCCCTGCACCCAAGGCGCCCGGCGCAGGACCCTGCCCCGCAGGATGAACCGCCCAAGCCGCGCCCGCGCCTGCCGTTGCATCACGACGTGACCCCGCCGCCCTCGCCGCGGCGGTTTCGTCTTGGGGAAAAGGCCCATGGCGGGCATGGACATGGGCATGATCTGGCGCCCGATATCGCCACCGCGCTGGCCGCGCATCCGCTGCGTATGGATCACAAGACCCATAAACGCCTGAGCCGTGGCAAGCTGCGCCCCGAGGCGCGCATCGACCTGCACGGCATGACGCTGGCCATCGCCCATCCCGAACTGATGCGGTTTATCCTGAAATCGGCGGCTGCAGGGCGGCGGCTGGTGCTGGTGATTACCGGCAAGGGCAAGCCCAATGACGATGGCGGCCCCATTCCCATCCGGCAGGGCGTGCTGCGCCATCAGGTTCCGGCATGGCTGCACCAGCCGCCGCTGGCGCCGCATGTGTTGCAAGTCGTGCCTGCACATCAGAAACATGGCGGGGGCGGGGCCTATTACGTCTATTTGCGGCGTTAGGCGGGCTTGCCCTGTGCATAGCGTTTCAGCCGCTGGTCCAGCGTGCCGGTATGCAATTCGAACAGGTGATTGTCGTGGTCGTGGAAATATATCGACCTGCCTTCGCCTTCGACCCTTTCGCGGGACGGTCTGATTTCAAGCCCTAATGCCCTGATCTGGGTCAGGCAGTGGTCATATTCGGCCTCGGCCATGCTGAAGGCGATGTGGTTATAGCTGCGTTCGGGCAGGGACGGGCCAGCCATGATCGCCACCCAGACAGCGCCCGCGCCCTGACCGATCAGGAAAAACCGTTCGGGTGACAGCGAAAAGCTGTCATCGCCGCTGTCATAGACCTTTCGCGCCGACAGAACCCGGATCAGGATCTGTTCCAGCCGGTCCAGATCGGCTGTGATCAGCGTGATATGGCTGAGGCCATTGGGCATGTAACCGGCCTGTCTGTCATGGGGCTGTAATTGAAGGGCCGTCATGGGGGTGGGAAAAAGGGGGCGCTCGCGCCCCCTCTGCGCCAGGGGGCATTCACCCCCTGAAGGTATTTAAGACAGAAGCGAGGGCTTACATGCGGTTGTAATTGGCCTTGGGGCCAGCAAACCACCAGATGATCAGCCCCACCACCGGCAGCACGGCGACCAGAAGAATCCACAGGATCTTGGTGCCGACTGGCTCGTTCGTGTTGATGATCGAGGCGATGGCCCAGATGTCGAGGGCAAAGATGATCAGCCCCAGAAGGCCGCCGAACATGTTGAACATTTTGAACCTCTGGCAAGGAAGGGGGATAGGTCGTTGCTGGCCCAACCCCCGCCTGCCGCGAAAGTTCCGTTACAGCACATAGCGCGACAGGTCAGTCGCGCGCGCCAGTTCCGCCACATGCGATTCGACGAAAGCGGCATCGACAGTCACTGTCTCGCCGCCCCGGTCGGGGGCCGCGAAGGACAGGTCCTCGAACACGCGTTCAATGACGGTATAAAGGCGGCGCGCGCCGATGTTTTCGATACTGGCATTGACCTCGGCGGCGATGCGGGCCAGCGCGGCGATGCCGTCCTGGGTAAAGGTCACAGTCACCTGTTCAGTCGCCATCAGCGCCGTATATTGCCGGGTCAGGGCATTGTCGGTATCGGTCAGGATGCGGATGAAATCCTGTTCGGTCAGCGCCTTCAGCTCTACCCGGATTGGCAGGCGGCCCTGCAATTCGGGCAGCAGGTCGCTGGGTTTGGCGACATGGAACGCCCCCGAGGCGATGAACAGGATGTGGTCGGTCCTGACCGGGCCGTATTTGGTGCTGACGGTCGTGCCCTCGATCAGCGGCAGCAGGTCACGCTGGACCCCCTCGCGCGAGACGTCGCCACCGCGGGTTTCCTGACGCGCCGCCACCTTGTCGATTTCGTCGATGAAGACGATGCCGTTTTCCTGCACGGTTTCCAGCGCGGTTTGCTTGACGACCTCGTCATCCAGCAGTTTGTCGGCCTCTTCCGAGATCAGCAGTTCATAGCTTTCGGCAACCGTGACCTTGCGGCGCACGCGGCGGCCGCCAAAGGCCTTCATCAGCCCGCCAAGATCCATCATGTTGCCAAGGCCGGGCTGGCCCGGAATTTCCATCATCCCCATGGGGTTGCTGGTATCGGTCAGCTCCAGCTCGATCACGGTGTCGTCCAGCTCGCCACGTTTCAGCTTGTCGCGGAACATGTTGCGGGTGGCCTCGCGGGCGTCGGTGCCGGCGATGGCCTCGACCACGCGGTCCTCGGCAGCTTTGTGGGCGCGGGCCTTGACCTGTTCGCGCATCCGTTCGCGGGTGTCGACGATGGCGCTGTCCACAAGGTCGCGCACGATCTGTTCCACGTCGCGCCCGACATAGCCGACCTCGGTGAACTTGGTGGCCTCGACCTTGATGAAGGGGGCGTTGGCCAGCTTGGCCAGACGGCGGCTGATTTCGGTCTTGCCGACGCCGGTCGGGCCGATCATCAGGATGTTCTTGGGATACACCTCGTCGCGCAGGTCATCGGCCAGTTGCCTGCGCCGCCAGCGGTTGCGCAGGGCGACGGCCACGGCGCGTTTGGCGTCGGTCTGGCCGATGATAAAGCGGTCCAGTTCGGACACGATCTCTCGCGGGGTCAGGTCGGTCATAGGTCACCTTTTTCGTAAGGGGGCAGGCGGTGCTTGCCGGGAAATTCCGGCAGCAGCCGCATCAGGGCGGCGCGCAGGCCGGTCCACCACGCACCCAGCGCGGTCACGGCGGCACCGATCAGCACCAGCACGGCGGGCCAGTCCAGCCCGGCGCCGTTGCGGCTGGTCAGCGCCCAGATCAGCCACGCCAGATAGCCAAGGCCAGCGGTCAGGAAGCTGCGGCGGTCAAGGATCAGCGCGATCAGCGTCACCAGCGCCAGCACCGCCGCCAGCCCGGCATAGGTGGCGGCGGGGCTGTCGGCATTCATCGCGGTAATGGCCAGCGTGTTGACGATGGCCGGGGCGGCCAGCAGGTGCAGCCAGAACGCGCTGGCCGAGGCCCGCCCCAGCCGGTGCGGGTCGCGCATGTCAAAGGCCAGCCCCGCCAGCGCGGCGATCATGCCAAACACCAGCACACCGGTGCCAAGGCCGGATGCGCCGGTCAGGTCCAGCATCCGGGTCCAGTCCTGCCACACGGTGGTGTCGTTCAGCACAAACACCGCCGCCAGCCCGCACAGCCCGATCAGCAGCATGGTGAAAGGAAGGCGGAACAGCGCATACCACGCCGCCAGCGACGCGGCTGTCATGCCGATGCCGGTCAGGCCCAACATCTTGAAATTGCTGTCCAGCGTGACATTCCGGGTCAGCCACCAGGTGGCCAGCGTCAGCACCGCCAGCGCAAAGCCACAGACCAGCACGATGGATGGCAGGACCATGCGGCGCACACGGGTGAAATACCACGCCAGCGCCAGGCACAGCACCGCGCCGATGGCCGCCACCGCCGCCGGGTCGGCCATCAGCCCCGCCAGCCCGACCATGCCGGTCAGGCCGATCAGCAGGCCCACGGCGATAAAGATTTCCGCAAAGCCGCGAAACAGCTCGAACGGTTCGTCATCGGGGCCAAGCCCGTCGCGGATGCCGGCGCGGGCCTGTGCCAGCGTGGCCAGCCGGGCGGCCTGTGCCTCGGACAGGTGGCCGGCCTGAACGGCGGCGCGCAGATCGTCGGTGGTGATGGGCGTCATCGGCGGTTTCCGGGGCGGTTCCTGTCACATTCGCGCATCACTTAAAGATGGCGATGGCGCGTTTCAACCAAGGCGCTTTGGCAAAGCGGTCAGCTGTGGCAGGTTGCGGGCCTTCCCAAAACCCTGAAACGACAAGGACCACGGCCATGAAACCCGGCCACGACACCCCCGAACCCCTGATGCTGACCCGCCGCGCAGTGGCGACCCGTCTTGCCGCCGGTGCGGCGCTGGCGGGTGCCGGGGTGGCCGGTCCGGCGGGGGCCGTGGCGGTGCCGGTCGTGGAACCGGCCCTGCGCGATGCGGCGCTGCGCGGGCTGGCATTGGCCGGTCACCGTGGCGACCCCGTCACCGCGGCTGCCGCGCAGACCGCGTTGCAGCAACTGACCGCCACCGACCCCGAGGGGGCGCTGCTGTTGCGGCTGTATCGGGCGCTGGATGTGCGGCCCGCCGCCTATTACCACGGCGAGGCGCTGCCGGCTGCGGGCGCGGATGATCTGGCGCTGCTGCACGGGGCCATTGCCGCCTGTCAGCCGGTGCGCTTTGGCTATACCGATCTGGCGGATCAGCACAGCCAGCGCACGGTGCTGCCGCTTGCGCTGGTCCATCCGCCGCAGGGGGTCAAGCTGTTGGCCTATTGCCTTGAACGCGACGATTATCGCCAGTTCTTTGTCCGCCAGATGGGGCAGGTCACGCCCCGCGCGGGCGATTTCCGGCGCGATCGTCTGGCCCTGTTGCAGGGGCTGGCCGACAAAGAAGGCGTCTGAGGGGAGGGCCTCTGAAGGGGAAGCGGTTTTGGGGTCAGCCGCGCGGGCTGATCTCCTCGACCGTCAGATTGCCGTTGGTATAAACACAAATATCGGCGGCAATCGCCATCGCCTTGCGCGCCACGGTTTCGGCGTCCAGATCGGTTTCCATCAGGCCGCGCGCCGCCGCCAGGGCGAAATTCCCGCCCGAGCCGATGGCCGCGACGTCATGTTCGGGTTCCAGCACGTCACCGGCGCCGGTGACGACGAAAACCTGCTGGCCATCGGTGACGATCAGCATCGCTTCAAGATTGCGCAGGTATTTGTCGGTGCGCCAGTCCTTTGCCAGCTCGACCGCGGCGCGTTGCAGCTGACCGGGGGCGGATTCCAGCTTTTTTTCCAGCCGTTCCAGCAGGGTAAAGGCATCGGCGGTGGACCCGGCAAAGCCGCAGACTACGTCGTGGCCGCCCGGTGACAGGCGCCGCACCTTGCGGGCGCTGCCCTTCATCACCGTCTGGCCGACGCTGACCTGACCATCGCCCGCCACGACGACCTTGCCGCCGCGTCTGACCGCCAGAATCGTGGTGCCGTGCCAGCCGGGAAAGCGGTCTTCTGCCATGATCTTGCCTCCGTTTTCACTGTCGGTCAGATAAGAAGCCGCCAGCGGCTTGGCAACCCAAAGGCAGGCATCTGGCCGCGCAGGCATCTGGACATCGCCGCCGCGCTGCCGCAGCCTGTGACGGGTCAGGGGAAGGGGTGCATCATGGATCTGGGAATCACCGGCAAGCGCGCGCTGGTCTGTGCGGCGTCAAAGGGGCTGGGGCGCGGCTGCGCCGAGGCGCTGGCCGCCGAGGGTGTCGATCTGGTCATCAACGCCCGCAGCGATGGCCCGCTGACCCAGACCGCGTGGCAGATTGCCGAACAATACGGCGTGCAGGTCCAGCCCGTTGCCGCCGACATCACCACCCCGGAAGGCCGCGCCAGGGTGCTGGGGGCCGCCGGACAGGTGGATATTCTGGTCAATAACGCGGGCGGGCCGCCGCCGGGCAACTGGCTGGACTGGGACCGCGACGATTTTATCCGCGCCATCGACGCCAATATGCTGACCGCCATCGCGCTGATGCAGGCGCTGGTGCCGGGCATGGCGGAACGCGGCTGGGGGCGGGTGGTGAACATCACCTCGGCTGCGGTGCGGTCCCCGATTGCGGTGCTGGGGCTGTCCAATACCGCGCGCACCGGGCTGACCGGCTTTGTCGCGGGTATGGCCCGGCAGGTGGCGGGGCAGGGGGTGATCGTGAACAACCTGCTGCCGGGCATTCACGCCACCGACCGCGCCGATGCGCTGGATGGTGGCGTGGCCAGCGCGCAGGGCATTGCGCTGGACGACGCGCGGGCACAGCGTCAGGCCACGATCCCGACCCACAGCTATGGCCGGGCCGATGATTTCGGCGCCGCCTGCGCGTTCTTGTGCAGCCAGCAGGCGCGGTTCATCGTCGGCCAGAACCTGCTGCTGGATGGTGGCGCGCTGAACGTGACGATCTGAGGGGGGCGCGACAAAACACTTGCTTTGCCGCGCAACGGCGGCTAGCGATCAGCACGGATTTCGGGAGAAGCTGGCACAAGCGCCAGTGCCGAAGGAGCAGCCGCCCCGGCGAACTCTCAGGCAAAAGGACCGTCATCCGACCAAAGCTCTGGAGAGTGGCCCCCGGCACACGGGTGGCCCGCCGAAGGGATAACGATCTCAGGCGCCCTGAAAAGGGTGGGGACAGAGGGGGCATCCAGTCGCGGACATCACGTCCGTGCAATCAGGCCGTCAACCGGCCGGAGGGGGATGTCACATGACCGAATACCGGCGCACGCCGCTTTATGATCTGCATGTCGAATTGGGCGCGAAAATGGTGCCTTTCGCGGGTTGGGATATGCCCGTCCAATACCCGATGGGGGTGCTGGCCGAACATTTGCAGACCCGCGCCAATGCCGGGCTGTTCGATGTCAGTCATATGGGGCAGGTGATTGTCCGCGCGCCGTCCGGGCAGGCCGTCGATGCGGCGCAGGCGCTGGAACGGCTGATCCCCGCCGACCTGATGGGTCTGGCGCCGGGGCGGCAGCGTTACGGCCTGTTCACCGATGACGAAGGCGGGGTGCTGGACGACCTGATGGTCGCCAATAAGGGCGATCACCTGTTCGTGGTGGTGAACGCCGCCTGTGCCGAACAGGATATTGCGCATCTGTCGACGCTGGATGGGGTCAGCATCGAACCCGTCACCGACCGCGCCCTGCTGGCGCTGCAAGGCCCGCGGGCCGAGGCCGCGCTGGCCGCGCTGGTGCCCGCCGTAGCGCAGATGCGGTTCATGGATGTGGCCGACCATGACTGGGACGGGGTGGCGCTGTGGATCAGCCGGTCCGGCTATACCGGCGAGGACGGGTTTGAAATCTCGGTCCCGGCTGATCGTGCGGTCGATCTGGCGCGGGCCTTGCTGGCCAACCCGGCGGTCGCGCCGATCGGGCTTGGCGCGCGCGACAGCCTGCGGCTGGAGGCCGGGATGCCGCTTTATGGCAATGACATGGACCGCGATACCAGCCCGGCCGAGGCCGGTCTGGGCTGGTCCATCCCCAAAGTGCGGCGGCTGGATGGCGCGCGAGCCGGGGGCTTTCCCGGCGCGGCGGGCATTCTGCCCGAACTGGCCGAGGGTCCGGCCCGCATCCGCATGGGCCTGCGCCCGCAGGGCCGCGCCCCGATACGCGCCGGTGTGCCGCTGTTCAGCGCCGAAACCGATGGCCGGCGTCTGGGGCAGGTCTGTTCCGGCGGTTTTGGCCCGACGGTGGGCGGGCCTGTGGCGATGGCGCTGTTGCCCTCGGACCTTGTGCCGGGCACGGTTGTCTGGGCCGAACTGCGCGGCAAGCGCCTGCCCGCCGACATCACCGCCCTGCCTTTCATCACCCCCGCTTACAAACGCTGAGGAGCGACCCCATGCTGAAATATACCCCGGATCACGAATGGCTGCGCGCCGAGGGCGACGAAATCGTCGTCGGCATCACCAGACATGCCAGCGAGCAGTTGGGCGACGTGGTTTTTGTCGAACTGCCCGAGGAAGGCCGCGAGGTCGCGGCGGGCGAGGAAATCGTGGTGATCGAATCGGTCAAGGCGGCCTCGGACATCGTGGCGCCGGTGGCGGGTGTGATCACAGCCGTGAATGCGGACCTGCCCGACACCCCCGGCGCGGTGAATGACGACCCGATGACGGCGTGGTTTTTCCGTATCAAGCCCGCCGGTGGCGTCGATCTGTCCGGTTTCATGGACGAGGCCGCCTATCACGACCTGATCGGCTGAACCCGCAGCGCCGCGCCCGTGGTGGGGGCGGTGCAGGGGTATTTGGGCAACGAAGAAACATGGCTGTGTTGCGCATCGTCCCGAACCTGCCCGCCCGCGACCCGGCGGCTTTTGGCCGATTGGTATCGCGGGGTTTTGGGGATGGATCTGATCATGGATCACGGTTTCATCGTCACGCTGGGGGCAGGGGAACAGCGCACGCAGCTGTCCATGGCCCGCGAGGGCGGGGCGGGCACCGATCTGCCCTGTCTGTCGGTCGAGGTGGATGACCTTGACCCGGTGGTGGCGCGGGCGGGCGATGCGGTCTGTTATGGCCCGGTGACCGAAGACTGGGGCGTGCGGCGGGTTTTTCTGCGCGACCCAGAAGGCAATCTTGTGAACATCTTGCAGCATCTTTGACGGTAAAGGGCCTGACATGGCGAAATGGACCCCGACAGACTATCACCCCGATGATTTTGCGAACCGCCGTCATATCGGCCCCAGCCCCGCCGAGATGGACGAGATGCTGGCCGTGGTCGGGGCGCCCGATCTGGACGGGCTGATCGAACAGACCGTGCCGGGGGCTATTCGCCAGCAGCAGGCGCTGGACTGGCAGCCGCTGTCCGAGGCCGGGTTATTGCAGCGGATGCGCGCGGTGGCGGACAAGAACCGGGTTCTGACCAGCCTGATCGGGCAGGGCTATTACGGCACCGTCACGCCGCCGGCCATTCAGCGCAATATTCTGGAAAACCCGGCGTGGTACACGGCCTATACCCCCTATCAGCCGGAAATCGCGCAGGGCCGGCTGGAGGCTTTGCTGAATTTCCAGACCATGGTGGCCGATCTGACCGGGCTGCCGGTGGCCAATGCCAGCCTGCTGGACGAGGCCACCGCCGCAGCCGAGGCAATGGCCATGGCGCAGCGGGTGTCCAGGTCGAAGGCGAAGGGGTTTTTCATCAGCGACAACCTGCATCCGCAGACCATCGCCGTGATCGAGACCCGCGCCGCGCCGCTGGGGGTGCAGGTGATCAAGGGCGATCCTGCGGGACTGGACCCGACGCAGGTTTTCGGGGCGATTTTCCAATATCCCGGCACATTCGGCCATATCCGCGACCTTGGTGCGGAATGCGCCGCGCTGCATGATGCCGGGGCCGTGGCGATTGTCGCGACCGATCTGCTGGCGCTGTGTCTGCTGCGCGAACCGGGCGCGATGGGCGCCGATATTGCGGTGGGCAGCGCGCAGCGTTTTGGCGTGCCTTTGGGCTATGGCGGGCCACATGCCGGGTTCATGGCCTGCCGCGATGCGATGAAGCGGGCGATGCCGGGACGCATCGTCGGCGTGTCCATCGACGCGCGCGGCAACAAGGCCTATCGCCTGTCGCTGCAAACCCGTGAACAGCATATCCGCCGTGAAAAGGCGACCAGCAATGTCTGCACCGCGCAGGCGCTGTTGGCGGTGATGGCGTCGTTTTACGCGGTGTTTCACGGGCCGAAGGGCCTGCGCGCGATTGCGCAGCGGGTGCATCTGAACACGGTGACGCTGGCTAATGCCCTGCGCGATGCCGGGGCCGAGGTCGAGCCGCAGGCATTTTTCGACACCATCACCGTGCGCGTCGGCGTGGGCCAGCAGGGCATCATGGCCGCCGCCCGGCACCGGGGGATCAACCTGCGCCGCGTGGGGCGTGACTGGGTGGGGATCAGTCTGGATGAAACCACGGATGCCGGTGTCATTGCCCGCGTGCTGGATGCGTTCGGCATTTCCGAACCGGCCACGCCTGCGGACCGCCCCGCCATCCCGGACGATCTGCTGCGCGACAGTGATTACCTGACCCATCCGGTGTTTCACATGAACCGCGCGGAATCCGAGATGATGCGCTATATGCGGCGTTTGTCGGACCGCGACCTTGCGCTGGACCGCGCGATGATCCCTCTGGGGTCATGCACGATGAAGCTGAACGCCGCGGCCGAAATGATGCCGATCACCTGGCCGCAGTTTTCGGCCATCCACCCCTTCGTGCCCGCCGATCAGGCGCAGGGCTATGCCGAGGTGATCGCGGATCTGACCGACAAGCTGTGCACCATCACCGGTTACGACGCGTTTTCGATGCAGCCCAACAGCGGTGCGCAGGGCGAATATGCCGGGCTGCTGACCATCGCCGCCTATCACCGGTCGCGCGGGGATGACCGCGATGTCTGTCTGGTGCCGTCCAGCGCGCATGGCACCAACCCGGCCAGCGCCCAGATGGCCGGGATGAAGGTGGTGGTGGTGAAATCCGCGCCCAATGGCGATATCGACCTTGAGGATTTCGCCGACAAGGCCGCCACGGCGGGCGACCGTCTGGCGGCGGTGATGATCACCTATCCGTCCACCCATGGCGTGTTCGAGGACACCGTGCGCGAGGTCTGCCGCATCACCCATGACCATGGCGGGCAGGTCTATATCGACGGGGCGAATATGAACGCGCTGGTCGGGCTGGTCAAACCCGGAGAGATCGGCGGCGATGTCAGCCACCTGAACCTGCACAAGACCTTTGCCATTCCGCATGGCGGTGGCGGCCCCGGCATGGGACCGATCGGGGTCAAGGCGCATCTGGCGCCCTTCCTGCCCGGCGATCCGGCGCAGGGCGGTGAGGGCGCGGTGTCGGCGGCGCCGTTCGGGTCGGCCTCGATCCTGCTGATCTCGTGGGCGTATATCCTGATGATGGGCGGGGCGGGGCTGACGCAGGCCACGCGCGTGGCGATCCTGAACGCGAATTACATCGCCAGCCGGCTGGCCGGGGCCTATCCCATTTTGTTCATGGGCAATCGCGGGCGGGTGGCGCATGAATGCATTATCGACACCCGGCCCTTTGCCGAACATGGCGTGACCGTGGACGATATTGCCAAGCGTCTGGTCGATAACGGTTTCCACGCCCCCACCATGAGCTGGCCAGTCGCCGGCACGCTGATGGTCGAACCCACCGAGTCCGAGACCAAGGCCGAACTGGACCGCTTTATCACCGCGCTTCTGGCCATCCGGGCCGAGATTCAGCAGGTTGCCGATGGCCGCATCGACCCCGAGGCCAGCCCCCTGCGCCATGCCCCGCACACGGTCGAAGACCTTGTCGGGGACTGGGACCGGGCCTATTCGCGCGAGGAAGGTTGTTTCCCGCCCGGCGCGTTCCGGGTCGACAAATACTGGCCGCCGGTGGGCCGGGTGGACAATGCCTATGGCGACCGCAACCTTGTCTGCACCTGCCCGCCGCTGGACAGCTATCAGGACTGACGGGCGCGGCGCTGGCGCAGGTGCGGGGCGGGGTTGAAAACCGCCCCGGCGGCCACACATTCAGGGAAAGGAATGGAAGGGCCGGAAATGTCGGGACTGAAAATCACCTGTCTGGAATGTGGCCAGACCAATCGCGTCCCCGCCGACCGTGTCGCGGCGGGGCCGAAATGCGGCACATGCGGGGCGGCGCTGACCGGGCCAAAGGTTCGGGCGCTTGATTTTCGCACACTGGAAAAGGCCGCGAAAACCGATGACCTGCCGCTGTTGGTCGATTACTGGGCGCCGTGGTGCGGCCCGTGCCGGATGATGGCGCCCCAGTTCGAACAGGCCGCGCGCATGGTCGCGCCGCAGGTGCGGCTGGCCAAGATCGACACCCAGTCGAACCCCGATGCCACCGTGCGCTGGAATATCCGCGGCATTCCGGCCTTCATCCTGTTTCGTGGCGGCCGCGAAGTCGCCCGCCTGTCCGGGGCGCGTCCGGCGGCGGGCGTGGTCGATTTCCTGCGCCAGAACGGCGCGCTGGGCTGACCGTCGCGCGCCGCAGCACCGGGGGCGATGGCGGCTGTGCGCGGATTGCGGGTGTCAGAACATCTCGCCGTGGCGGGAAAAGCCGTGGGTTTCGATGTCTTTCAACGCCTTGAAGCGCTTGACGCCGACGGCGTGGCTGGACAGCAGGTTGGTGATGCGGACAAAGAATTCGCCGTGTTCGGCATTGGCCTGTTCCAGCCATGCCTGCGGGTTGACGCCCTTTTCCATCCACGGCCCGACCGACAACAGGCGCAGCGCGTTGGCGTGGTCGGGGCAGACCGCCATGGCCAGCCGGTCGGCGGAATATTCCTGTGCCCGCGTGGTCGTCACCCCCAGCACCACCAGCAGGTTCGGCACCAGGCTGATCACGATCCGCCACAGCGACACATGCCGCAGCTTGTGATGCGCCAGTTCATGCGCCAGCACAAAGCTGACCACATCGGGCGACTGGTCCAGCACCTGCGCGATTTCGGCATGGATAATGACATAGCCGTGGCGGCGGTTGCATTCCAGCGCAAAGGCATTCACCACGCCATTGCCATTGGCCACATACAGCTTGGGCAGGCGCGACATTTTCAGCCGGCTGGCGATGTCCTGATACAGTGCATACAGTTCGGGGAATTGCTGTGGCCCGACCAGAACGGCGTTGGACCGCGCCTGCGCGGCCATGAAAAAGCGATAGATATAAAAGGCCAGCGGGGCCAGCGGCAACAGCATCAGCGCGGTGGCCAGATCACGCAGGTCGGCGGCGTCCTCGCCCAACTGGTCCAGCGCACCGTAACTGTCGGCCAGCAAGATCCCGCCCGCCATCAGCAGGGCCAGCACGGTCACGATTGCCGACAGCCAGATCATCGGCATTTCCCAGCGGTGGCGGAATTCACGGGCATCATGGCCCTGGCAGGTCGCATGTTCAGAATGGCTGCACATCTCAAGGTCATTTCTGTAAAGTTGGTTCAAGCCCGGTCCGTTAGCGTTAGCACCCGTGTCAGGCAAGCGCGGATGGCCGCTTTCACGCTGTTGTCAAAACCGGTGAACGCGCCGTGCACCCCCTTGACAAGCGCCCGCAGCAGGTTCAGATACGCGCCTCAGTGGGGCCGTAGCTCAGTTGGTAGAGCGCATCGTTCGCAATGATGAGGTCAGGGGTTCGATTCCCCTCGGCTCCACCAGATCCTTCCCGATATCAGGCAAATGCGGCGTCAGGCCGGTGCGCGGTCATGTGACCATATTCTGTGCCCGCCTGATTCGGCGCCGTCACGGTCACAGCCGGGGCGTGTCGCGGCGGTCCTCGGCGATCAGCTTCTGGATCTGATGCACGATCTGGTCGGCATGGGCACTGGCCAGCCGGTCGGCGGCCTCGGTGTTCTGGGCCTCGATGGCGGCGATCATGTTTTCATGCTCGCTGACATATTCCTGCGGCAACTGGTCGTCGAAGGACGAATAATACAGCCGCAGGATGCGTCGTCCCTCGTCCAGCAAGCGGTTGAAAAGCCCAAGGTAATAGGGGTTGCGACCGGCCTCTGCGATGGCGGAATGAAAGTCGCGGTTATGCGCGATCATGTCCAGCGCGTTCTGGGCCGCAACCGCGCGGGCAAAGGCGTCGTGATGGGCACAGATCGCCGCCAGATCGGCGCGTGTGCGGTGCAGCGCGGCCTGCCGGGTGGTGACGCGATACATCAGCGTGATCGCGTCGAAAAACGCCGGCAGGGTCAGAAAGTCGATATTGGACACCACGGTCGAACGGTTGGGCAGGGTGGTGACCAGCCCCTCGCCTGCCAGCCGGACCAGCGCTTCGCGGATCGGGGTGCGCGACATGGCAAACCGTGTTGCCAGCTGGATCTCGTCGATGGGGCTGCCGGGGGCCAGCGACAGGTCGATGATTTCGTCGCGCAGCACGTCATAGACCATTTTAACCCCCGACCCACGGCGGCGTTCGCTGGTGGCGGGTTTTCCTTCGGTGGCGGGCTTGCTGGTCATGGCGTGGCTCCTTCTTGGATCACGGATAGGCAACTGGCCCGCCGGGATCAAGTTATGCCCTGTCGGATCACATTGTGCATTTGTTGTCGACAACAAGAATGCAAAAGCTATGATGGGCCGATCCGAAAGGGATTCGGGCGGGCCACGAGGGCCGGCGGGACCGCCAGCGGAAAGACCGGCTTCAAAGGGAGACAGGCACGATGTCCAATATTTTTTCCGGGACGATCCCGGCGCTGATGACGCCCTGCAAGGCCGACCGCAGCCCCGATTTCGATGCGCTGGTGCGCAAGGGGCAGGAGCTGATCGCGGCGGGCATGTCGGCGGTGGTCTATTGCGGGTCGATGGGTGACTGGCCGCTGCTGACCGATGCGCAGCGCATGGAGGGCGTCGAACGCCTGTGCAAAGCCGGGGTGCCGGTCATTGTCGGCACCGGCGCGGTGAACACGCAACTGGCCGCAGCCCACGCCGCCCATGCCCAAAAGGTCGGCGCCAAGGGCCTGATGGTCATTCCGCGGGTGCTGTCGCGCGGCCCGTCCATCACCGCGCAAAAGGCGCATTTCAAGGCCATCTTGTCGGCCGCGCCTGACCTGCCGGCGGTGATCTATAACAGCCCCTATTACGGCTTTGCGACCCGCGCCGACCTGTTCTTTGCGCTGCGGGCCGAACACCCCAACCTGATCGGGTTCAAGGAATTCGGCGGCGCCGCCGATATGCGTTATGCCGCCGAAAACATCACCTCGGGCGGGGGCGATGTGACGCTGATGGTCGGTGTCGACACGACGGTTTTCCACGGTTTCGTCAACTGCGGCGCCAAGGGCGCCATCACCGGCATCGGTAACGCCCTGCCCAAAGAGGTGCTGCATCTGGTCGCCCTGTGTCAGGCCGCAGCCAAAGGCGACGCCGACGCCCGCGCCCGCGCGCAAGAGCTGGAATCGGCCCTGTCGGTGTTGTCGTCCTTTGACGAGGGGCCGGATCTGGTGCTGTATTACAAGCACCTGATGGTGCTGAACGGCGATACGGAATACAGCCTGCATTTCAACGAAAGCGACGTGTTGTCCGACAGCCAGCGCGGCTATGTCGAGGCGCAATACAAGCTGTTCCGCGACTGGTATGCCGAATGGTCGCAACTGCCCGGTGCCGTGCGCACCTGTGCCGCCTGACCAAAGAAAGCCCCGCCTTGGCGGGGCTTTTTGCAGCTTAGGGCAGGTCGACCGCGTTCAGCCCGTGATCGTGCAGGCGGGTCAGCAGGGCATCCTCGGGCCCGGTCAGGGTGATGCCCGCCTGCCGGGTCTGCGCCCGCGCCGCAAAGCGCCGCTGTGACGGCAGGCGCGCGCCCTGCCCGGTGATGGCGGTCAGCAGGGTTTCCGCCGCCGCCAGCGGGTCAGGACCGCCGGGGCGGGCAAAGCGCGCCGGGTCCAGCGCCAGCACCAGCTGACCGTGGCGCGGGGCCAGCGCGGTGGTCCCCAGCCAGTCCAGCGCCTGACGGCTGGTGAAATCGCCAATCATCGCCCCCGCCAGCAATTCGATCATGGTCGAAATGGCGCTGCCCTTGTGGCCGCCAAAAGGCAGCATTGCCCCTGCCAGCGCCGCCTGCGGGTTGGTGGTGGGCTGGCCGTCAGCATCCAGCGCCCAACCCGGTGGCAGGGGGGTGGCGGCCCGCCGGTGCAGCTCGATCTCGCCGCGCGCGGCGACACTGGTGGCGAAATCGAACACATAGGGGTCGCCATCCGGGCGCGGCCAGCCAAAGGCGAACGGGTTGGTGCCCAACAGCGGCTGCGTCCCGCCCGCAGGCGCCACCGTGGCATAGCTGGGGCACATCGACACCGCCGCCAGCCCCTGCGCGGTCAGGGTCTCGACCTCGGGCCAGAGGGCGGCGAAATGCACGCAATCATTGATGACCAGCGCCGCGATCCCCAGCTGACGCGCGCGCTGGGCCAGCACCGGCGCAGCGCGTTCAAAGGCCAGATTGGCAAAGCCGCCGCCAGCATTCACCCGCACGATGGCGCTGTCGTCGCATGTCACCTGTGGCACCGCATCCGGCACCACCTTGCCGGCCTTCAGCGTGCGCAGACAGCCCTCGATGCGATAAACACCGTGCGATTTGCAGCCATCGCCCTCGCCAGCGGCAATGCTGCGCGCCAGCGCCGCCGCCTGATCGGGGCTGAACCCGGCGCGGCCAAAAATGGCGGCGATGCGGGCCTCAAGCGCGGCGGGTGTGGTGGTGATCTGTGACGTGGTCATGGTGTGGCGTTCCCCCCCAGGCCGCCGGAACGGCGTTGCATATCTGTATGCAAAATGTATGCATGATGCAAAGACACCTCAAGCCCGGCCTTGCCGGTGCCCCAGCAAAAGGAACAGACGGATGAGCTTTACCCCCCATGGCAAGCACCTGATCGCAGGCGAATGGGTGGCTGGTGCCAGCTGCTTTACCTCGCAGCCGGCGCATGGCCCGGCGCATGATTTCGCCACCGGCACGCCCGAACTGGTCGACCGCGCCGCGCAGGCCGCCGAAGCGGCGTTCTGGCACTATGGCGATGCCTCGCGCGCCGATCGCGCCGCCTTTCTGAACGCCATCGCGGACGAGATCGAGGCCCGCGCCGAGGCCATCACCCAGATTGGCACCCAGGAAACCGGCCTGCCCGAGGCGCGGCTGAACGGCGAACGCGGCCGCACCACCGGTCAGTTGCGCCTGTTCGCGGACCATATTCTGAAGGGCGATTATCTGGATCGCCGCCTTGACCCGGCCCAGCCCGACCGCCAGCCCGCCCCCCGCCCCGAGATCCGCATGGTGCAGCGCCCCATCGGGCCGGTGGCGGTGTTTGGCGCGTCGAACTTTCCGCTGGCCTTTTCCACCGCCGGGGGCGACACGGCGGCAGCGCTGGCGGCGGGCTGTCCGGTGGTGGTCAAAGGCCATTCCGCCCATCCCGGCACCGGCGAAATCATCGCCGAGGCCATTCACGCCGCGATCGCCCGCACCGGCGTTCACCCCGGTGTGTTCAGCCTGATTCAGGGCGGCGACCGTCAGGTCGGGGCGGCGCTGGTGACCCATCCGCTGATCAAGGCGGTCGGCTTTACCGGCAGTCTGGGCGGTGGCCGGGCGCTGTTTGACCTGTGCGCCGCCCGCCCCGAGCCGATCCCTTTCTTTGGCGAACTGGGCAGCGTCAACCCGATGTTCATGATGCCGCAGGCCATGGCGGCGCGGTCTGTGGCGCTGGGGCAGGGCTGGGCCGGGTCGCTGACCATGGGCGCGGGCCAGTTCTGCACCAATCCCGGCATTGCGGTGGTGCTGGACGGTCCCGACGCCGATGCCTTTACCGCCGCCACCAAGGCGGCGCTGGAACAGGTCGGGCCGCAAGTCATGCTGACCGACGGCATCGCCAAAGCCTATCGCGACGGGCAGGCCCGGTTTACCGGGCGCAATTCGGTTCGCGCGGTGCTGGTCACCGACCAGTCGGGCCGCAATGCCAGCCCGAACCTGTTCCAGACCACCGGCGCCGATTACCTGCAAGACCACGCGCTGGGCGAAGAGGTATTCGGCCCGCTGGGCCTGATCGTGCGCGTCGGTTCGGTTGACGAGATGGTGGCGCTGGCCAGGGGGTTCGAAGGGCAGCTGACCGCCACCATCCACATGGAGGATGCCGACCTTGAGGATGCGCGCCGCCTGCGTCCGGTGCTTGAACGCAAGGCAGGACGGGTGCTGGTCAATGGCTTCCCGACCGGGGTCGAGGTGGTCGATTCCATGGTGCATGGCGGTCCTTACCCGGCCAGCACCAATTTTGGCGCGACCTCTGTCGGAACGTTGTCGATTCGTCGCTTTTTGCGCCCGGTCAGCTTCCAGAACCTGCCCGAGGCGCTGTTGCCGCAGGATCTGCAAGGCTGACGGCCCTGTGCCACGCGACGGGGCAGCGCTGACCTGCTGGCCCGTCGCATTGCCTGTTTTCACGGCAGCACCGTGTCCGGGCCATTATTTTTGTTGCTTCGTGTCTTTTGTCGACACATAGTCGACAAACGGAGAATCGAGAAATCGTCACTGGGAGGAAATAGAAAATGAAACTGACCTGTCTGACCGCCGGCCTGCTGACCGCCACCGCGCTGACCGCACCCGCCTATGCCGATAAACTGGACGACATCATTTCGTCCGGGACGCTGCGCTGCGCGGTGGTGCTGGACTTTCCGCCGATGGGGTCGCGCGACGAAAACAACAACCCGGCGGGCTTTGACGTGGATTACTGCAACGATCTGGCCAAGGCCCTTGGGGTCGAGGCCGAGATCGTCGAAACCCCCTTCCCCGACCGCATTCCGGCGCTGGTCTCGGGGCGGGCGGATGTTGGTGTCGCGTCGACCTCGGACACGCTGGAACGGGCCAAAACGGTCGGTTTCTCGGTCCCCTATTTCGCCTTCAAGAACGTGGTGCTGACCAAGGATGGCAGCGGGATCGAAACCTATGACGATCTGAAAGGGAAAACCGTGGGGTCGGTCGCCGGCACTTACGAGGGGATCGCGCTGGACGGCGATGTCAAGGCATGGGGCGAGGGCAGCTTCCGCCCGTATCAGACCCAGGCCGATGTGTTCCTGGCGCTGTCGCAGGGCCAGATCGACGCGACGGTGGTGACCTCGACCGTGGCGTCGTCAACGGTGAAATCCGGCAAGTTCCCCGGCCTGACGATCAAGGGCGACGCGCCTTATGACATCGACTATGTCGGGCTGATCGGGCTGCGTCAGGAATATGGCCTGCTGAACTATCTGGATCTGTTCGTGAACCAGCAGGTCCGCAGCGGGCGCTATCAGGAACTGTACGAGAAATGGGTTGGCGGCGATGCGCCGGATCTGACCGTCTCGAAAGTGTATCGCTGATCGGGAAGGGGGGCCTGCCGGTCCCCCGTCCTTCACCCTTTCGGGGAAAAGAACGTGTTCAACTATACCTTCCAATGGCGGCAGGCGTTTCGTGCCTTGCCGCAGATGCTGGATGGCGCGCTGGTCACGATGCAGATCGCAATTTTGTCGATGCTGATCGGGGTCTTTTTCGCCGTTCTGCTGGCCGCCGCCCGCAATTCCGGCAATCGCTGGCTGGCCGCGCCCGCAACCGCCTGGGTCGAGGTCGCCCGCAACACCCCGGCGCTGTTCCAGATCTATATGGCGCATTTCGGGCTGGGGTCGTTCGGCCTTCACCTGTCGCCCTATGCCGCGCTGCTGGGGGGCATTGCCTTTAACAATGCCGGCTATCTGGCGGAAACATTTCGTGGGGCGCTGCGTGCCATTCCCGCCACCCAGACCCGCGCCGCGCGGTCGCTGGGGATGGGCGCGGTCCAGTCGTTTCGCCTGATCGTCGTGCCGCAGATGTTCCGCATCGCTTTTCTGCCGACCACCAACCAGATGGTCTGGGCCATCCTGATGACATCGCTTGGGGTGACGGTAGGGATGAATACCGACCTTGCGGGCGTGACGCAGGACCTGAATGCGCGCAGCTTCCGCACATTCGAATTCTTTGCCCTGGCTGCGGTGCTATATTACCTTATCGCCAAGGCGATCACGCTGGGTGCGCGCCTGCTGGCCTGGCGCATGTTCCGGTATTGAAGGGGGGTGACAGATGTTTGAAACCGCACTGACCCTGAACGACCTGATGTTTCTGGCCAAAGGCGCCGGGCTGACCCTGATGATCACCGCCATCGCGGTGACCGGCGGCACCCTGCTGGGGATCGTGTTCGGCACCCTGCGCAGCCAGATCAGCCCGTGGCTGGCCTTGCCGCTGACCTTTGTGCTGGACATCTTCCGGTCCGTTCCGCTGTTGATCCAGCTGATTCTGGCGAATGCCTTTCAGGCCATTGCCGGGCTGAACTGGCCGCCATTCACGACCTCGTGCCTTGTGCTGGCGCTGTATTGTTCGGCCTATTGCACGGAAATCGTGCGCGGCGCGATTGACGCCGTGCCCCATGTCACCCGCCGCGCGGCGCGGTCGCTGGGGCTGTCCTGGCGGCAGGACATGACCCATATCGTCTTTCCCATGGCGCTGCGTGTGGCGCTGCCAAGCTGGATCGGGCTTGTGCTGGGGGTGATGAAGGACAGCGCGCTGGTGCTGTGGCTGGGTATTATCGAGCTGCTGCGCGCATCCCAGATCCTTGTGACACGGCTGCAAGAGCCGATGTTCATCCTGCTTGTAACCGGCGCGATCTATTTCGCGCTCAGCTTCCCCATCGCCCGCCTTGGCGGTCGCCTTGAAAAACGGTGGCGTGAAAATGATTGAGATTCAGAACGTTCGTAAATCCTTCGGCGCACTTGAGGTGCTGAAAGGGATCAACCTGACCGTCGACAAGGGCGAGGTGCTGACCATTATCGGCGGCTCTGGCTCGGGCAAGTCGACGCTGCTGACCTGCATCAACGGGCTGGAACCGATTCAGGGTGGCCGCATCATCGTGGACGGCACCGATGTGCACGCCCGCGACACCGACCTGAACAAGCTGCGTCAGAAGCTGGGGATCGTGTTCCAGCAATGGAACGCCTTTCCGCATCTGACGGTGCTGGAAAACGTCATGCTGGCGCCGCGCAAGGTCAAGGGCATGTCGCGCGCGCAGGCCGAAGAGGTCGCCGTGCATCAGCTGACCCATGTCGGACTTGGCGACAAGCTGAAGGTCTATCCGGGGCGGCTGTCGGGTGGTCAGCAACAGCGCATGGCGATTGCCCGCGCGCTGGCGATGTCGCCCGAATACATGCTGTTCGACGAGGTGACATCCGCCCTTGACCCGCAACTGGTGGGCGAGGTGCTGGACACGCTGCGGATGCTGGCGACCGAGGGGATGACGATGATCTGCGTCACGCACGAGATGAAATTCGCGCGCGAGGTCTCGGACCGGGTGGCGTTCTTTCATCAGGGCGTGATGGCGGAAATCGCCGCGCCGGACCAGTTGTTCGACGCCCCGAAATCGCCCGAATTGCAAAAATTCCTAGCCGCAACGCATTGAGGTCCGCATGAGCGATGTGATCGTCGTTGGCGCCGGGGTCGTGGGCCTGTCGGTGGCGCTGTCGGCGCAAGCGCGGGGGCTGTCGGTCACGGTGATCGACCGCGACGGCCCCGCCGCCGGGGCCAGCGCCGGAAATGCCGGGGCCTTTGCCTTCAGCGATATTTTCCCGCTGGCCTCGCCACGCATTATCCGGCAGGCGCCGAAATGGCTGCTGGACCCGCTGGGGCCGCTGTCGGTGCCGCCGCGCTATGCCGCGCGGATCGTGCCGTGGATGTGGCGGTTCTGGCGTGCCAGCCGGCCGCTTCAGGTGCGGGCCTCGACGCTGGCGCAAACGGCGCTGATGGCGCGGTCGCGCGATGCGCTGACCCCGTTTCTGGACCGCGCCGGGCTGACCCATATGCTGCGCCGTGACGGCCAGTTGCAGGTCTATGAGGGGCTGCGCGACTTTCGTGCCAGCCTGCCCGCATGGCAGGCCCGCGCCGAACAGGGCATTGAATTTCAGCACCTGACCGGCGACCAGATCGCCAGCATCCAGCCCGGTCTGGCGCCGCGTTTTACCCATGCCACCTTTACCCCCGGCTGGTATGCGATCAGCGACCCGCGCGATTACACGCTGGCGCTGGCCGACCGGGTGCGGGCGGCGGGCGGCCAGATCCTGCGGGCGCGGGCCACGGCCCTGACCGGCGACGGGGTAATGACCGATGCCGGGCCGATGCGGGGCCGGGTGGTGCTGGCGGCGGGGGCGTTTTCGCACCATCTGACGCGCAGCGTCGGCGCCCGCATCCCGCTTGAGACCGAGCGCGGTTACAACACCACCCTGCCGGCCGGGGCGTTCGACCTGCGCACCCAGATCACCTTTGGCGGGCATGGGTTCGTGGTGACGCGGCTCAGCTCGGGGATACGGGTGGGCGGTGCGGTGGAACTGGGCGGGCTGTCGCTGCCGCCCAATTTCGCCCGCGCCGAGGCGATGCTGAAAAAGGCGGCGGCGTTCCTGCCGGGGCTGCGCAGCGACGGCGGGACGCAATGGATGGGCTTTCGCCCGTCGCTGCCCGACAGCCTGCCGGTGATCGGCCCGCTGGCGGCCTGTCCCAACACCATCTGCGCCTTTGGTCACGGTCATCTGGGCCTGACCCAATCGGCGGGCACGGCGGATATCGTGGCCGATCTGCTGACCGGGCGCGACCCGGCGCTTGACCTTTCACCCTTCTCTGCTTCGCGGTTCTGACATGACGCAATATATCTTTCCCTGCATCGACGGCCACACCTGCGGCAACCCGGTCCGCCTTGTCACCGGCGGCGCCCCCCGGCTTGAGGGGGCGGATATGCTGGAAAAACGCGCCCATTTCCTGCGCGAATTCGACTGGGTGCGCACTGGCCTGATGTTCGAACCGCGCGGCCATGACATGATGTCGGGGTCGATCCTGTATCCGCCGACGCGGCCCGATTGCGATGTCGCGGTGCTGTTCATCGAAACCTCGGGCTGTTTGCCGATGTGCGGGCATGGCACCATCGGCACCATCACCATGGCCATCGAAAACGGCCTGATCACCCCGCGCGAACCGGGGCGGCTGTCGATCGAGACGCCGGCGGGCAAGGTTGACATCACCTATCGTCAGGAAGGCCGCTTCGTCGAAGAGGTCCGGCTGACCAATGTGCCGGGCTTTCTGTATGCCGAGGGGCTGACGGCGCAGGTCGAGGGTCTGGGCGAAATCGTCGTCGATGTTGCCTATGGCGGTAATTTCTATGCCATTGTCGAGCCGCAGAAGAATTTCCGCGACATGGCCGACCACAGCGCCGGGCAGTTGATCGACTGGTCGCCCAAGCTGCGCGCCGCCCTGAACCAGAAATATGATTTCGTGCATCCCGAGCACCCGGCCATCCGCGGCTTGTCGCATATTCAATGGACGGGCGCGCCGACCGTGGCCGGGGCGCATGGGCGCAACGCGGTATTTTACGGTGACAAGGCCATTGACCGCAGTCCCTGCGGCACCGGCACCTCGGCCCGGATGGCGCAACTGGCGGCCAGGGGCAGGCTGACCACGGGTGATGAATTCTGGCATGAATCCATCATCGGCAGCATCTTCAAGGGCCGGGTCGAGGCCGCCACCACCGTCGCCGGACGCCCCGCCATCATCCCCTCGATCGCGGGATGGGCGCGGCAGACGGGGCTGAACACGATCTATATCGACGCCGAACGCGACCCGTTCGCGCATGGTTTCGTGGTGCGCTGATGCGCAGTTCCAAAACCATCCACGTCATTTCCGCCCATGCCGAGGGCGAGGTGGGCGATGTCATCGTCGGCGGTGTCGCCCCGCCGCCGGGCGACACGGTCTGGGACCAAAGCCGCTGGATTGCGCGGGACGGGGTGCTGCGCAATTTCGTGCTGAACGAACCGCGCGGCGGTGTATTCCGGCATGTCAACCTGCTGGTGCCGCCCCGGCACCCCGACGCGGACGCGGCTTTCATCATCATGGAGCCAGAGGACACGCCGCCAATGTCGGGGTCCAACAGCATCTGCGTGTCCACCGTGCTGCTGGATGCCGGGATCGTGCCGATGACCGAACCCGAAACCCGCATGGTGCTGGAGGCCCCCGGCGGGCTGGTCCATGTCCGGGCCGAATGCCGGGACGGCAAGGCGCAGCGGATCTTTGTGCAGAACCTTCCCAGCTTTGCCGCCACGCTGGACGCCCGGCTGGAGGTCGCGGGGCTGGGGACGCTGTGCGTCGATACCGCCTATGGCGGCGACAGTTTCGTGATTGTCGATGCCGCCGCGCTGGGGCTGGATCTGGTTCAGGCCGAGGCACATGACATTGCCCAGATGGGGGTGCGCATCACCAATGCCGCCAATGCGCAGCTGGGGTTTGCACATCCCGAAAACCCGGATTGGCGGCATATTTCCTTTTGCCTGTTCGCCGGGCCGCTTGCCGATGGCCCGGACGGGTTGCGGGCCGGGGCGGCGGTGGCGATCCAGCCCGGCAAGGTCGACCGTTCGCCCACCGGCACGGCGCTGTCGGCGCGGATGGCGGTGCTGCACGCGCGCGGCCAGATGCGCGCCGGTCAAAGCCTGACGGCGGTGTCGCTGATCGGGTCAACCTTTACCGGGCGCATCATCGGTCAGACGCAGGTTGGTGCGCGCCCCGCGATCATCCCCGAAATCAGCGGGCGCGGCTGGATCACCGGCATTCACCAGCACATGCTGGAACCCGACGACCCGTGGCCGCAGGGCTATCGCCTGTCGGACACATGGGGCGCGCGGCCCCCCGGCCACCGCTGATCACGCCACCCGGCACCACCACCCTGCCCCGCGCGGGTGCCGTCGCGGCGGCCTGTGCGACGGGGGGTGGCGGGCGTCCGGTCGCGGCGGGAACAGCGTGGCGGGAAAGCCACGCCGCGCAGTTACCCAAGTCTTTTTGGCAACTATCCACAGATTTTTAGTTGATGGTTACACTCGGGAATTGGTAAGGGCAAGGAAACCCCTGTCCTCCCAAGGTCTGTTTCCATGCGCTTTGCCCTGCTTCCCCCGCTGGCCCTGACCAGCCTGTCCGCCCTGTCGCTGCCGCTGGCGGCGCAGGATGCCGCGACCTCGTTCACGCTGGACCCGATCATGATCCGCGCCACCGGCCTGCCGGTGACCCAGTTCGACAGCGCCTCGACCGTCAGCGTCGTGACGGCGGACGATATTGGCCGCGACACCGGCAGCGTGGCGGAACTGCTGGCCGATATTCCCGGCATCCGCATCGACGAAGAGGGCATCCAGCGCCTGCGCATCCGGGGCGAGGCCGCAAGCCGCGTCGCCGTCAAGATCGACGGCCAGTTGCTGAGCGACCATTCCGGTTACGGCCAGCCGATCCTGATCGACCCCGCCGCCATCGACCGGATCGAGGTGATCCGGGGCGCCTCGTCCGTGGCGCAGGGCACACAGGCCGTGGGCGGGGTGATCAACATCATCACCAAGGGCGGCATCGACCGGCCCTTTGGCGGCAGTGTCACCGCCGGGGCCTATTCCGCGACCGGGGGGTTCCGGCTGGCCGCCGATCTGGGCGGCAGCAGCGGCAGCTTTGACTGGCGGCTGACGCTGGGGCGGCGTTATCACGGCAACCGTCAGACGCCGGATGGCGAATTGCCCGAATCCGGCTGGAACGACAAAAGCGCGGCGGCGCATCTGGGCTATCGCATGGGTCAGCATTATGTCGGGATCAAGGCGCAGGCCTATGACCTGTCGGCCAAAATGTTCCCCGAATATTACAGCCCGGCGATCACCGATTTCCGCATCGACCTGCCGGAACGCAAGCTGCGCAAGATCGGTGCGTTTTACGAGGGCACCGACCTGACGCCCTGGCTGACCACGCTGCGCGTCGATGCCTATCGCCAGACCATCGACCGCCAGTTCAGCAATGCGATCACGGTGATGACCCCCTATCCCGGTGCGCCGCGCCCGGTGCCCTACAGCGTGGTGGCGGGGTCGGATGACAGCCAGACCATGACCGGGCTGAACCTGCGCGCCGATCTTGGCCTTGCCCCCGGCCAGCGCACCGCCATCGGGCTGGATTATGTCCGTGATGTGCTGGACGCGGTAAAGCTGACCAGCCACGGCGTGGCGCCGCGTTTTGCGCAAACGCGCCGCGATATCCGGGCCAGCCTGACCACGACATCGGTCTGGGCGCAGCACGAGGTCGACCTGACCCCGATCCTGACCGGCACATTCGGGGCGCGCTGGTATCACCTTGGCTCGGATCTGGACAGGCTGGTCAAGGATGGCGTCGCGCAGGGCAAGGCCAGCAATGGCGACAGCCGCTGGATCGGGTCGGCGGGGCTGGTCTGGGCGGTGCAGGACGGGCTGGCGCTGCGGGCCAACCTGTCGCAGGGCTATACCTATCCGACGCTGCAACAGCTTTATGTGCCCTCGACCGGGGGCGGCCAGACCATCAACCCGAATGCCGACCTGAAGCCCGAACAATCCACCACGTTCGAACTGGGCGCGCGTCTGGACCGGGACGGCACCATGCTGGATGCGACGCTGTTTTACAGCCGCGCCCGCGACTATATCACCAAGGCGGCACAGCCCGGCCCCTATCCGGGGCGCGAGGTGCTGGCATGGCAGAATGTCGAAAGCGCCCGCAGCTGGGGCCTTGAACTGGCGGCCGAGGCCGCTGCCGGCTTCTGGGGTCTGCGCGGCTATGGCAACCTGACGGTCATGCGGCGGCAACTGGAACTGGCCAGCGGTCAGCGCAGCTTCAAATCCGGCACCCCACAGGTCTTTGGCCGCATCGGCCTGCAAAAGGACTGGCAGATGGCGGGCGTTGACGGCAGCCTTGATCTGTTCCTGCGCGGCGCGGGCCGGGCCGAGGATTTCGACACCTCGGAATACCGTCAGACCCGCGCGGCGGGCTATGCCACGCTGAACCTGGCGACGCAGGTCAACCTGCCCCAGGACGTGACGATGACGATCGAGGCGCTGAATCTGCTGAACAAATCCTACAACCCCATCGACGAGGCCCCCGGTGCGGAACGGTCCGTCAATATCATGTTCAACAAGCGTTTCTGAGGATCAGATGAACCACACCACCACCCCCGACAGCCGTGCCAAGCGCCTGAAAGCCCGCACCGAGGCCACGCATGACGCGCTGGACAAGACCGTCATGGCTGCCCAACCCTTTGCCAGCCGCCAGAATTACCTGCGTTTCGCGCAGATGCAGCACCGCTTTCACCGCGACATCGCGGCGCTGTTCGACGACGCGGCGCTGATCCCCGACCTGCCGGGGCGTCAGCGGCTGGCCGATATCACGCAGGATCTGGCCGATCTGGGGGCCGCGCCGCGCGACCCCGATGCCGCGCCCGCATTGGCCGCGGATGTGGACCTGCCGACCGCGCTGGGGTGGCTGTATGTGGCCGAGGGGTCCAATCTGGGCGCGGCCTTCCTGCGCAAATTCGCCGCCAAGCTGGGGCTGTCGGATGATTTCGGCGCCCGCCACCTTGCCGGCGCCCCCGAGGGCCGCGCCCGGCACTGGCAAAGCTTCATCGCCGCGCTGGACGCGGTCGATCTGACCCCCGCGCAAGAGGACGCCGTGACCGCCGGGGCCGATGCCGCCTTTGCCCGCGTTCATGCGCTGGCGCAGGATATGCTGGCGCAGGGCTGACCGCCCGTCCGGGGCGCGCCACCCGCGCGGCCCCGGATCACCCGCCCCCCCCCGGGACCGGTGTCGCGGCGCGGCGCGTAACGGGCGGCGACCCCATGGGCCACGCCGCGCGGGCATCAGCGCCGCCGCGACCGGCCTGCCGCCGGGGTGGTCATGGCGCCGCTGCCGGGGCTGGGGACCGGTCGCCCGCTTGACACCGCGCGGGCCGGGGTTCAGACCCGTGGGGTCATCGGGTGCGCGGGCTGATGGCCGGCGCCGATGCGTTGCGCCGCAGCCCTGCCCACCCCTTTCAATGGGCAGCCGGCGTGACCAACCTGATCTATCTTTCCCCCGTTCCGTGGAACAGCTTCGCGCAGCGCCCGCATAAATTCGCGGCGTGGTTTCACGACCGCCACAGGGGCCGGGTGCTGTGGGTCGACCCTTACCCGACCCGGCTGCCCAAGCTGTCCGACCTGCGCCGCCTGTCCGCCCCCGCGACCGACGGCGGCGGCACCCCGCGCCCCGACTGGTTGCAGGTGACCGGCCTGCGCAGCCTGCCGGTCGAGCCGCTGCCCGGCGCGCAGCACCTGAACCGCCAGTTCTGGCGCGCGGCGCTGGCCGGGATGCGGCGCTTTGCTGATGCCGGGCGATGTGTGGTGGTGACGGGCAAGCCCTCGCGCTTTGCGCTGGCGGCGCTGGATGCGCTGGCCGACCTGCCGCGCATTCATGACGCGATGGATGATTTCCCCGCCTTTTACGACGGGTTTTCCCGCCGCGCGATGCTGCGGACCGAGGCCGCGATGGCGCGGCGGGTCGATACGGTCTGGGCCTCGGGCGTGCAGTTGTATCGGCACTGGCAGGGGCTGCACCCCGATGTGCGGCTGGTGCCCAACGGGCTGGACCCGGCCAGCCTGCGCGGTGTGGGAACGGTCATGCCCGACCCGCAACAGCCGGTGATCGGCTATCTGGGGACGGTGGCGGGCTGGTTCGACTGGCCGCTGGTGGTGGCGCTGGCGCGGCTGGTGCCACAGGCGGTGGTGCCGGTGATCGGTCCGCGCCACGGGACGGTGCCGCGTGATCTGCCGGGCAATATCCGCCTGTTGCCCCCGTGCGAGCAGGGACAGGCCATGACCCGCATGGCGGGGTTCGACATCGGGCTGATCCCGTTTCGCCGCGACCGGCTGACGGCCTCGGTCGACCCGATCAAGTTTTATGAATACCGGGCGCTGGGGATGCCGGTGATCTCGACCCCGTTTGGGGATATGGCCGCTCGGGGTGGGCAGGACGGGGTGTTTCTGGTGCAGGGCGCGGGTGACCTGCCCGCCGCCATTCAGGCCGCCCGCCAGCAGGTCGGCCCGCGCCGCATCGACCCGGCCTTCGCCCGCGACAACAGCTGGCAGGCGCGGTTCGACGCAACCGGGCTGTAAGGTCCGGCGCCAAGGCGCGGGTGGGCGGTGGCCTCGCCGGTTGCGCTGGCCCGCCCCAGCCCCTAGCCTTGGCCCGACCACAGACACGAGGCCCCCCCATGACCGTCACCCTGATCGGCCCCGAGGCCGAAGCCAAGCTGGACTGGATCGCCCTGACCGATGCCATCCGCGCCGCCCATGACCTGCCGCAGGCGCAGATCGCTGACAGCTTTCTGTATCGCGGCGACGACACGCTGCTGACCCGCAGCGCGTGGATCGACGGGCTGGGGCTGGCGGTGAAACCGGCGACGATCTTTCCGGGCAATCCGGCGCGGGGGATCGGCATGGTGAACGGGGCGGTGAACCTGTTTGACGATGCCACAGGGGTGCTGCGCGCGATTGTCGATTTCCATCTGGTGACCAAGTGGAAGACAGCGGGCGACAGCCTGTTATCGGCGCGGCTGCTGGCGCGGGCGGATGCCAATGACATCCTGATCGTCGGCGCGGGCAAGGTCGCCGCCAGCATGATCGGGGCCTATCGCGCCATCCGCCCCAAGGCCCGGTTCACCATCTGGAACCGCAGCGCCGACAGCGCGCGCAAGCTGGCCGATGCCAGCGGTGCCAGCGTGGCCGATGATCTGGAAACCGCGGTGCGCGCGGCGGATATCATCGCCACCACCACCATGACCCGCGACCCGATCATTCGCGGCGAATGGCTGTCGCCGGGCACGCATCTGGACCTGATCGGCGCCTATCGCCCCGACATGCGCGAGGTCGACGACACCGCCCTGACCCGCGCCCGCCTGTTCGTCGACAGCCGCAAGACCACCATCGGCCATATCGGTGAAATCCAGATCCCGCTGGATGCCGGGGTGATCACGCCCGATGACATTCTGGCCGATTTTTACGACATCGCGGCGGGGGCGTGGCGGCGCGACAGCGACGATCAGATCACCATCGCCAAGAATGGCGGCGGCGCGCATCTGGACCTGATGGTGGCGCAATACATTCTGGACGCCGCCGGGCAGGCCGGGGCGTGACGCCGGTCGTCTGACACAGCGGGGCGTGATGGGGGGCGTGGTTGGACCCGGTGGGGGCGGTCTGACCCCGCTTTTGGGGTCGCCCGATTCCTTGACCGTTGGGACCGCCCGCCTCTTGGTCGCCGGGGCAATGGCCCCTGCGCGTCGGGGGCGGTTATCCGCCCCCGCCCGTTGTCACATCCGCACCGGATCAGGCGCGGCGCAGGCTGAACCCGGCCAGCGCCAGCAGGCCGCCGAAAATGCCGGTATTCTTGATAAAGTTCTGCAATTCGTGGGCGCGCTCGACCCCTTCGAAATTCCAGAAATCATGCAGGGTCAGGTTGATGGCAATGACCAGCGCCGCCAGCACCAGCGCCGACACGCCGGTAAAGCGGTTGACGATCAGCGCCAGCCCCAGCACCACCTCGACCGCGCCGGCAAGGGCCAGCAGGACCGGGATGAAGGGCAGGCCGTGATGCTGCATCAGCCCGACATGCATATCCCAGGCGATGAATTTCATCGCGCCGGGGACAAGGAAATACAGGCCCAGAATCACCCGGCCCGTGGCGGTCAGAAAAGCGTTCATATCGGTTCTTCCGCTTGGTGAAAGGCTGACCGGTCTAGGCGCGTTGCTGCTGCGGCGCAAGGTGTCCAAGTAAAATGATCGGGTTTCAGCCTGCGACCAACTGCCTCGGGGTGTGTTCGCGCACGGGCAGATGGATCAGCGCGCTGAAGGCCCCGACGCCGATGCCGATCCACCAGACCAGCGTGTAATCGCCATAGGCGTCATACAGCCGCCCGCCAAGCCAGACGCCGATAAACGACCCGATCTGGTGGGACAGGAACACGAACCCATACAGCGTCCCCATATAGCGCAGCCCGTAAAGCTGGGCCACCAGCCCCGAGGTCAGCGGCACCGTCGCCAGCCACAGCGCCCCCATCGACAGCGAAAACAACAGCACCGTCGCCGGGGTGATCGGCGTCAGGATAAAGGCCGCCGCCACGATGGTGCGCAACGCATAGATCCCCGCCAGCAGGTATTTCTTGGAATAGCGCTTTCCCAGCCAGCCCGCCGTGATTGTGCCCGCCATATTCGCCAGCCCGATGACCGAGATCGCCACCGCCCCCAGCGCCGAGGTCGAGCTGATGCCAATCGCCGCCAGCGACCCCAGCGGGCTGATCGGGCCGCACATTTCGGTGATCATGGCGGGGAAATGGGCGGTGATGAAACCCAGCTGATAGCCGCAGGAAAAGAACCCGGCAAAGATCATCAGATAGCTTGGATCAGCAAAGGCGCGGCGCAGGACGATGCCCATGCCCGCCTCGGTCGCGGCCAGCGGGCGGGGCCTGTCATTTCCCAACAGCGGCAGAAACGCCATTGCCGACAGGATCAGCGCGGCAAAGATCACAAAGACCGTCTGCCACGGGAATTGGGTCAGCAGGGCCTCGGCCAGCGGGGCGCCGATCACCTGTCCGGCGGACCCGGCGGCGGTGGCGATGCCAAGGGCAAGGCTGCGGTTTTCGTCGCTGGCGGCGCGGCCCACCACCGCCAGAATGACGCCAAAGCCGGTGCCCGCGATGCCAAAGCCCACGATGATTTCCAGCAGCTGATGCGCCTGCGGGGTGGTGGCAAAGGATGACAGCACCAGCCCGCCCGCATACATCAGCGCGCCCGCAACCACCGCCACCCGGTCGCCCCAGCGTTCGGCCACCATGCCAAACAGCGGCTGCCCGATGCCCCAGGCCAGGTTCTGGATGGCGATGGCCAGCGAAAATTCCGCCCGAGGCCAGCCGAATTCCTGCGCGATGGGAATTTGGAACACCCCGAAACTGGCCCGCAGCGCAAAGCCGATCATCAGGATGACGGACCCGCCGATCAGGACCGGCGTGAACAGGCGCGCGCGTTCGGACATCAGCGTTCCCCCCCAAAGGCCCTGCATCAGCGGCCACAGGCGGGCAAATGTCAATCGCCATTCCCGCGCGGCCGTGGCATCATTGGCGGGATGCAACGGGGGGGACAGGATGTATCAGGTCATCGGAACAGGCCAAAGCCGCGCCATGCGGGTCTTGTGGATGCTGGAGGAGCTGGGCCAGCCCTATCAGCACATCGCCGCCGCGCCGCGATCCGAGGGGGTGACGGCCTTTAACCCCGCGGGCAAGATTCCGGTGCTGGTCGAGGATGGCGTGCCGATCACCGATTCGACCGCGATCATCACCTATCTGGCTGACAAGCACGGCGCGCTGACCCACCCCGCCGGCACGCTGGACCGGGCGCGGCAGGACAGCCTGACCCAGTTCCTGCTGGATGAATTCGACGCCAATCTGTGGATGGCCGCGCGGCATTCCTTTGTCCTGCCCGAGGACAAGCGCCTGTCCGGGATCAAGAACACCCTGCGCTGGGAATTCGAGCGCAGCCAGACCACCCTGATCCATCGCATCGGCGAGGGGCCGTTCGTCATGGGTGCGCAAATGACGGTGCCCGACATTATTCTGACCCATTGCCTGACATGGGCGCTGGCGGCGCGGTTCCCCATCGTCGCGCATGAACTGACCACCTATCTGGACCGGATGCGCGCCCGACCGGCGTTTCAGCGCGCGGCGGGGGCCTAGCCGGGGTATTTGGGCAACGAAGAAGCGGCCCCGGTGGTCAGCAGGCGGGCCGCGGCGCGTCCGGCATGGCGTCCGGTGGCCAGGCAGGTGGTCAGCAGATAGCCGCCGGTCGGGGCCTCCCAATCCAGCATCTCGCCGGTGGCGAAGGTGCCGGGCAGGGCGGTCAGTTCCAGATCCGGGCTGAGCGCGTCCAGACCGATGCCCCCCGCGCTTGAGATCGCGCGATCCAGACCTGTCGGCCCGTCATGGCGGATCGGCAAGGCCTTGATCAGCGCCGCCAGCATGGCCGGGTCGCGCGGCAGCGGCTGGCCCCATTCCATCAGCAGGGCGGTTCTGACCGGGTCGGACAGGATGCGGCGCAGCCAGTTGCCCACCGATAATTTGCCGCGTGGACGGGTCAGGCGGTTGGTCAGCGTGGCGTGGTCAAGGTCGGGGGTCAGGTCTATGCGACCCGCCGCGCCGTCGCGCAGGGCGCTGGCGATTTCATAGATCCCGCCGCCTTCGGCCCCGTGCCGGGCAATGACCCATTCGCCCCGGCTGCTTAGGCCGCCTGCGTGCAGGGCGGTGCCTTTGACGGCCTGTCCGAAAAACCGCGCCATGGCGGGGGTCCAGCCCACCCGGATTCCCATATTGGCGGGCTGGAACGGGGCAATGCGGATGCCGCAGTCTTCCAGCCATGGCAGCCATGCCGCGTCTGATCCCAGCCGGGGCCAGCTGGCGCCACCCAGCGCCAGAACCGTGATTTGCGCGGCAATCCGTCGGGGGCCTTCGGGGGTGGCAAAGTCCAGCGTGCCGTCATTGGCAAAGCCCTGCCAGCGCCAGCGGGTGCGCAGGCTGACGCCCTGTGCGGTCAGACGCGCCAGCCATGACCGCAGCAGCGGCGAGGCTTTCATGCCCACCGGAAACACCCGCCCGGTCGAGCCGGTAAACAGCGCAATCCCCAGATCCTGCGCCCATGACATCACCTGATCGGGGCCGAAATCGTGCACCATTTGGCGCAGATGCTGAACGGTCAGGGTCGCGTGGGTGCCCGGCGTGGCCGGGCTGTCGATGCGGGCGGCGAAATCGGCGGCGGGTTCGTCCTTGGTCAGGTTCAGCCCCGACTTGCCGGCCATCAGGAATTTGCGGGCCGGGGTGGGCATGGCCTCGGCCATGGTGACGCTGTGGCCGGCCTGCGCCAGTTCCTGCGCCGCCATCAGCCCGGCGGGACCAGCCCCGATGACCAGTGCCTGCACCCGTTCCATCAGCGCCGCCGGGGCATCATGGCCAGCCGGATCAGCGCCCGTTCCACCAGCGCCATCTGCGGCGCGCGGGTCGAGGATCGCAGCGTCAGGTCGGTGTCGACCAGATGCTGGATGGCCTCTTCCAGACGTTGCATTCCCCACGCGCTGGCCTGACGCGCCATGCGGTCGCGGCGCGGGCCAAAGACCGGCGGGCGCAGCCGCCCAAGCCCCGCGACCGGGCCGCCGGGGTCGCTGGCCGCCGCGTGCAGGCCGCGAAAATGGCGCAGCGCGGCGATGCACAGGGTGACGGGGGCGATTCCCTGTGCCTCGATCCGGCGCATCAGCGGGCCAAAGCGTTTGGCATCGCCATCGGCCACGGTGGCGATCAGGTCGTCCAGTTCGGCCTCGATCGTGGCGGGGGCGAGGGCGGCGATTTCGGCGCCGGTCAGCGGGCTGGCATCGCCGTATTTATACAGCGCGATCTTTTCCACCGTCTGGCGGAAATCGCCGGGGTCCAGCGCGCGCGACAGCGACATCAGGTCGGCCATGGCGGGGCGGGGAACCTCGGGCAGGCCGGCATCGGCCAGCCAGCGGGTGACCTCTTCCTCGCCGGGGGGGTCGTCATAGATCGGGGCGGCAACAGCGCGGGCATGGGGTTCGAACAGCTTGCGCAGCGCCGATGATTTGGCCAGCCCGCCCGCCGTGACCACGATCACCGCGTCGCCCTGTGACCATGCCTCAAGTGCGGCGCGGATGGCGGGGGCGGCGGCGTCGGGGGTATCCTCGACCAGCACCACGCGGGGACCGGGGAAAAAGCCGGTGGCCTTGATTTCATCCATCAGCGCGGCGGCGTCGCGGCGCAGATCGGCCCCGGCCAGCCGGGTCAGGCGCATTTCCTGTTCGGCGTTTTCGCCGGTCAGGGATTTGACGGCCTCGGCCCGTTTCAGCGCCACGCGCATGGCGTCCTGACCATAGATCAGCAGCGCCGGGCGGGTCGGGTCGGGCCGCGCCAGATAGCGGGCGATTTCCGCGCCCTTGAGGTTCATGGCCCGGTCGGTGCCGCCGCCATCAGCCGCGTCACCACCTGATCGGCCAGCATCCGGGCCAGCCGGTTGCGTGCATCGCGTTCCGCCGCCACCGTCGCCACCGGGGTGCCGGTCGCGGAATAGGAGGTAAAGCTGCTGACCTGCCCCTGTGTGACCACGCTGCCGCTGGTATCGGTCAGGGTGAAGGCCGCGGTGCCGTTCAGGGAATAGCGGGTGGTGACCTCGTCCGGGGTGATGGCCTGCCCGACCGAGGCGATTCGCAGCGTGTAATCCAGCTGATAGGCGGTCTGGGTCAGCGTCCCCAGCCGTTCGGTCAGGCGCCGGTCAAAGGCGAAATCATCGGCGGACCGGGGTTCGCGCGTGGCGATCTGGCCAAAAATGGCCTGACCCGCGCCCTGTGGCCCATAGACCGGCGTAAAGCCGCAGGCGGCAACCGCCAGCGCCGCCACCAGCACCGCCCGGCGCGGCCATGCCGCGCGGGGGGTATTTGGGCAACGAAGAAGGTCAGGCAACCACATTGACGATCCGTCCCGGCACCACGATCAGCTTTTTCGGCGTGGCGCCTTCCAGGAAGCGTTGCACGGTTTCATCGGCCAGCACCAGTTTTTCGATCTCGTCCTTGGGCATATCCTTGGGGACGGTGATTTCGGCGCGGCGTTTGCCGTTGATCTGGATCGGCAGGGTGACGCTGTCATCTTGCAGCAGCGCCGGGTCGGCCTGTGGCCAAGGGGCGTCGACCACAAGGCCCTGACCGCCGCATTTCTGCCAGATGTCTTCGGCCAGATGCGGGACCATCGGGGCCATCAGTTGCGCCAGAATACGCAGCGCCGCGTGGCGGGGCTCGCCCCCGGCGGGGGATTTGGCGATGGTGTTGGCCAGTTCATACAGCTTGGCGACGGCCTTGTTGAAGGCAAAGCCCTCGATCGCGGCGGTGACATCGGCAATGGCGCGATGCGCGGCGCGGGTCAGGTCGGGGTCGCCGGCCTGCGGCTTGTCCTCGGCCGCGAGGCGCCAGACGCGGGACAGGAATTTGAACGCGGCTTCGGCCCCGGCAGCGGTCCATTCCACGTCGCGTTCGGGCGGGCTGTCGGACAGCATGAACCAGCGCGCGGTATCGGCGCCGAAGGATTGCACGATATTGACCGGGTCAACGACGTTTTTCTTGGATTTCGACATCTTGGCCGAGGGAATGATGTCAAGCTCGACACCGTCTGACTTGCGAAAAGCCTTACCTTCCCTCAACTCAACTTCTTCAGGCAGATAGAACTTGGGACGCCAAACGGTCCTTTCCAACTCTATATCTGCTTCCTTCCCGGTCCCGAAAATAGGCTCGCCCTGCGGTCTGTCAGAGTAAATTTCGTGCGTGACCATGCCCTGCGTGAACAGCGCGTTGAATGGTTCAATCGCGCTGTCGGGCAGGTGGCCGGTTTTCGCCATCGCGCGGGCGAAGAAGCGCGAATACAGCAGGTGCAGGATCGCGTGTTCGATGCCGCCGATATACTGGTCGACATTCATCCAGTAATCGGCATCGGCGCGGTTGGTGGGCGTGTCGGCGTGGGGGCTGGTGAAGCGGGCGTAATACCAAGACGAATCGACGAATGTGTCCATCGTGTCGGTTTCACGCCTTGCCGCCTTGCCGCATTTCGGGCAGGGCACCTGACGCCATGCGTTATGCCGGTCCAGCGGGTTGCCCGGCGTGTCAAAGCTGACATCGCGCGGCAGCAGGACGGGCAGGTTTTCCTTGGCCTCGGGGATGGTGCCGCAGCTGTCGCAATGCACCACCGGGATCGGGCAGCCCCAATAGCGCTGGCGCGAGATGCCCCAGTCGCGCAGGCGGAACTTGGTTTCGCCCTTGCCCCAGCCCTGCTGTTCGGCCACCGCGATGGCGGCATCGACAGCGGCGTCGCCGTTCTGGTCGCTGTCACCGGCAAAGCCGCGGACATAGGTGACGGTTTCCGATTTCGCCGGCACGAAGGGCGCATCGGCCACCAGCGCATCGGCGGCGGCCTGATCCATGCCCGGCTGGCCAAAGGTGGCGCGGATGGGCAGGCCGTATTTGCGGGCGAAATCGTGGTCGCGCTGGTCATGGGCCGGGCTGCCGAACAGGGCGCCGGTGCCGTAATCCATCAGCACGAAATTGGCGACCCAGACCGGCAGTTGCCAGTTCGGGTCCAGCGGATGGCGCACGGTCAGGCCGGTGTCCAGCCCCAGCTTTTCGGCGGTTTCGATCGCTTCGGCGGTGGTGCCGCCTTTGCGGCATTCCTCGGCAAAGGCGGCCAGGGCGGGGTTGCCGTGGGCCAGTTCCTTGGCCAGCGGGTGGTCGGGGCTGATGGCGACAAAGCTGGCCCCCATCAACGTGTCGGGGCGGGTGGTATAGACCTCGATCTGGTCAAAGCCCGCCGGGGCGTTCACCGTGTCAAAGCGGAACTGCAACCCGCGCGATTTGCCGATCCAGTTGGCCTGCATCAGCCGCACCTTTTCCGGCCAGCCCTTCAGCCCGTCCAGCGCGGTCAGCAAGTCGTCGGCATAATCGCTGATGCGGAAAAACCACTGGGTCAGTTCCTTGCGTTCAACCGGGGCGCCGGACCGCCAGCCCTTGCCGTCGATCACCTGTTCATTGGCCAGCACGGTCATGTCGACCGGGTCCCAGTTCACCATCGCAGATTTGCGATAGATCAGCCCGGCCTCCAGCATGTCCAGAAACAATGCCTGCTGCTGGGCGACATAGTCGTCGTCGCAGGTGGCGAATTCGCGCGACCAGTCGATCGACAGGCCAAGCGGTTTCAGCTGGTCGCGCATGGTGGCGATATTGGCATAGGTCCAGTCGCGCGGATGGCCGCCATTTTCCATCGCGGCGTTTTCCGCCGGCATCCCGAAAGCGTCCCAGCCCATCGGGTGCAGCACGGAATAGCCCTGCGCGCGCTTGAACCGCGCCACCACGTCGCCCATGGTATAGTTGCGCACATGCCCCATATGGATGCGCCCCGAGGGATAGGGGAACATCTCAAGCACGTAATATTTCGGGCGCTCGTCACGAATGGCGCGGAAGCTGCCGCGCGTGTCCCATTCCTGTTGCCAGCGCGATTCGCTGTGGGCGGGGTCATAGGACATGCGGCGGCCTTTCTGCATACGGGACGTTCTGGATGCATCTAACCGCCCGCGCGGGCGGGGTCCAGCGGGGGGCTGCCGAAAGGCCGCAGGCGCCGCGCCATGACGCGCGGTCGCGGGGCTGGTTACAGACGGCCGTCCTGAACGCGCAACTGGCGGGCGCGGGTCAGGATCGCGTCCTCGACCGCGCGGACGGTGCCGGGGGCGACCTTGCTGCCGCCGGCGCCCTCAAGCGACAGTTGCAGCGACCGCGCATCCAGCGCCGGGTCGGTCACGCGGATGGTGGCGCGATAGGCGCGGCCCCCGCCCGGCGGCGTGCCATAACCGGTCACGATGACGCCGGTGAACGGGTCCACCGTCTGAACCGGCAGAAAGTTCAGCACGTCCAGACTGGCGTTCCAGATATATTTGTTCACCGCGACGGTTTCGCTGGGGTTGCGGTTCTGGAACAGGTCCCAAAGCGTCGATTCGCGCTTTTCGGGCTTGGGCTGGGCAGGTTTCGCGCCCGAACCAAAGCCGCCGCAGGCGGCCAGGGCGCCGGTCAGCGCAAGGGCAAGGGTCAGGCGGGCGGCGCGTCGGGTCATCGAAACTTTCCCCAAGGATTTGTCCAGTTGCGCCAGAGATAGCCCGGAAGCCCCCCAAACGACAAGTATTTCTGTCAAATCGCCCCCGGCTTTGCAGGGCAGGGCGAAAAACCGGTCGGAAACAGGGGTGTGACCTGATTGCATCATGGTCGGTCCAGATTGACCACAGGGAACCGCTTTTCGTTGCAATGCACCCACGGAAACGTGAGATATGCCCTATACCCAAGCCGGAAAGCCGGTTGGGCAAACCAGAGAGACATGAGGGAACACGACATGAAAAAGGTTCTGTTCGCGACCAGCGCACTGGTCCTGGCCGCCGGCTTCGCTTCCGCTGAAGTTGCTGTTTCGGGTGATGGCCGTATGGGCTTCATCTATGACGGCGAAGACATGCAGTTCAGCAGCCGCGCCCGCGTGAAATTCACCCTGACCGGTGAAACCGATTCGGGCCTGTCCTTCGGCGGCGAATTCCGCGCCGACAACGCTGGCGACGCCAAAAAAGGCACCGCTGGCCACGTCTGGATCTCGGGCACCTACGGCAAGCTGGCCATGGGCGACGTCGCCTCGGCTGCTGAAGAAGCCATCGGTGACCTGTATTCGGTCGGCTACACCGACACCACCTTCGCCGGCGACGTGGAAGAGATCTTCTATCTGACCGCCGACGGTGAAAACACCGACCAAGGCCCGAACGCCCTGTATTCGTACAGCATCAACGGCTTCAACCTGTATGCCTCGATGAGCGACGGTTCGGCTGCTGTCTGCACTGACGGCGTCACCGGCACCCTGGGCTGCAACCGCGTTGCCGACGACAAAACCGACATGGCCTGGTCGCTGGCCGCCAACTATGACCTGAACGGTTACAAAATCGGTCTGGGCTACTCGAAGCACGGCGACGCTGAAGAAATCGTTCTGGGCGGCGAAGCCACCTTCAACGAAGTCAGCGTGAAAGCCATCTACGCCGACTACAGCGATCGCGCTTACAACGTGTCGGCGCTGGTCCCGGTTCTGTCGTCGGTCGAACTGGACCGCACCTTCGGTCTGTCGGCGAAATACGACATGGCCAATGGCGTTGGCATCCAGGGCTTCTGGCGTCGTGACGAAGTCAGCTATGTCACCGCGGCCAACGTGAAAGGCGACGAAGACTTCGACAGCTTCGGCATCGGCGCTTCGTACGACCTGGGTGGCGGCGCGACCCTGGCCGGCGGCATCGTCGACACCGACTATCTGGACGACACCGTTGCCGACTTCGGTATCAAGTTCAAATTCTGATCTGACGATCAGTCTGGACTGGAAGAGCGGGCCTTGCGCCCGCTCTTTTCTTTTGGAACGGTGCGGATATGGGACTGACTGATATCATTTCGCGGATGACCGCCGCCGCTGTGGCCGCCGGTCGCGCGCCCGGCGTGGTGACGCTGATCGCGGTCAGCAAGGTGCAGCCGCATGACCGCGTGCGGGCGGTGCTGGAACAGGGCCAGCGGGTTTTCGGGGAAAACTATGTTCAGGAAACGCAGGCAAAATGGCCCGACTGGCGGCTGCGTTTCCCGGATGTGCGGGTTCATATGATCGGGCCGCTGCAATCGAACAAGGGCAGACTTGCCTTTGACCTGTTCGATGCCATCCACACGCTGGACCGTCCGTCGTTGGTGTCGAAACTGGCGCGGCTGGCCGACCAGCAGGGGCGCTGTCCCGATCTGTTCGTGCAGGTCAATACCGGGGCCGAGCCGCAAAAGGCCGGTATCCTGCCCGATGACCTGTCCGGTTTCCTGCGGCAGGTGCGCGATTCGGGGCTGGCCCCGCGCGGGCTGATGTGCATTCCGCCCGACGGGCAGGACCCGCGCCCGCATTTCCGCATGTTGCGGGGGCTGGCGCATGATCACGGCCTGCCCGACCTGTCGATGGGCATGAGCGCCGATTTCGAAACCGCCATTGCCGAGGGCGCGACCCATATCCGCGTCGGCAGCGCGATTTTCGGCGCCCGCGACTATACCTGAGACGTGGCATCACCCCTGATCCGGGTGCCGGCATATCGGGGCAGCGATGCGGGCACGATCAGCCTTGTGCCGGGGCGGGCATGGCGGGCCAGCCAGATCAGGTTGCGCCGCGAAAACGCGATGCAGCCCGCCGTCGGCCAGTCGCGCCGCCGCCATTGATGCAGAAAGATCGCAGACCCCTTTCCCGGACGGGCCGGGATGTTCCAATCGGTCAGCAGGACGATGTCATACAGCGGATCGCCACGGTGCAGGCGCTCATGGCTGGCGTCAAGCGGACGCCGGGTGGCGCGGTTATAGGCCGGGTGGTCGGGCGCATCGCACCACAGGTCGGACGGGCCGATCGCCCTGGCCCAGGCCGCCGGACGCGGCAGCCGGTCGGCGCGATACAGGGTGCCGGTGATGCGATGCGTGCCTGCGGGGGTGGCGCCGTCGCCCTCGGCCTTGTGGCGTGTGATGCCGCCGCGACCGATCACGCAGGGCAGCACACGCCCGCGAAAGCGGATGCCGCGCGGCGTCAGCACCATATCGTCGCGGGTCACAGCAGATGGCCCGATTTCGCCGCCTTGGTCGCCAGATAAGCGGCGTTGAACTTGTTGCGGTCGACGATCAGCGGCACCCGTTCCGTCACATTGATGCCATGATCGCGCAGCATGTCGATCTTGCGCGGGTTGTTGGTCAACAGCCGCACCGTGCCAATTCCCAGCCGCCGCAACAGCGCCGCGCCGATGCGGAAATCACGCTCGTCATCCTGAAACCCCAGCCGGTGATTGGCCTCGACCGTGTCAAATCCCTGATTTTGCAGGGAATAAGCGCGCATCTTGTTGGCCAGCCCAATACCGCGCCCTTCCTGATTCAGATACAGCAACACCCCGCCACCAGCCTTGGCCATGGTGTCCAGCGCGGCGTGCAGCTGGGGGCCGCAATCGCATTTCAGGCTGCCCAGAACGTCGCCGGTGAAGCAGGCCGAATGCAGCCGCGTCAGCACCGGGTGGTCCGGGTCGGGGGTGCCGACCTCGATCGCGTAATGTTCGGTGCCGCCATCGTCAGGGCGATAGACATGCAGGCGGGTGACCTCGGACGCGGAGATGGGCAGGTTGGCGGCGGCCACCGGCATGAACGCGGCGGCACGGGTCAGTTCCGTCAGCGTGGCGCTGGCGGGGATGCTGGTCAGGCCCGGCATGTCGGGCGCCGCCACCAGCAGGACCGCAGGCAGCAGCTGTGCCGATTTCGCCAGCGCCAGTGCGGTGCGCGCGGCGGTCGGGTCGCCCGCGCGCAGCGGATGCAGCGGGGTTTTCAGCGGATAGTCCAGATCCAGCGCCGGATCGGCCAGCCCGCGCAGCCAGTCCAGATCGGCCCGCGCCGCGATGCGCAGCAAATCGCCGTCATAAGCGGCGGTTTTCAGCGTCTGCGCCCGGCGATCGGTCAGCGCCAGTTCGGCCGGTCCCAGCGCCATCAGCGCGGTCAGGCGATCAGGGGTCAGGGTCTCGACCGCGGCGGCCAGCCACGCGCCTTGCGGCGTGGTGATCCGCACCGGCAGGCCGATGCGCAGATCGGCACGCGCGCGCGCGATCTGTTCGGTCAGGGTGGGAATCAGCCCCATCATGGGCGGGTGCCCCGTGTAACAAACTGAAACATAAAGCCCCTTTTTCACACCTTCGCGTGAGAAATCTTTCAGTTTCGCCATCTGCGCTTGCCGCGCGGCGGTTGGATGATCACCTTGCCGTCAAACAACTGACGGAGGCAAGTCATGGCAGGTTTGAAAAAGATCCTTCTGGTCGATGACGAAGAGGACCTGCGCGAGGCGCTGGCCGAGCAACTGGTCGCGACCGAGGATTTCGACGTATTCGAGGCCGGATCGGGCGCCGAGGCGGTGGAAAAGGCCAAGGGCCAGATCTATGATCTGGTGGTGCTGGATGTGGGCCTGCCCGACACGGATGGCCGCGAATTGTGCAAGCGGCTGCGCAAGCAGGGCGTGAAATGCCCCATCGTCATGCTGACCGGCCATGACACCGATGCCGACACCATTCTGGGTCTGGACAGCGGTGCCAATGACTATATCACCAAGCCGTTCAAATTCCCTGTTCTGCTGGCCCGGCTGCGTGCGCAGCTGCGCACCCATGAACAGTCCGAGGACGCGATCTTCCAGCTGGGACCGTATACGTTCAAGCCGTCGATGAAGATGCTGGTCGACGCAAAGGACCGCAAGATCCGTCTGACCGAAAAGGAAACCAATATCCTGAAATTCCTGTATCGGGCGCAGGATGGCGTGGTGCCGCGCGACACCCTGCTGCACGAGGTCTGGGGCTATAACGCCGGGGTCACCACCCATACGCTGGAAACCCATATCTATCGCCTGCGCCAGAAGATCGAACCCGATCCCGGTAATGCCCGCCTGCTGGTGACGGAATCGGGCGGTTACCGGCTGGTGGTCTGAAAAAAATCCCACCGCCGGGAACCGGATTCGCGGCGGCGGGGTTGTGACCCCGAAACCCAGTGGCCGGTGGATGCGGCCACATCCCTCCCTGTCTCGACTGGCCCCGGCGCAAGCCGGGGTTTTTTCTTGCCCGCCGCGCCGCTATGTCAGGGCAACCGGAAAGAAGGAGGCCGCGATGTTCACGCTGGCGACATGGAATATCAACTCGGTCCGTTTGCGGCAGGCGCTGGTCTCGCGACTGATGACCGAAGAGGCACCCGACATCCTGTGCTTGCAGGAATGCAAATCGCCGGTGGACAAGATCCCGGTCGAGGCGTTTCGCGCGCTGGGATATACCCACATGGTCGCGCGGGGGCAAAAGGGCTATAACGGCGTCGCGATCCTGTCGCGCCTGCCGCTGCGTGATGCGGGCGAGCGCGATTATGCCGGTCTGGGCCATGCCCGCCATGTCGTGGCTGAACTGGAAAACGGGGTGCGTATCCACAATTTCTATATCCCCGCCGGCGGCGATATTCCCGACCGCGAACAAAACCTCAAATTCGGCCAAAAGCTGGATTTCCTGACCGAGATGCGCGACGTGTTTCACGTGGAACGCCCGGAAAAGACCATCATCGTTGGCGATTTCAACATCGCCCCGCGCGAGGATGACGTCTGGTCGCACAAGCAACTGCTGAAGGTGGTCAGCCACACCCCGGTCGAGGTCGAGCATCTGGCCCAGGTTCAGGATTCGGCCAACTGGGTCGACATTACCCGCAAGGACATCCCCGACGGTCAGCTTTACAGCTGGTGGTCCTATCGCGCGCGCGACTGGGATGCCGCCGATAAGGGGCGGCGGCTGGATCACATCTGGGCCACGCCTGACATCGCCAGTGCCGGCCATGCCAGCCGCATCCTGCGCCCGGTGCGGGGCTGGGAACAACCCTCGGACCATGCGCCCGTCTTTGCCAGTTTCGACCTGAAAACCTGAGGCGCGGAAAGGGGCGCTGCCCCTCGGGCCTGCGGCCCTCACCCCGAGGTATTTGGAACAGGCGCGAGGTGGGGGCCGGGCTTCTTCGTTGTCCAAATACCCTGTCACGGACTGACCGCGGGTGGGGCCATCAGAAAAGGGCGGACCACCGCGGCCCGCCCTTTTGCGTTCAGGGGTGTTGTCGTCAATGCGGCGGCTGGTGGGCCATCACCTCTTCGACCAGTTTTTCATCGGCCAGATGGTGATCGCCAAGGTCCATCACATGTTCGTCCTGACGGTCCCATTCGGCGCGTTCGGCATCGGTCGCCCGCGGCGAGAACAGGCCGGTGATGGCATAGAAAATGCCGATCAGCGGCGACAGCCAGCAGGCAAAGGCCAGCGGGATATACATCAGGTTCTGCAATTCGCCATCCATGATACCCAGACCCAGCGCCGAGATCACAAAGGCACCGCCCGCGTTCCACGGAATCAGCGGCGACATCAGGGTGCCGCCCTCTTCCACGGCGCGCGACAGGTTCAGCGTGGAATAGCCCATGCCGCGATACAACGGGCTGAACATCCGCCCCGGCAGCGCGATCGAGATATAGGGATCGCCCGCGACCACATTGGTGGCAAAGCTGGTGGCAATGGCCGAGGTCTGGACCGCGCCAAAGGATTTCACCCGCGCCACGATGGCGTGAATGATCGCCTCAAGGCAGCCGGTGCGTTCCAGCGCCCCGCCAAAGCCAAGCGCGATCAGCATCAGCGAAATGGTCCACATCATCGACTGGATGCCGCCCTTGTTCAGCAGCGTGTCGATATCGGCGATCCCGGTTTCGATCTTGTAGCCGCTTTGGGCATAGGTGAACACGTCATGCAGCCCGGCACCCTGATAAAAGATCGCGACCACGCCACCGACCAGCACCCCCAGCAACAGCGACGGCAGCGGCGGCTGACGCATCACCGCCAGCACGATCACCACCAGCGCCGGGATCAGTGGGATGAAGCCAAGGCTGAAATCGGCCTGCAATTCGGTGGTGATTTTGGTGATGTTTTCAAAGGTCGCGCCCGCCGGTTCGATAAAGGCGTAACCCGCCACCAGATAGATCACCAACGCGATCAGCATGGCCGGCACGGTGGTCGGCATCATGTTCTTGATGTGGTCGAACACATTGGTGCCGGTCACCGCCGGCGCCAGATTGGTGGTGTCCGACAAGGGCGAGATCTTGTCACCAAAGAACGACCCCGACACGACCGCGCCAGCAGTCCACGCCATCGGCACGCCGAACCCCGCGCCGATACCCATCAGCGCCAGCCCGACGGTGCCGACCGTGCCCCAGCTGGTGCCAAGGCTGACCGACACGACAGAACACAGGATCATGGCCGCAGCCAGAAAGATCGACGGGTTCAGCAGCGTCAGCCCGTAATAGATCAGCGTCGGCACGGTGCCCGATGCGATCCAGACGCCGATGATCATGCCGACCACGATCAGCACCGACAGCGACGGCATAGAGACGTGGATGACGTGAAAAATGCCTTCGCGGATGTCGAACCAGCTTTGGCCCCGCATCCACCCCAGCATCGAGGTGATGGCAAGCCCCAGGATCAGCGGGATATGGGGCGTGAAATCGTCGTAATAAAACAGCTGAAGCGCCAGCAGACCCAGCGTCAGAACCACCGGCAGCAGCGCCAGCCACAGCGGCGGCAGGCTGCGCGGCCCGTGGGTTTCGGTATCGGGTGAGATGCTCAAGACTGTCTCTCCGTAGTTGTGAATAGGTAACATAATGTGACCTATTTATAACACGAAAATGTGTGAAACCCAAGCCAGCGGTTGTGCCGTCGCGGCGCGCGCCGGAAAACGGCCGGTTTCATGACCTCTTGGCGAGGGGGGCGTGGCGTTCCTATATGGGGGGCAAGCCGATACTGGACCCAAGGATTGATCCCATGCTTCTGACCGACAAAGCCGCCAGCCAGCCGCAGCCTGCCGACTATATCAAGGACGTGACCGAGGCCGATTTCATGGCCGAGGTGATCGAGGCCTCGATGCAGCGTCCGGTCATTGTCGATTTCTGGGCGCCGTGGTGCGGGCCGTGCAAGACGCTTGGCCCCGCGCTTGAGGCCGAGGTCACGCGCGCCAAGGGCAAGGTCGCCATGGCCAAGGTCAATGTCGATGAAAACCAGATGATTGCGGGCCAGTTGCGGGTTCAGTCGATCCCCACCGTTTATGCCTTTTATCAGGGTCAGCCGGTCGATGCGTTCCAGGGTGCGATCGCGCCGTCCGACATCAAGGCTTTCGTGGAAAAGCTGGTTCAGATGGGCGGCGATGATGGCGGGCTTGGCGCCGCGCTTGAGGCCGCCGAACAGATGCTGGACGAAGGCGCCGCTGGCGACGCCGCCGAAACCTTTGCCGCGATCATCGGGGAAGAACCGGAAAACCCCGCCGCATGGGGCGGGCTGATCCGCGCCCGTCTGGCCGCCGGACAGGCCGATCAGGCGGAACAGGCCTTGAACGACATTCCCGCCGCCATCGCCACCGCCGGCCCGGTCGAGGCCGCCCGCGCACAGCTGGAACTGGCGCGTCAGGCAGCCAGCGCCGGCCCGCTGGACGATTTGCAGGCGCAGGTTCAGGCCGACCCTGCTGACCATCAGGCGCGGCTGGATCTGGCGCAGGCGCTTCATGCCAGCGGCGATGTGCAGGGTGCCGTTGACCAGTTGCTGGAAGGGTTCCGCCGCGACCGCGACTGGAACGACGCGGCCTTCAAGACCCGGCTTCTGACCATTTTCGACGCCATGAAACCGACCGATCCGATCCAGCAAAAGGGCCGCCGCCGGTTGTCCTCGCTGATCTTTTCGTGACCATGGCGGGGCTGAAAAAGCGCGGCTTCGACCTGCCCGAGGCGCTGGCGCTGTTCCCGCTGCCCGGCGCGGTGCTGTTGCCGCGCGGGCGTTTGCCGCTGCATATTTTCGAACCGCGTTACCTGCATATGGTCGAGGATGTGCTGAAAACGCCGCACCGGCTGATCGGGATGATCCAGCCGATGGGCGAGGGGTTGTCCGGCATCGGCACGGCGGGCCGCATCATCGGCTTTTCCGAAGAGGATGACGGCCGCATGATGATCCAGCTGCGGGCGGTGTCGCGGTTTCGGCTGGTCTCGGCGCAAGAGGGCTTTACCCCCTATCTGCGCGGTCAGGTCGACTGGGCCGGTTTCGCCCGCGACGAAGGCCCCGAGGAAACAGACCCCGGTTTTGACCGCAAATCCTTTGTCGCGCGGCTGTCGCGGTTCATGGCCCTGCGCGAGCTGTCGACAGACTGGAACGCGCTGGAAGAGGCCGCGGACGAGGTGCTGATCAACGCGCTGTCCCAGCTTTTGCCCCTTGACCCCGAGGAAAAACAGGCGCTGTTGCAGGCCCCGACCCTGACCGACCGTCGCAAGGTGCTGGATGGGCTGATGGAATACGCGCTGCTAAGCAGCGATGGCGAGGAGACCGTGCAATGACCGACACCCCCACCCCGGCGTTTGACCGCCACATGCTTGAGGCGCTGGTCTGCCCGGTGACGCATACCACGCTGCGCTATGACGCCGCGCGTCAGGAACTGGTGTCACAGGCGGCGGGGCTGGCCTTTCCCATCCGCGAAGGCATCCCGATCATGCTGGTGGACGAGGCCCGCCAGATCAAGGCCGACTGACCCGGCACGGGCCGTGGCGCACCGCCCGTGTCGCGCTGCAAGCCCCGCCCGTGTCCGTCAGCGCATCAGCGGCGGCGGTGTCAGCATCACACTGCGCGGGCCGACAGCCATTGCGGCAATGCCGTGGCGCCCCGCCCGCCCTGGGGCGCAGATCCGGCCTTGTGACCATCAGGGCGCGGGCTGGTGCGCTTGACGGGGCGCGCGGGACGGGCGCGGCGTCAAAGCGGGTGTCAGGGTGCCCGCCCGGTCAGCAGTTTCGGCATCGGGTCCATCGTCAGCCCCGCCGCCTGCCGCATAAAGCGGCGGCGCAGGCCGGGCAGCGCGTCAACCAGCCCCATCCCCAGCCCCCGCGCCGCGCGAAGCAGCGGGTTATCGTTGGAAAACAGCGTGTTCACGCCATCCATCCCCAGCGCCAGCAAGGTGGAATCGAACCGCCGCCAGCCCTGGTAACGGTTCAGCGTGACCGCATGGCCGATGTCTTCGCCCCGGCGATGGGCGTCGATCACGCATTCCGCCAGCGCCGCCACGTCGCGCAGCCCAAGGTTCAGCCCCTGTCCGGCAATCGGGTGAACGCCATGCGCGGCATCCCCGATCAGCGCCACCCGGTCGGCCACATAATCATTGGCCAGCGTCAGATTCAGCGGATAGGAAAAGCGCGGCCCGGCCAGCCGGATCTGGCCCAGAAAATCACCAAATCGCGGGCGCAGCAGGGCCAGAAAATCGTCATCCCCCAGCGACAGCGCGTATTGCGCCTGATCGTGGGGCTGTGACCAGACGATGGAACTGCGATTGCCCGGCAGCGGCAAAATCGCCAGCGGCCCGGTCGGCATAAAGAATTGCCACGCCGTCGCGTCATGGGGCTTTTCGTGGTCGATGGCGGCGACAACGGCGGTCTGGCCGTAATCATGCCCGCTGCGGCGGATGCCCGCGCGTTCGGCCACGCCCGATTTGCGCCCATCCGCGCCGACCAGCAGCGCCGCAGACAGGCTGTGACCGTCTGACAGGGTGATGGTGACGCCGCCGGGACCGACCTGTTGCCCGGTCACTGATGTGGCGGGAATATGCGTGACCTTACCTGCCATCGCCGCCAGCAGGGCGCGATACAGGAACCGGTCCTCAAGCATATAGCCGACGCGGCCTTCCTCGATCTCGGCGCCGTCGAAATGCAGGCCGAAGGGACCGGCGCCCTGACCGGCGTGACCGTCCACGGCGCGCACCTGACGGATTTCCTGCGCATGGGGGGCCAGATCGCGCCACAGCCCCAGCGCCGCCAGCAACCGCTGCGAGGCCAGCGCCAACGCATAGGCGCGGCCATCGAAGGCGTCACCGGCGCGGGTGTCGGCGGGTCGGGCGTCGATCACGGCCACCGACAGCCCGGCCTGCGCGCAGGCCAGCGCCAGTGCCGGGCCATTCAGGCCACCGCCCGCGATGATAATGTCAAAGTCACGTTCCATGCCGGCAATCTGGCGCGTGCCGGGGCGAAAGTCCATGCGGCATCGCGGCCCCGCGCGCTTGTCGCGCCTGCTTGTCGTGCGGGGCAGGCCGGGTTAGCCTTGCGCCGCATATCAACGGGGGGTGGCGATGGACTGGCTGACGGCAGGCGCGGCGGAACAGGGGCAGGCGATCATGGCGGGGCTGGTCTCGCCCGTGGATCTGGCCGAGGGGTATCTGGCCGCGATTGACCGCCACCCCTATGCCGACCGCATCTATGCCTGCGTCACGCCCGAAATGGCGCGGGGTCAGGCGATGGCCGCGCATGACCGCGCCCGCGCGGGCCTGCGCCGCAGCCTGCTGGATGGCGTGGCGATCAGCTGGAAAGACAATATCGACATGGCCGGGCAGGTCACGCAGGTGGGCAGCCGCCTGCTGGCCGGGCGCAAGCCGCCGCGCGATGCCGATATCGTGGTGAATGCGGGCGGGCAGGGGCTGGTCGCGCTTGGCAAGACGCATATGACCGAACTGGCCTTTTCCGGGCTTGGCATCAACCCGATGACCGCGACCCCGCCCAATGCGCTGGACCCCGCGCTGGCGCCGGGGGGGTCGTCATCGGGGGCCGCGGTGTCGGTGGCGCTGGGTCTGGCGGCGGCGGCGGTGGGGTCTGACACCGGCGGCTCGATCCGGGTGCCGGCGGCGTGGAACGGGCTGGTGGGGTTCAAGCCCACGCAGGGGGCGGTGCCCCCGGCCGGGGTGGTGCCGCTGTGCCGGCGCTTTGACGTGGCCGGCCCGCTGGCGCGCACGGTTCAGGACTGTGCCCTGCTGTTTGCCGCGCTGACCGGGGGCCGGGTGGTCGATCTGGAGGGGGCGGCACCGCGCGGCCTGCGGCTGATGGTGCTGGACGGCGTGCCCTTCGATCAGGCGCGCACGGCCCCGGTCGCGGCGTTCGGGGACGCGGTGGCGCGGCTGGCGCGGGCCGGGGCGGTCATCACCCATGCCGCCCCCCAGGCCGCGGCGCGGGCGATGGATGTCGGCAGCCCGCTTTTCGCCCCCGAAGCCTATGCCGAGTGGCGCGACCAGATCGAGGACGCGCCCGATCTGATGTATCCGCCGATTCTGACCCGGTTCCGGGGCGGGGCGCAGATGTCGGCGGCGGATTACGTCGCGCGCTGGCATGACCTTGACCGCGCCCGCGCCGATTGGGCCGATGCGGTGGCCGGGGTCGATGCCGTGATCCTGCCGACCGCGCCGATCCTGCCGCCCGATGCGCAGCGGCTGGTCGACGACCCGGAATTTTTCACCGCCGAAAACCTTTTGACCCTGCGCAATACCCGCATCGGCAATGTGCTGGGGCTGCCCGCGATCACCATTCCCACCGGGCACCCGGCCTGCGGGCTGATGGCGCTTGGCGCGGCGGGGGGCGACCGGGCCTTGCTGCGCGTCGCCGCCGGGGTCGAGGCCGCGTTGCGCGGCTGACACCGCCGCTGCCGCCGCACCCGGCCACCCCCGACCTGCACCACCCGCCAGCCCCGCGCCGCGAAAATCGCCCGCGATCACGGCTGCGTGCTGGACGCAGCGCCGCCATTTGGCTATCTTGCCAGAAAAAGCGGGGCAAAAGACCCCGAAAGCGAGGCAGCCATGGCACCCCCCGAGCGGTTTTCAAACCTGCCGGAATATGCGTTTCCGCGCCTGCGGGCGCTGCTGTCGGGTATCAGACCCGGCGGCCCGCTGGTCCGTCTGACCATCGGGGAACCCCGTCATGCCTTTCCCGACTGGGTGGCGGGCGTCATGGCCGACAGCGTGGCCGAACTGGCGAAATACCCCCCGAACGAAGGCACGCCGGAACTTCTGGACGCCATCAGCGGCTGGATTTCGCGCCGTCACGGCATCACCGTGCCGCCCGCGCAGATCACCGCGCTGAACGGCACGCGCGAGGGGCTGTTCAACGCCGCTATCGCGCTGTGCCCTGAAACCAGGGCGGGGGGCCAGCCGGTGGTGCTGATCCCGAACCCGTTTTATCAGGTCTATGCCGTTGCGGCGGCGGCGGTCGGCGCGCAGCCGGTTTTCGTGTCGGCCACCGCCGGAAACGGCCATCTGCCCGATTTCGGCGCGCTGGATGCCGATACGCTGGACCGCACGGCGATTGCCTATGTCTGCTCGCCCGCGAACCCGCAGGGCAGCGTTGCGGATGCGGCGTATCTGGAACGGCTGATCGCGCTGGCGGACCGGCATGATTTCCTGATCTTTGCCGATGAATGCTATTCCGAGATCTATCGCGACACCCCGCCCCCCGGTGCGCTGGCCGTGGCCCATCGCATGGGGCTGGCTGACCGGGTGGTGATGTTCAATTCGCTGTCGAAACGGTCGAACCTGCCGGGGCTGCGGTCCGGCTTTGCCGCTGGCGGGGCCGACGCGATTGCCCGTCTGCGCCAGTTGCGCAGCTATTCCGGGGCGCCGCTGCCCTTGCCGAACCAGCGCGTCAGCGAACGCGCCTGGTCGGACGAGGATCACGTCATCGCCAACCGCGCGCTGTATGCTGAAAAATACGCGATTGCCGACCGGATCTTTGGAAATGTGGCCGGGTATCAGCCGCCCGAAGCGGGGTTTTTCCTGTGGCTGCCCGTCCCCCCCGCCATTGGCACCGGCGAGGACGCGGCCCGCACGCTGTGGGCGCAGACCGGCATTCAGGTGCTGCCCGGTGCTTACCTGTCGCGCAATGTGGACGGGGTGAACCCCGGCGAAAACTATATCCGGGTGGCGCTGGTCGCCCCGGCTGACGAAACCGAGGCGGCCCTGACCCGCCTGAAAGATTGCATTTACCCGGAGGGCTGAGGATGGCGAGCTGGCAGGCAAAACATCGCGACCCGCTGTTTGACCAAAGCACACAGGCGGCGCTGGAACGGCGTGGCAAGGAACTGGCCGGGGCGGCGCTGGTTGTTCTGGGCGCGCTGATCGCGATGCTGCTGGCCAGCTATTCCCCCGATGATCCCAGCTTTCTGGCGGCGACGGATGCACCGGCCACCAACCTGCTGGGGCGGGTCGGGGCCTATATCGCCTCGCCCCTGATGATGATTGCCGGGCTGGGGGCCTGGGGGCTGGTCGTGGGCGCGGTCGTCTGGGGCATCCGCCTGATGCTGCACCGGGGCGAGGACCGCATCATGCGCGGCGCCTTCCTGCCGATCTGGGTGGCGCTGTTGTCGGTCTATGCGACCTCGATGCTGCCGCCGGCGGGGTGGGCCGAAACCTATGGGCTTGGCGGGCATTTCGGGGACATGGTGATGGGGGCGGTGCTGAACCTGATGCCGTTTTCCGCCAGCGCCGGAATCAAGGTCGCGACGGTGATCGTGGCGGTGATCGGGCTTGGTTTTGGGGCCTTCGTTCTGGGCTTTGACCGTGGCGAATTGCAGGCGATTGCGCGGTTCCTGCGCAACGGGCTGATGACGGCGGCGGCGGTGTCGCGGCGGGTGCTGGGGCGCGGGGTGCGGGCCTCGGGCCATGCGGCGGCGCGGATGCGCGCGGGCGCGCAGGCCCGCAAATCTGCCCGCGCGGACAGGGCGGTTCCGGGCGACCCGGCCAGCCTGACCCCGGCTGCGCCACAGGCCGCGCCGGTCGCGCCCCGGCTGGACCTGCCCGACTGGCAGGACGATCAGGACGATGTGCTGGAATCCGAACTGATCGAGCCATATCGCGATTACGACGACGAAGACCCCGATCCGGCACAGATCAGCGCCCGCATTCACGAAGCGGTGGAAAGCCACCGCCACGACCACCCCGAGGGGCGGATTTCGGTGCTGAAATCGGTGACCGCGCGGCTGACCGGGCGCGAGGCCGCGCCCTTTGCCGCCGACCGCCAGCCCGCGATTGGCCTTGAGGCCAGGGCACCGGCGCCCTCGCGGCAGGCCCGCACCGAGGCCGAGCCGCAATTGTCCTTTGCCGATCAGCACAGCGATTACGAAAAGCCGCCGCTGTCGCTGTTGGCGGCACCGGAAACCGTGGCGCGGTCACCCCTCAGCCAGGAGGCGCTGACCGAAAACGCCCGGATGCTTGAGGCCGTGCTGGACGATTACGGCGTCAAGGGCCAGATCACCGCCGTCCATCCCGGCCCGGTCGTCACCCTGTACGAGCTGGAGCCCGCGCCGGGCCTGAAGGCCAGCCGCGTGATCGGTCTGGCCGATGATATTGCGCGGTCGATGTCGGCGCTGTCGGCGCGGGTCAGCACCGTGCCGGGGCGCAGCGTGATCGGGATCGAACTGCCCAATCAGCGCCGCGAAAAGGTTCTGTTGCGCGAAATTCTGGCCGCCCGCGCCTTTGGCGACACGCCACAGCCGCTGCCACTGGCCTTGGGCAAGGATATCGGCGGTGAACCCGTGGTCGCCAACCTTGCCAAGATGCCCCACCTGCTGATCGCGGGGACGACCGGTTCGGGGAAATCGGTGGCGATCAACACCATGATCCTGTCGCTGCTTTACAAGCTGACGCCGGATGAATGCCGCCTGATCATGATCGACCCCAAGATGCTGGAACTGTCGGTCTATGACGGTATTCCGCATTTGTTGTCGCCGGTTGTGACCGACCCGAAAAAGGCCGTCGTGGCCCTGAAATGGGTCGTCGGAGAGATGGAAGACCGTTACCGCAAGATGTCCAAGATGGGCGTGCGCAATATCGAAGGCTTTAACCACCGCGTCCGCGAGGCGCTGGCCAGGGACGAGATGTTCAAGCGCACCGTCCAGACCGGCTTTGACGAGGATACCGGCGAGCCGATCTTCGAGACCGAGGAATTCGCCCCCGAAACCGTGCCCTATATCGTCGTCATCGTCGACGAGATGGCCGATCTGATGATGGTCGCGGGCAAGGAAATCGAGGCCTGCATCCAGCGTCTGGCCCAGATGGCGCGGGCGTCGGGCATTCACCTGATCATGGCCACCCAGCGCCCCTCGGTCGATGTGATCACCGGGACGATCAAGGCGAACTTCCCGACCCGGATCAGCTTTCAGGTCACGTCCAAGATCGACAGCCGCACCATCCTTGGCGAGCAGGGGGCGGAACAGCTGCTGGGGCAGGGCGATATGCTGTATATGGCGGGCGGGTCGCGCATCACCCGCGTCCACGGCCCCTTTGTCAGCGACGAAGAGGTCGAGGAGATCGTGAACCACCTGAAAAGCTTTGGCCCGCCCGATTACAAATCCGGCGTGGTCGAAGGCCCCGAGGATGAACGCGCCGGCGATATCGACGCCGTGCTGGGGCTTGGCAGCGGTGCCGATGGCGATGACGCGCTGTATGATCAGGCGGTGGCAATCGTGGCCAAGGACCGCAAGTGTTCGACCAGCTATATCCAGCGCAAGCTGGCCATCGGCTATAACAAGGCGGCGCGCATCGTCGAGATGATGGAGGATCAGGGCGTGGTCAGCAGCGCCAACCATGTCGGCAAGCGCGAAGTGCTGATCCCCGAGGTCTGAAGCCCCCGGCCACAGCGCCTGTGGTGGGCCGGGTCAGGTATTTATGACAGAAGCGAGGCAAGCAGCGCGTTCCACCGGACGCGCCGTTTTGTGTGGCGGATCAGCGGTTCTGTTTGGCAAGCCAGCGGTCGTGGATGTGATCCGGGATCAGGTGCCGGCATTCCTGCGCCACATGCATTTGTTCATCGACGGGGCGCGGGTTGCTGGCCGGGGTGCTGTTGACATTGATGTTCAGCGTCTTGTCGTAATCATCCGGCGTGATCCCGGCCAGACCGGCCAGATAGGCCCTGGTGTCGGGGTCGCGGATCACGTCCTCGAGCCACAGCAGGCGGCCACGTTCGGCATAGCCCTCGGTGTTGCGTTTCCATGTATGCAGGAACTGGTTCAGCGAAATCGGCCAGTCGGTCGGGGTGCTGCGCCACGCATCGGCGGGGTGGCGGGTCAGGAAGACCGGTTGCATGGCCGGAAACGCGGCTTGCAGGATGTCGACCAGCTGCGGCGGCAGGTTGACCTCTTTGAAGCCGGTGCGGATGCCGTCCTGCGGGGGGTAAAGCCCGTCCACAAACGCGCGGGCCGCAGCAACCGTCGCGGCATGGATAAAGCGCGGCGCGGGGGCCAGACAGGAAATATCCTGCGCGGGGTCGCGGTCCTTCAGCCATGAATCGCGATACCCGCGCGAGGCGTCGGAAAACTTCATCGCCTGCGCCTGCATTCCCAGAACCTTGACCAGCGCCTGCCCGGCCTCGCCCCACATCATGGTGTGGGGATTGGTGTTGAACAGACGCTGCACCAGCGTCGAACCTGTCCGTTGGGTGGCTGCGAAAATAACGAAATCGACCATGGCTTACCTTACCGAATGCTCATGGTGTCTTAGTAGAGGGATGGCGCGCGGACAACTCGGGAAAGGTATGTTTTCGGCGGGGTTGCGGGAAATCGCTGCGTCCGCTGGTCGCGGCCCCCGGCGTTGCGGGGGCCGCTTTGGCCTGATCAGGCCTGCAGCTTGGCGCGGCGGCGTGCGTCATGCAGCAGCGGCTCGGTATAGCCCGAGGGCTGGGTCGCGCCCTGCACGATCAGGTCGCGCGCGGCGGTAAAGGCCGGCCCGTCAAAGCCGGGTGCCATCGGGCGATAGGCCGGGTCGCCCGCGTTTTGCGCGTCGACCTTGGGGGCCATGCGGCGCAGCGCGGCCTCGATATCGTCCTGGGTGATGATGCCATGCATCAGCCAGTTGGCCAGATGCTGTGCCGAAATCCGCAGCGTGGCGCGGTCCTCCATCAGGGGGATGTCGTCGATATCGGGCACCTTGGAACAGCCCACGCCCTGATCGACCCAGCGCACGACATAGCCAAGGATCGACTGACAGCTGTTGTCCAGCTCGTGCCGGATCTCGGCCTCGGACAGGTTGCGGCCCGCCAGCAGCGGCAGGGTCAGCAGCGCATCGCGGCTGGCCTTTTCGCGCGATGCCATCTGGTCTTGCAGCGCCGCCACGTCGACCTGATGGTAATGCGTCGCGTGCAGGGTCGCCGCGGTGGGCGAGGGCACCCAGGCGGTGTTGGCGCCCGCTTTGGGATGGCCGATCTTCTGGTCCAGCATTTCGGCCATGGCGTCGGGTTTGGCCCACATGCCCTTGCCGATCTGGCCCTTGCCCGCCAGCCCGGCGGCCAGCCCGGCATCGACATTGCCGGCCTCGTAGGCGGTCAGCCATGCGCTGGATTTCATCTCGGCCTTGGGGACCATAGGGCCGGCCTGCATCGAGGTGTGAATCTCGTCCCCGGTGCGGTCCAGAAAGCCGGTATTGATGAACACACAGCGATCCCGGACCGCCGCGATACAGGCCAGAAGGTTGGCGGATGTGCGGCGTTCCTCGTCCATGACCCCCAGCTTGACGGTATTGCGGGGCAGGCCCAGAAGGTCCTCGACCCGGCCATAAAGCGTGTCGGCAAAGGCGACCTCTTCGGGGCCGTGCATCTTGGGTTTGACGACGTAAACCGACCCGGCGCGGCTGTTGCGCGGACCGCTGGTTTTCGCAAGGTCATGCATGGCGGCGGCGACGGTGACGGCGGCGTCCAGCATCCCCTCGGGCGTTTCCTGACCATCCAGCAGCACCGCGTCGGTGGTCATCAGGTGGCCGACATTGCGCACCAGCAGCAACGCCCGGCCCGGATGGCTGACAGGCTGGCCCTGCGGGTCAAGAAAGTCGACATCCGGGTTCAGGCGCCGGGTCATGGTCTGGCCGTTCTTGTCAAAACTTTCCGCCAGATCGCCGGTCATCAGCCCCAGCCAGTTGCTGTAAACCGTGACTTTATCTTCGGCATCGACGGCGGCGACGGAATCTTCACAATCCTGAATGGCGGTCAGGGCGCTTTCCAGCACCACATCCGCGATGCCCGCCGGGTCGTCGCGGCCGATCGGGCTGTCGGGGTTGACGACAATGCGGATCAGCAAGCCGTTCGCGCGCAGGAACACATCGCCACTGTCGGTATAGCCCGCGAATTGCGCAGGGTCCGCCAGCCCGCTGTCAACCGGGGTGGTGACATGCAGCACCCCGTCGCGCACCGCCAGCGCCCGAACATCGGCCCATGACCCGCCCGCCAGCGGCACCACGCGGTCCAGATGCGCGCGCGCCCATGCGATGACCTGCGCCCCGCGTTTGGGGTCATAGCCCTTGCCACTGGCGCTGCCTGCGATGGCGTCGGTGCCATACAGCGCGTCATACAGGCTGCCCCAGCGCGCATTGGCGGCATTCAGGGCAAAGCGCGCATTCATCACCGGCACCACCAGTTGCGGTCCGGCGATGCTGGCGATTTCGGGGTCGACATTGGTCGTGCCGATCTTAAACGGGGCCGGGTCAGCCTGAAGATAGCCGATATCGGTCAGAAACGCCTGATAGGCCGCCGCATCGAAAGGCTGGCCGCGATGGGCGCGGTGCCAGTCGTCGATCTGGTCCTGCAACTGCTGACGCCGGGCCAGCAGCGCCGCATTCACCGGCATCAGGTCGCGCAGCATCGCGGCATAGCCCGACCAGAACGCATCAGCGGTGACGCCGGTCAGCACGCGATCCTCGATCAGCCTGGCAAGGGGGGCGGCCACTGACAGGCCGTGGCGGGTGACATAATCGGTCATGGGACTCCTCCGGTCTTTGACAGAAAGGTAATGCGCGCGGCGCCGGGATGTGAGAAAATGGAAAAAGTTTTCCACGATACGGAAAGTGCCATGAGCGATGCGAAATCCGGCGTGCAATCTGTTGGCCGTGCGCTGACCCTGCTGCAATTGCTGTCCGCCGCTGACGAGGGGCTGCGCCTGTCCGGGATCGCGCGCGAGGCCGGTCTGGCGTCATCGACCACGCACCGGCTGTTAACCACGCTGGAACAGCACGGCTTTGCCCAGTTCGAACCCGAAACCCAGCTGTGGCACGTGGGCCGAGAGGCGTTTGCCGTCGGGGCCGCCTATGGCCGGCGCCGCAATTTCGTCGCCGCCGCGCTGCCGTTCCTGCGCCGGTTGCGCGATGCCACGCGCGAAACGGCCAATCTGGGCATTCTGGATCACGACCAGCTGGTGACGGTCAGTCAGGTCGAAAGCCGGGAAATCATGCGCGCGATTTCGCCGCCGGGGGGGCGGGTGCCGGTGTTTTGTTCGGGCATGGGCAAGGCCATTCTGGCGACATGGCCCGATGCCGATATCGCGGCTTTGGCACAGCGCGTCGGCCTGCACCCGATGACACGCCACAGCCTGCGCGACATCGGTGCCGCGCTGGACGACATCCACGCCATCCGCGCCCGCGGATACGCGATTGACGATGAAGAACACGTCACCGGCCTGCGCTGTCTGGCGGCGGTGGTGTGGTCGCCGCAGGCCGAGGCCGCCTGTGCCATCTCGGTCTCGGGGCTGGCGGCGCGGCTGACCGATGCCCGCATTGCCGCGCAGGCCGCCCATGTCACCACCATCGCGGCGGAACTGACCGCCGCGCTGGGGGGACGGCGGCCAGACTGAACCATGACCAGCACGAGGGAACAGATGGAAACCCGCTTTCACCTTGCCTGTCACGTCGATGACCTGACCAAAGCCCGCGCCTTTTATGGCGGTGTTCTGGGCTGTGCCGAGGGGCGCAGCACCGAAAGCTGGGTCGATTTCGACTTTTTCGGCCATCAGATCAGCCTGCATCTGGGGGCGCCTTTCGCCACCACCGATACCGGGAAGGTCGGGGATCATCTGGTGCCGATGCCGCATCTGGGCGTGGTGATGAAACAGGCCGATTGGCAGGCGCTGGCCGACCGGCTGGTCGCGGCGGGGGTGGATTTCGTGCTGCCGCCGCAGACCCGCTTCAGCGGCCAGCCGGGCCAGCAATCGACGATGTTCTTCCGCGACCCCTCGGGCAACCCGATCGAGGTCAAGGGGCTGGCCGACTGGCAGGGGCTTTTCGCACGGTGATCGCGCCTGTCGGTGTCGGCGCGGGCCGGACGGGGGCCTGTGCGGCCCCCGGACCCCCGCAGGATATTTTCCCCAAGATGAAACCGGCGGGGCTTTCGCCTTGGCTCAAATATCCTCGGGGGGTGTGGGGGGCAGACAGCCCCCCGCTTGCGCCTTATGCGGTTTCCGGGTCCAGCGTGACGGACCACAGCTCGGCATCGCCGCGATCCATCAGCCGCACTTTCATTTGCGCGGTGGCGGCGTCGATATCGACCAGGCCAAAGAACTGCATCCCCTCGGAGGGCGGCAGGTTGACGCGGCCTGCCTCGGGGGCTTTGACAAAGCGGACCTCGGGGCCGAAGGTCATGTCCAGATCGTTCGGGCCAAAGGTGCCGGCGTGCAGCGGGCCGGACACGAATTCCCAGAACGGGTTGAAATCCTGAATCGCCGCGCGGTCGGGGCTGTAATGATGCGCCGCGGTGTAATGCACATCCGCCGTCAGCCAGACGGTGTTGACGATCTTCTGGTCGCGGATAAAGCGCAGCAGATCCGCGAATTCCAGTTCGCGCCCCAACGGCTTGCCGTTATCGCCATTTGCGACGGCCTCGACATTCTTGACATCACCGACCTTGTCCCAGACGCACAACCCGATGGGCATATCGCAGGCGATGACCTTCCACGTCGCTCGTGACGCCTTCAGCGCGGTTTTCAGCCAGTCCATCTGTGCCTTGCCCAGAATCTGGGAGTCGGCGGTGATGTCGGTCTGCATCCCGTCGCTGTTGGCCCCGCGATAGCTGCGCAGGTCAAGGAAGAACACGTCCAGCAGCGGGCCATAGGCGATCTTGCGATAGACGCGGCCCGGCTCGGCCGGGGTATAGCTGATCGGCGTCATCTCGTGGAACGCGCGGGCGGCGCGGGCGGTCAGCAGCGGCACCGATTTTTCGGTATAGCGGTCGTCATCGGTCAGGTCCTTGCCCGGCGACCAGTTATTGACGACTTCGTGGTCGTCCCACTGGAAGAATGTCGGCACCATGGCTGACATGGCCTGAACGTGGCGGTCCATCTGGTTATATTTCCAGCGCCCGCGGAATTCGTCGATGGTTTCCGCGACCTTTGTCACCTCGGGGATCAGGACGGTGTTTTTCCAGATGCCGGTTTCGGTTTCGGTTTCAGGCTGCATCGGGCCGTCGGCATAGATGGTGTCGCCGGAATGGATGAAGAAATCCAGTTCGTGCCGGGCCATGGTGGCATAGGTGACCATGCCTTCGTCATCAATGCCCCAGCCCTGCCCGGCGGTATCGCCCGACCACGCAAAGCGGATATTGCGGCGTTCGGTCGGGGCGGTGCGGAACTGGCCGGTGACGGGTTCGCTGGTGGCGTTGCTGTCGGTCAGGTCGGTGGCGGTAAAGCGGTAAAAGATGTGCTGGTCAGCGGGCAGGTCGGTCAGCAGGCATTTCACCGCCATGTCGCCTTCGGGCAGGGCGTTCAGCATGGCGACCTGACGGGCATCCCTGAACGATTCGGTGGTGGCGACCTCCAGCGCGATGCGCGCGGGGCGGTCGGCGCGGGTCCAGACCACGCCGGAATGCGCCCGCACATCGCCCGACTGAACCCCAAGGTCAAAGACCGGGCGGCTGGCGGCGCGGCTGATGGCAGGCAGGGCCAGCGCGGCGGATGCGGCGATGCCGGTTCCCAGCAGGTGGCGGCGGGTCAGGCCCGGTTTCGGGCGGCGGGGCAGGATCAGGGTCATGTTTGGTCTTTCCGGTCAGGTGGGTCAGGCCATCTGCCCTAAACCATCTGCATGACAGCACGGTGTCGGCGGGGCGACAGTCATGTGATGGCGGGTATGTCGGGGGGGGGTGCGATGCCGGGCGGTGGCGGGAACGCTTGCACATATGTCAGCGTTGGGGGGCGAAGGCTTGCCGATATGTGATGTGCAAGTCGCCGTAAAAACAGGCATGATCCCGGCATGAAACTTGCATCCCTCGCCCTTGCGCCCGTCCTCGCCTTTGGTCTTGCCGTTCCGGCAATGGCCGACAAGATCCCCCTGAACGAGATCAGCCGTTACCTGAACGGGCTGAAAACCGCCGTGGCCGATTTCACGCAGGTGAATGGCGATGGCACCATCTCGACCGGGAAAGTGTATATCCACCGTCCGGGGCGGGTGCGGTTCGAATACAAGAATGACGCCACGCTGGTGCTGGCCTCGGGCGGGCAGGTCGCGGTGTTTGACAAGAAATCGAACAGCGGCGCGCAGCAATACCCGCTGTCGAAAACCCCGCTGTCGATCATTCTGGCCGATAACGTCAATTTGGGCCGGGCGAAAATGGTGACCGGCTATGGCGAGGTCAAGAACGCCACGGTGGTCACGGCGCAAGACCCGGCGCACCCGGAATATGGCAATATCCAGATGAAATTCACCGCCAACCCGACCCAGTTGCGCCAGTGGATCGTGACCGATGACAGCGGCACCAAAACCACGGTGGTGTTGGGTGACATGCAGACCGGCGTGGCCATTCCGCCGTCGAAATTCGTCATCGCGAACGAGGTTCAGCGCCGCAAATAAGCCAAGGGGGCCGCGATGGCCCCTTTTTCCACCTCAGGACAGCACCCGCGACAGGCTGGCCAACAGCGCCAGCGTGTTCAGCGCCGTGACCCCGACCGCCGCCCACCGCCAGCCCCCGACAGATGGCGTGCGCAGCGCCACCCGCGTCACCGCGACCAGCAGGAACAGCGCAAAGCCGCACAGAACCGCCAGCCACAGCCCAAGCAGGGCGGTCTGCGCACGGGGCGGAATCGCCACCATCTGTGGCAGCAGCAACAGGATGATGGTGACCGGCACGATCAGCAGCGCGGTGCCGAAATTGCCGATCCAGAACGTGTCGCCAAGCGACAGCCGCGCCGACAGCAATTCGGCAAACCAGCGCGGGGTGAAATAGCGGGCGCGGTCGGATTGCAGCGTGGCAAAGCGCGGATCGGGGGACATGCGGCACCTTTCGGGCAGGGATGTTCCCCTTTTGCCAAGCCCGGCGGCGCGCGTCCACCGCCCGCCCCGCGACCCGACGACGCGGGGCAGGGGCAGGGGCAGGGCGCGGCGGGGCTGTGGGGGCGTCAGGCCTTGCCGCAGGCCACCAGTTGCGCGCGATACAGCGCCGCGCGGTTTTGCACCTTGCCCGCGACATTCAGCAGCCAACCCTTGGCCAGATGCGAGCCGCGGGAATAGCCGCCGCGCCCCTCGTGATAGGCCAGATACTGGTTGCTGGCATCCCATTTCGAGATCCCCAGCCGCCGGCTGGTGCCATCCATATACCAGCCCATGAAATCGGTGGCATCGCGGATGTCGTCGCGCTTGGCGCGGCGGTTACCTGATTCCTTCAGATATTCCTCCCATGTGCCGTCCAGCGCCTGGCTGTAGCCATAGGCGGAACTTTGGCGCCCCAGCGGAATGATCCCCAGCGCAAAGCGGTGCGGGGTCTTGGCATTGCCGATGAATTTCGATTCCTGATGGATCGACGCCATCTGAACATGCACCGGCACCCCCCAGCGCCGTTCGGCGGATTTCATCGCGCGGTAATAGGCCGGACGTTCCGCCGTGATCGCGCAGGCATCGTCCAGATTGCTGGGGGCGCGATATTTGCCCCCGCCGCCGCAAGATGCGACCAGCATCACGATCGCCAGTTTCAGAAATTTGTTCATGCTGCCTTGCCTGCTTGGCCCCCTGCCGGGGCTGTGGTTGGTCGTTGCGGCGATTTTATCGCAAAAGTTGCGCATGTAAAACGGCACGGCACAGATTGGCCGGCATCCGGCGCGGATGGCGGATTTGCGCCCCCTGTCCGGGGGCTTTGCCCATTCCCCGCGCAGTGCCCGACCGCGTTGTCAGCCACCGCTGGCGGGCGCTGGCCGCCATGCCTGTGGGGTGGCCGTGGGACCGGGCGGCGCGTGGGTCAGGCGCGGGCCAGCGCCACCGATTTGACCAGCGCGTGACAGGGCGTGCCGGGGGCCAGCGACAGGTTGCGCACCGACCTTGCCGTCACCCGCGCCAGCAGCCGTGCCTGCCCGGCGCGCAGCTGAACCAGTGCCTCGGCCGGGCTTTGCGGGGTCACGCAGATGACGGTGGCGGGCAGGGCGTTTAACGCCGACAGGCCGTCGGGGCGGTCGCGCGACAGCAAGACCTCGTGCGCGAAGATGCGCAGGGCGATGGTGGCACCTTCGGGCGGCAGGTTGCGCGATAACAGCATCGGTCCGGCCTCGGTCAGGACATGGGTCAGCCCGTCGCCGGCATCGCCGCCGATGGTGGCGCGGATCAGGGCGCCTTCCTCGCGCGGGCCAAGGGCGGGGCCAAGCACAGGGTCCGACAGCAGATCGGCCAGCGACCGGGGTGATTCGCAGTGCCCCGCCCGCATCAGCACCACCTGATCGGCCAGCCGGGCCAGTTCATCGGTGGCGTGGCTGATATACAGGATCGGCAGGCGCAGGTGGTCGCGCAGCCGTTCCAGCCATGGCAGGATACCGGACTTGCGGGCGGGGTCCAGCGCGGAAAGCGGTTCGTCCAGCACCAGCGCCGAGGGGTCGGATAACAGCGCGCGGGCAATGGCAACGCGCTGGCGTTCCCCCCCTGACAGCGCACCGGTGCGCCGGTCCAGCAGCGCGGTCAGCCCCAGCAGCGTGGTGATCCGGGCCGGGTCGGGCCGCCTTGCGCGCGGCAGGAACCGCGCCGGATAGCGCAGATTGCCCGCCACCGTCAGATGCGGAAACAGCCGCGCATCCTGAAAGACATAGCCGATGCGGCGGCGATGCGGCGCCAGATTCACCCCGCGCGCGGCATCAAACAGCACCTGCCCGCCCATGGCGATGCGCCCCGAATCAGGCCGCAACAGCCCCGCCACGGCATTGGCCACGGTGGTCTTGCCACAGCCCGACGGCCCGAACAGCGCCGTGACCTGACCCGGCTGCACCTGAAACGCGGCGTGCAGGTCCAGCCCGTCAAAGCGGTGGCGGATGTCGATCTCCAGCTTCATTGGCCGCTGACCCGTGCCTGCGCGCGCCGCGCCAACACTTCGGACAGCGCGACGGCGGTAACGGCAATGACGACGGACACCGCGACCAGCCGCAGGGCCGACCCCTCGGCCCCCGGCACTTGCAGAAAGGCATAGATCGCGGATGGCAGGGTCTGGGTCTTGCCGGGGATGTTGGACACGAAGGTGATGGTGGCGCCGAATTCGCCCATCGCCTTGGCAAAGCCAAGCACCGCCCCCGCGACCACGCCGGGCAGGATCAGCGGCAGGGTGACGGTGGCAAAGACCAGCACCCGCGGGGCGCCAAGCACCTGCGCCGCCTGTTCCAGACGCGGGTCGACGGCCTCGAACCCCAGCCGGATGGCCCGCACCATCAGCGGAAAGCCCATGATCGCGGCGGCCAGCGCCGCGCCGGTCCAGCGAAAGGCCAGCACCAGCCCCAGCGTATCGGCCAGCCAGCGCCCCAAGGGCGCATTGCGCCCAAGGCTGATCAGCAACAGATAGCCCGTCACCACCGGCGGCAGCACCAGCGGCAGGTGAATGACCGCGTTCAGCAGGCCGTGGCCCCAAAAGCGCCGCCGCGCCAGCAGCCATGCCACCACGATGGCAAAGGGCAGGCTGACCAGCGTGGCGGTGGCGGCGACCCGCAGCGACAGCGCCACCGCCTGCCATTCCTGAGGCGACAGGCCAAGCGTCATGGGGTCAGCACGGCAAAGCCCTGTGCCTCGAACACGGCGCGGGCCTGCGGGGCGGACAGGGCCTCAAGAAAGGCGGCGGCGGCGGGGTCGGCATCGGTGGTCAGCGCCGCCGGATAGGTGATCGGGTCGTGGCTGTCGGCGGGGAAGGTGGCGACCGGGTGCACCCTGGGTTCGGCACTGGCGTCGGTGGCATAGACGATGCCAAGCGGGGCCTCGCCAAGGGCGACCAGCGCCAGCGCGGCGCGCACGTTATCGGCCTGTGCGACCCTGTCCGACACCGCGCCCCACAGCCCCAGATGCGTCAGCGCCTGTTTGCCATAGACCCCGGCGGGGACGGAATCGACCATCGCCATGGCCAGCGGCCCCGCCCCCAGCCGCGCGGGCAGGTCGGGCAGGTCCACGGGCCGCGCCTGCGGGTCATGGGCGATCAGCACCAGCGTATTGCCCAACAGATCGCGGCGGCTGTCGGGCCGGATCGCGCCTGCCTTGTCCAGCGCATCCATCCAGTCGACCGAGGCCGAGATGAACAGGTCAGCCGGTGCGCCCTGTTCGATCTGGCGGGCCAGCGCCGAACTGCCGGCGTAAGAGGTGACGACCTTGTCGCCGGTCCGGGCGGTCCAGTCCGCGGCGACCTGATCCAGCGCGTTGCGCAGGCTGGCGGCGGCAAAAACGGTGATCTCGGCGGCATGGGCCGGCAGCGCCAGCAGCGCGGACAGGGCCAGACCTGCGGTCAGGCGGAACAGGGGGGGCATGGGGACCTCTTGCAGTCGATATGTTTTGCCAGACATATCCGTGACCGGGGTCATTCGTCCAGAGGCGGATTGTCGCGCAGCATCGCGTCGATGGCGCGGATCTGATCGCCGCCCTGTTCCCAGACCAGATCCTGAAGGCGGCGGTAATGGTCCAGCACCTGCTGGCCGGTCGGGGTCAGCCGCGCCCCCCCGCCCGAGGCCCCGCCCCGGCTGGATGTCACCACCGGGTCGCGAAAGGCGGTGTTCATTTCCTCGACCAGCGCCCATGCGCGGCGATAGCTCATGCCCATGGCGCGGCCCGCCGCCGAGATAGAGCCATGCGCCGCGATCTGGTCCAGCAGGTCGGCCTTGCCCGGTCCCAGTTGCAGGCGGTCGTCGAAATAAATCCGCAGCCTCAGCCGTGTGTCGCCCATATCCGGTCCCCGTGCTTGTGGCGTCATTGTGCTGACGTCGCGGCGCAAGGGCAAGCGTGGCTATGGCGTGCCCGGCGGGCCGGGCCTATGCTGGCGGCGAAGGTTTCAGGAACTTATGGGGGGAATCATGTCCGATACCGAAATCGTCATTCTGTCCGGCGCACGCACCGCGATTGGCACATTCGGCGGCGCGCTGGCCGGGGTTGCGCCGATTGATCTGGCCAGCACCGTGACCGCCGCCGCCATCGACCGCGCCGGCATTGCCGCCGACAAGATCGGCACCGTGGTGTTTGGCCATGTCATCAACACCGAGCCGCGCGACATGTATCTGTCGCGCGTTGCCATGCTGAACGCGGGTATCCCCGACACCACGCCTGCAATGAATGTCAACCGGCTGTGCGGGTCCGGGGCGCAGGCCATCGTGTCGGCGGCGCAGGCGCTGATGCTGGGTGATGCCGATTTCGCCGTGGCCGGTGGTGCCGAAAGCATGTCGCGCGCGCCCTATGCCGTGCCCTCGGCCCGGTTCGGGGCCAAGATGGGCGATGTGCAGATGCTGGACATGATGACCGGCGCGCTGACCTGCCCGATGGGCACCGGCCATATGGGCGTCACCGCCGAGAATGTCTCGGCCGAGCATGACATCAGCCGCGCCGCGCAGGACGCCTTTGCGCTGGAAAGCCAGAAGCGCGCCAAAGCGGCCATCGAGGCGGGCTATTTCAAGGATCAGATCGTCCCGGTCGAGGTCAGGACCCGCAAGGGCGCGGTGGCGTTCGACACGGACGAGCACCCCAAGGACACCAGTCTGGACAAGCTGGCCGGGCTGAAAGCGGTGTTCAAGAAGGACGGCACTGTCACGGCGGGCAATGCCAGCGGCATCAATGATGGCGCGGCGGCGCTGGTTCTGGCGCGCGCCGATGCCGCCAAAGCCGCCGGGCTGACCCCGCGCGCCCGCATTCTGGGCTATGCCGTGGCGGGGGTGCGCCCCGAGGTGATGGGCATCGGTCCGGTCCCCGCCGTTCAGGCGCTGCTGGCCAAAACCGGGCTGAGCGCCGGTGATTTCGACGTGATCGAATCGAACGAGGCCTTTGCCGCGCAGGCACTGGCGGTGAACAAGGAACTGGGGCTGGACCCGGCGAAGGTGAACCCCAATGGCGGCGCCATCGCGCTGGGCCATCCGGTCGGGGCCACCGGGGCGATCATCACCGTCAAAACCCTGTACGAGCTGGAGCGCACTGGCGGCAAGCGCGGCCTGATCACCATGTGCATCGGCGGCGGTCAGGGCATCGCCATTGCCATCGAACGGATCTGATTCCGTTCCCCAAGGATCAGCGCGCGGTCTTGCTGGCCGCGCGTTTCGTCGGCCCGGTGGTGGTGCAGCGGCTGGAAGAGGCCGGGTTCCACGATGTCACCGATCTGGCGGCGGCTGATCCCGAAGCGGTGTGCCGCGCCGTTGCCGTGGCTTTGGGCAGCAGTTGCTGGGGCGACAGCCCGCAGGCGCGGGCGGCGGTGGCCAATGCGGTGGCGGCGGCCAGGGCGGCGACCCGGCAGGGCTGATGCCCGCTGCGGCGCCGGAACATGGGTATTTGGGCAACGAAGAAGCCCCGCCCGGCACCCGTCAGGGCGGGGTTTTTGTCAGCGCAGGCAGGTGTCGGGCAGCGGTGACAGGGTCAGGGTTTTGCCGCGCCATTCGCCTTGTTGCGGGGTCAGCCGGGCGATGGGTGCCTGCGCGCAGGCCGGGGAATCGCCCGCCCCCAGCCACAGCAGCGGCCCGGTGGTGCCGGGGGGCAGCGCGTAAAGCAGCGCATAATGGCTGTTGGCCGCGCCGTTTTGCGGGGCAGCGTGGACCGGGGGCTGTGGCTGGGGCGCGGTCATCTGGTGATAGAACAGGTCCGCCAGCAGGGCGCGGTTATCGGCCACCAGCCCGGCGCCACGCCCGCGCGCGTGATCCAGCGCCCATATGCTGATCGCGCCTTGCCCGGTATAGCGCGCCATGACCGGTTTGCCATTTGGCAGGGTCAGGCCATCGGCCAGCGGCGGCAGCAGTGGCAGCGCCACGGCCAGCGCACCGTTGATTGCCAGTGCCGCGATGGCCCAAAGCCGGTGCCTCACCATCACCGCCGCGGCAAGGACGCTGCCCGCCGTATAGGCGCCCACGGCCCAGTTCGCATTCGCCCCGGCATTCAGTGCCTGAAGGGTGCAGACCACCAGCGGAGCGGCGGCGATGGCCACCAGACCGCGCATCGCCGGGGGCAGGTGGCGGGGGCGGGAAAAGGCGGCCAGCAGCGCCGCAAAGACAAGCGGTCCGGCCACCGCGAATTGTTCAGCCACAAAGCGCAGCGCCTTGTCGGCGTTCAGCGACAGGCCGTGGTAATCGGCATTTTCCGCCGTGTGCCGCATCGTGGCCATGCCGTGCTGAAGGTTCCAGACGATATTGGGCGCAAAGACCAGCACCGCCACCGCCGCCACCACCAGCGCATCGCCGGCCCGCAGCCGCCAGTCGCGACAGGCCAGCAGCGTCACGATCATGCCGGCCCCGGCAAAGGCCATGGCGTATTTCGACAAAAAGGCCAGCCCGATCGCCGCCCCCAGCGCCACCGCATTCGCCCGCCCGGCGCCGCTGGCCTGCCGGTGCCACAGCAACAGCGCCAGCGCCAGAAACATCAGCATCGGGCTGTCGGTCGAGACCAGCACCGAGGCCAGCGACACAGCAGGCAGCGTGGCATAGGTCAGCCCGGCCAGCGCCGCCGCGCCCGGTGTCGTCAGCCTGCGCGCCAGTGCCAGCAGCGCCAGTGCCGCGATGGCGTGGCAGATGGCCCATGGCGCCCGCGCCACCCATGCCGCGTCCGATCCGGTCAGGGCATTCGCGGCCCGGATCAGCCAGCCGACCATGGGCGGTTTGGAATAGGCGCCAAAGGCCATTTCCTGACCCCACAGCCAGTATTGGGCCTCGTCGACATACAGCTCCATCCGCGACAGGGGCAGCAGCGCCAGCCGCCATGCGGTCAGCGCCAGAATGGCCGCGATGGCCCACCGGATCGGGTTATTTGCCCAGGGGGCTGTTCTTGTGCGCATGGATCAGCCACAGATTGCGGATATAGATGACCGCGCCAAGGCTTTGGCCAAGGATAAACACCGGGTCGCCGCGGTGGATGGCATAGGCCAGCAGTGTCAGCCCCCCCGCCAGCGAGAAATACCAGAACGCCACCGGCACCACCGACTGGCGCGCGCGTTCCGATGCAAGCCACTGGATGACAAAGCGAAAGGTGAACATCATCTGGGCCACCAGCCCGACCATCACCCAGACCAGTTCATAGGTGGATTCGACGCTGAACGTCGTGCGCAGCCATTCAATCATCGCGCGGCTCCTCGGGCAGGGGGGTGACGGTGCGGGCGCGGGCGATCAGCCATGCCACCCCCAGCAGGTCGCGCACCCCCACCAGCGCCCGTTGCAGGTTGGTATAGTTCGACCGCCCCGCCCCGCGCGCGGCGTGGCGCACATCGACATGCGCCACCCGCCAGCCATCGCGGGCGAACAGCGCCGGCAGATAGCGGTGCTGGTGGTTAAAGAACGGCAGCGCCAGAAAGGCGTCGCGGCGAAACGCCTTCAGCCCGCATCCGGTGTCGCGCGTGGCGTCGCGCAGCATCCACGCCCGCAGCCGGTTTGCTGCTTTCGAGGCCATGCGTTTGGACCATGTATCCTGTCGCCCGACGCGCTGACCGGCGACCAGACCAAGGCGCGGGTCGGCATTCGGGGCCAGCAGCGGGGCCAGCAGGCGCGGCAACTGGTCTGGCGGGTTCTGGCCATCGCCATCCAGCGTGGCGACCAGCGGTGCCTGTGCCGCCTGCACCCCGCTGAGGATCGCCGCCGACTGGCCTCCCGGTCGCGGGTGGCGCAGCAGGCGCAGCCATGGGTGGGCGCGTTGCAGGCCCTTCAGCACCTGCACGCTGTCATCGTCGGAACCATCATCGACGACGATGACCTCGAACCGGCCAAGGGGCGCGCAGGCCTGTCCGATGCCCTGAACCAGCACGGGCAGGTTGGCGGCCTCGTTGCGCGCCGGAACGACGATCGAAAAGAGCGGTTTGGTCACGGTATCATCCCGCCTGTGGTCAGGGCCTTTGGGTCAGGGCAAAGCACAGGCGGGATGGTTTGACAAGTTCAGCCAAGCGGCGCCAGCGGCCGCAGCCGGTTCACCAGCACCCGGAACGGTGCCAGTGCCAGCATCGCCAGCGCCAGTTTGACGCCCCAGTCGGCCAGCGCCAGCGACACCCACAGCGGGGCCATCGGGCCGATGCCGACCAGCGGGACGGCCTCGTTCGCCCAGGCGACATTGTCGGCGGGGTCGATAAAGCTGAACACTGTCGCAAACGCGATCGAGAAGAACAGCACCGTGTCCAGCGCCGACCCGATCAGGGTCGAGACCAGCGGCGCGCGCCACCAGTCGGTGTGGCGCAGGCGGTCGAACACCGCCACATCGGCAAGCTGTGCGACAAGGAACGCCGTCCCCGAGGCCAGCGCGATGCGCAGCGTCGTCTGGCCGAACCCGGCGGCGACAAAGGAACACAGCACCCCCACAACGAACCCCGCCAGCACCACGCGCCGGGCCGCCCGCGCGCCATAGACGCGGTTCATCACGTCGGTGACAAGAAAGGCAAAGGGATAGGTAAAGGTGCCGCCGGTGAACCAGTTTCCGATGATGAACTGGACGAGGATATTCGAGGCCACCACAACGGCGGCCATGGCAAGAATGCCGGGCAGAAAGCGGGTCATATGATTTTTTCCGTTTTACAAGGTCGCGGAACAACTCGGCCCCGCCGGGCTTGGCGGAACGGGCGGTGCTTACGCGCGAAGGGGGGCGGCTGTCAATCGCGGCGTTCCGGCTGACGCTTTTGTTCAAGACCGGCTGCGGCGGCTGTGCCAGCATGGGGTCATCAGCAACCAGAGGGGACCGGGATGAAATTCCGCTATACCATTCTTTACGTCGCGGATGTGGCTGCGGCGCTGGATTTTTACGAACGCGCGCTGGGTCTGGCGCGGGGGTTTTTGCACGAATCGGGCGATTACGGCGAACTGGCGACCGGCGAAACGCGGCTGGCCTTTTCATCGGTCGCGCTGATGCGCCAGCTTGGCAAGGCCCCGGCGCAGGCAGACCCCGCCGCGCCGGTGTCCGAGATCGCCTTTGAAACCGGCGATGTGCGCGCGGCGCTGGACCGTGCGCTGGCGGCGGGGGCGGCGCTGGTTCAGGATGTCCGGGACGAGCCATGGGGCCAGACCACCGCCTATATCAGCGACCCCGACGGTTATCTGGTCGAGATCTGTTCCCCCGTCCAGTTGCCCAGTCCGGGCTGATCCAGCAGCCACCGCCGTTGCGGATCGGCGCGCAGGGCGGCGGGGCTTTGGCCGAACCAGCGGGTCATGGCGCGGGTCATATGCGCCTGATCGGCAAAGCCGCAATCGGCGGCGATCAGCGCCAGCGGCAGCGGCGTGGCCAGCGCCGCCGCGGCCCGCCTTGCCCGCCCCAGACCCCGCCACCAGCCGGGCGGCGGCAGCCCCAGCGCGGCGAATTGCCGTTGCAGGCTGCGCAGCGACAGCCCGACCAGCCGCGCCTGCGTGGTCAGCGGCTGGTCGGCGCGGGCGATGGCGGCGATCAGCTGCGGAAGGGCGGGGTCCGGGGACAGCGCCGCTGGCAGGATCTGCGCGGCCTGACCGGGGTCGCGGGTCAGCGCGGCAAGGGCGCTGGCCGGGGGGCATGTGCCGGGGCGCAGGCGCCAGCCGGTGATGCAGGTGCCAGCGGCCAGCGTGGTCTGACGCGGCCTGCCATCCAGCGGTGTCAGCATCACCTGCGCCGGGCGCCCCGGTGCGCGCAGAATCAGCACGTCCTGACAGCCATCGGGCAGGATCAGCGCCGGCTGGCGGGCGGTGACGGTATGGGACCACAGGGTAAAGGGCGCGTCATCCATGCTTTCCGGCCTTGTTCCCCCCCCCTTTTGCCCGTTGTTAGAGGCCCCGATCTGCCCGTTTCGGCAGCTGGCCGGGCCAGCGTCAGGGCGCGGTCTGTTGCGGTGGCTGATCCTCGCGGACGCGGTATTCCACCAGCTCGGTGCGCTGGACGAAAAAGAAATTGTCGTCCGAAATCATGGTGATGCGGATGCCCTGCGAATCGCGCCAGACCGAGATCCCTTCCAGGTTATCATAATGCAGCGGCGCGGTTTCCAGCAGCACCTGCTGGTTGACCGGCCCGTCATCGGTCATGTCAAAGCGACGCACCCGGCTGGCAAAGCCGCGGATTCCCAGAAAGTCGCGTTCCAGCACATACAGCCGGTCATCGGGACCGATATCGGCGCCGACCACCAGCCAGCGCCCGCTGCGCGGGATGGTCCATGGCTGGTCCCATTTATCGTCGCGAAAGCGCCAGACCGGGAAGGGGCGGTCGCGGGCGCCGGAATCCTCGGGGATGGTCAGCACGGTGCCATCGCGGGTGACGGCCAGCGCCTCGAGCGCGGCATTGGGGATCAGCCGGTCAAAGGCCGGGGGCGATGCGATGCGCCGGGCCGGGGCGTCGGGCGCGGGGTAAAAGGCGATGCGGTTCAGCCCCTCGAAGCTGACCCAGAAGCCGCCGTCGGGGTCCAGCGCCAGCCCCTCGGAATCGCCAAGGCGGCCGGGGGGCAGGGGGGTGCCGCCACTGTCGCGCAGCCGTGACTGGCCGGCCAGCGTCATGTCGCGGATGCGCCCCGACGGGTCGCGCCGGATGCTGCCCCAAAAGATCCGCGCCCGGTCGCTGAGGGCGTGAAAGCCGGTGCCGTCCCCGGTGATTTCCAGCCCGGAAAAGCCGCCAAAATCGGGGTTGTTCTGGGTCCAGACATAGGTGGCGATGTAATCAAGCGTGACGGCGGCTGCCGGGGCAACCGCCGTATTCAGCGCAATCAGCGCCGCCAGACCTAGCGCGCGGCAGCGATGGCGCGGCATTGGGCAGGCATTTCCGACATGCGGTAACTGCGCGGGTGGCGATAATTGGGGTCAGGCTTGACCGGCTTGACCCGGCTGGGGTCGATGCGGTTTTTGATCCATTCCGCCGCCTCGGCGCAGCCATCGCCCGGCGGCGGCGGGGTTTGCTGTTCGCAGGCGGGCGAATTGGCCGGGCAGGCCAGCCGGACGTGAAAGTGATAATCGTGGTGGTTCATCGGGCGGATCTTGCGCAGCCATGCGCGGTTGCCCTTTTCCATCTGGCACATCGCGACCTTGGCCACCGGGTCGATAAAGATGCGTTCGACGCGCGGGTCATTGGCGGCGGCGCGCAAAATCGCCATATGGCCGCCATTGAACACCCCGCTAAGCCCGGTGCCGCGCCCATCCACCACCGATTGCGACGAGATCGATTCGCGCTGACCCGCCGACAGCCGCAGCGAGGTCGGCGGCAGCACCCAGATATCGGCATCCAGCCCCAGCTGGTGGCTGGCATGGCCGGTTTTCATCACCCCGCCGCGCGGTTGCGACATATCCCCGATATACAGCCCCTGCCAGCCGGCCTGACGCGCCGCCTGTGACAGCCCGATCAGAAAGCTGACCAGTTCCGGGTGGCCCCAGTGGCGGTTGCGCGACAGGCGCATGGCCTGCCATGTCGGGCCGCTTTCGGGCAGTTGCACCAGCCCGGTCGCGCAGCCGCGGACATAGCCGCCAAAGACCTGCGCCGGTCCGGCGGTCGGGCCGGGGACCGCGCTGAACACGTCCTTGGCCAGCGGGTCGGCGGCGGCGGGCAGTGCCAGCCCAAGGGCCAGCGCGGCGGTGGGCAGAATACGGTTCAGAATGCGGCGGATCACGGCTCTTCTCCTGTTGGGTGGACCCATCTTAACAGCCACAGCGCCAGAAGAAACATCACGATCAGGGGCGAGATGCCGATTCGCTGCGATCCGCTGATGGCGGTGGCGGCGGTGATGGTGGCGGGGGCCAGAAAGGCGGTGGCCTTGCCGGACAGGGCGTAAAGGCCAAAGGCCTCGGTCGCGCGTTCGGGGGTGGTGTGGCGCACCATCAGCGTGCGCGAGGCCGCTTGCAGCGCGCCCCCCGCGCCGCCGATCAGCGCGCCAAGCCCGAACAGCATCGCATCGGGCAGGCGCGATCCGGGCGCCAGCGGCACGCCGAACAGGCTGTTGCGGTCCATCCCGACCAGCACGGTGCAGACCACGATCAGCACCAGCGTGCAGGCGATAATGACCGGTTTCGGCCCCCAGCGGCGGTCGGCGCGGCCCCCCAGCCAGCTGATGATGGCGGCGGAAATCGCGCTGACCACGCCGAACACCCCGGACAGAAATACCGGCCAGCCAAGCACCGTCCCGGCATAGACCCCGCCAAAGCCATACAGCGCATTCAGCGCATCGCGCGAAAACATCGACGACAGCAGCCATGCCGCAAGGCTGCGGCGGTTGCGCAGGCTGCGGATCAGGGACCACAGATCTGCCATTGCGCGGCGCAGGTTCAGCGGCCGGCGCGGCCCGGCGGGTTCGCGCACCCACAGAAAGAACGGCACCATGAACAGCACATACCACAGCGCCGTGAACGGCCCGACGGCGCGGGTGCCTTCGCGCAGGGCCGGGTCCAGCCCCAGAACCGGCGGAATGCCCGCCAGCGTCAGGCCGGTGGCGGGGTTTTCGGCAAACAGCGCCAGCATGATCGCCAGCGCCACCACCCCGCCCGCATAGCCAAACGCATAGCCCGAGCCAGAGACGCGCCCGATCTGGGACCGGGGGGCAAGGTCGGGCAGCAGGGCATTTGTAAAGATGGTGGCGAATTCCATCCCGATCAGGCCGATGCCGAACAAGGTCACCGCCGTCAGCAGCGGCGGCTGGTCGGGGGTCAGCACCCACAGCCCCGCCGCCCCGGCGACGTAAAAGGCCGAAAACAGCCAGATCCACGGCATCCGCCGGCCACTGGTATCGGCCACCGCGCCAAGCACCGGCGCCAGCAGCGCGATCACCACGCCCGCGACGGTCAGCCCCATGCCCCACAGGCTTTGTGCCCGTGCGCCGGCCTGCGCGGCATCGGCGCCGGTGGCGATAAAGGCGTGCTGTGCCGTCTGCGCGAAATAGATCGAGAAGATGAAGGTCAGCAGCAGCGTGGCATAGGGCTGGCTGGCCCAGTCAAAGAACCACCAGCCCCAGATGCGTTTGCGGTTCGTCATGGCACCCCCCGGTCCGCCCCCCGTCCGGCCCCTATCCGGTTCAGCGTCCTGCGGCGCCATAAGGCGGGTTCAGTCGCCCGATATCAAGGCGTTTTTCGCATCCTGCGGCACTACCGGGGGCCATGGGCGCTGGCCATCGGCCTGTATCCACGCCTGCACCCAGTCGGGCAGGTCCGGGGTCGGGTGATCAAGGGCCAGCGCATCCATCACCTGCGCTGGTGGCACGATGCCCTGATCGGATGTGCAGGCGGTGCGCAACAGCATGTGGTTACAGCATTCGCCCTTCCGCCACATCGACTGTTCCATATAGATAAAGCGGTTATCCCAGCCGATCACCCGTGACAGCATGGTAAAGCGGTGAAACATGCGGATGCGCCGGCGATAGCGGGTCGAATTGCCCGCCACGGTAAAGCCCCATTTGCACCCCTTCAGCACCGGAATAAAGCCGGTGCGTGCGATCAGCGGCAGGCGGCCAAGGTCATACAGGGTCAGGGTGCGGCCATTGTTCAGTTCGACCCAGGGGTCCAGATCCCAGGGCCAGCAGACATGGTGGGACACATGCGTGTCCAGAAGGCCGATCCGCGGGGATTTGCGGAACTTGATCATCTCTTTCGCCAGCCGGATGAAGGGATACATCGTCACCTCTTGATCTGTTCGCCACAGGTCAATCAGGCGCGGCGGGCAAGGTCAATGCGCGACGCAGGGGAAGGACGTGCCGGGGGATGTGCCGGCACCGGGCCGCGATGGCGCGGCGGTGGCGATGCCGGGCCGGGGTATTTGGGCAACGAAGAAGCCCGCGGCGCGGGCAAAAGCGCGGCGCGGCGGTTGCGCGGGACTGCGCGGTGGCTTACCTGTTCGGGCAGGAATGGAAAAGGCGCGAAGGGTCGGGCGATATGGTGACGTTGTTTCAGGCTTTGATGCTGATACTGGACATTTTATGGTTCATCATGATCGCCCATATCATCATGTCGTGGCTGATCAATTTCAACGTGCTGAACCTGCGCCAGCCGCTTGTCGCGCAGATCTGGACCGGGCTGTCCAATCTGCTTGAGCCGATCTATGCCCCGATCCGGCGGGTATTGCCGCAGACCGGCGGTCTGGATCTGGCGCCGCTGGTGGTGTTTGTGATCATCATCATCGCCAAGCAGGCGCTGGCGAATAACGCGGGCTTCTTTCTGGGCTATTGATGACGGACGCGGCCCAGACGGACCGCCTGCTGCGGCAGGTCTGGGGCTTTGACGGCTTTCGTCCCGGTCAGGCCGAGGTCGTTGATGCCGTTGCCGCAGGCCGTGACGTGCTGGCGATCATGCCCACCGGGGGCGGCAAGTCGCTGTGCTATCAGTTGCCGGCGCTGCTGCGCGAGGGCGTGACGGTGGTGATTTCGCCGCTGATCGCCCTGATGCGCGATCAGGTGCGCGCCCTGCGCGAGGCCGGGGTGGCGGCAGGCGCGCTGACCAGCGGCAATACCGAGGCCGAAACGCGCGAGGTTTACGAGGCGTTATCGGACGGGCGTATCAAGCTGTTATACATGGCGCCCGAGCGTCTGGCCTCGGGCGGGACGCTGGCGATGTTGCGGCGCGCGGGCGTGACCGCGATCGCCGTGGACGAGGCGCATTGCGTCAGCCAGTGGGGCCATGATTTCCGCCCCGATTACCTGCGTATCGGGGATCTGAAGCGCGGGCTGGGGGTGCCGCTGGCGGCCTTTACCGCCACCGCCGATCCCGAAACCCAGGCCGAGATCGTCACCCGCCTGTTCGACAGCGCCGCCCCGCAGGTGTTTCTGCGCGGCTTTGACCGGCCCAATATTCATCTGGCGTTCCAGCCCAAGGACGGGCCGCGCGCGCAGATTCTGCGCTTTGCCGAGGCGCGGCGCGGCCAGTCGGGGATCGTCTATTGCGGCACCCGCGCCAAGACCGAGGCGCTGGCCGCCGCGCTGACCGGGGCGGGCCACGCCGCCGTCGCCTATCACGGCGGGATGGAGGCCGAGGCCCGCCGCGATGTCGAAGGCCGGTTCCAGCGCGAGGACGGGCTGATCGTCGTTGCCACGGTGGCCTTCGGCATGGGCATCGACAAGCCCGACATCCGCTGGGTCGCCCATGCCGATCTGCCCAAAAGCATCGAAGCCTATTATCAGGAAATCGGCCGCGCCGGTCGCGATGGCGCCCCGGCCGAGACGCTGACCCTTTATGGCCCTGACGATATTCGCCTGCGCCGCGGGCAGGTTGACGAGGGGCTGGCCGATGCCGCCCGCAAAGAGGCCGACCACGCGCGGCTGAACGCGCTGTTGGGGCTGGCCGAGGCGACGGGCTGTCGCCGTCAGCGCCTGCTGGCCTATTTCGGTGAGGACAGCGAACCCTGCGGGAATTGCGACCTGTGCGATACCCCGCCCGAGGTTTTCGACGCCACCCAGCCGGTGCGCATGGCGCTGTCTGCGATGCTGCGCACCGGGGAATGGTTCGGCGCCGGGCATATCATTGACGTGTTGTCGGGCAATGACACCGACAAGGTGCGCGAACGCGGCCATGACCGGCTGCCGACCTTTGGCGTCGGGCGCGACCTGTCGCGCGGCGAATGGCAGGCGGTGATCCGGCAGATGATGGGTCTGGACCTGTGCCGCCCCGACCCTGCCCGGCATGGCGCGCTGCATATCACCGAGGCCGCGCATCCGGTTTTGCGCGGCGAGCGTCCCGTCACCCTGCGCCGCGATCTGGTGGCGCGGGGGCGCAAGCCCGCCGTCGTGGTGCGGGCGCAGGTTTCCGACGAGGACGCGCCGCTGTTATCGGCGCTTAAGGCCAAACGCCGCGCGCTGGCCGAGGCGGCGCGGGTGCCGGCCTATGTCATTTTTGCCGACCGCACCCTGATCGAGATGGCGGAACAGCGGCCCCGGACGCTGGATGACATGGCCCGGATCAGCGGCGTGGGGGCGAAAAAGCTGGAAAGCTATGGCGATGCGTTCTTGCAGGTGATTGCCGGTGACGTGCCGCAGATGCACCCGGCGCGGCGCCGGCTGGCCGGACAGGCGGCGGGGGCGCTGTATGACCGGCTGGCGCAGACCGCGCAGCGTTTGCAACGTGGCGAGGACGGGGCGGGCAAGGCGCTGACGCCCTCGGCCTCGCAGTTGCGGCGCATTGCGGATGCCCGGCCACAGACGCTGGACGCGATGGGCCGGTTTCTGGGCGAGGCCTATCTGGACCGCTTTGGCGCGGCGTTTCTGGATGATGTTCTGGCCGGCTGATCGCGCCGGGGTCACGCAAACGTCAACGCGTGGCCTGTAACACGGGGCGCAATGACCGCGAAAACCCTGCGAAGATGACGGGCAAGGCGACCCACCGCAAGCGCCCCGCAAGCAGGAGATAGGAAAATGAAACTTGGCTGGTCCGATGTCACCCCGCAAGCCGATTGGCTGAACCGGCGGCAAATCATGGCGGGTCTGGCGGGCGTTGCCGCGCTGGGTGCCGCGCCTGCGCTGGCACTGACGGGCAAGCCCTCGGGCTATTCAACCGATCAGAAGCCCAATAGCTTTGACGAAATTACCAATTATAACAATTTCTATGAATTCGGGACCGGCAAGGAAGACCCCGCGCGCCATGCCGGGGGGCTGACGGTCGATCCCTGGGCGGTTCAGATCGACGGCATGGTCGAACGGCCCGGCAGCTATGGCCTTGAGGACATCGCCCCTGACAGCGCGCTTGAGCAGCGCATCTATCGGCTGCGCTGTGTCGAGGCGTGGTCGATGGTGATTCCGTGGATCGGGGTGCCGCTGGCGGGGCTGCTGAACAAGGTCGGCGTGCAGCCGGGGGCGAAATATGTCGCGTTCGAGACCCTGACCCGCCCGTCCGAAATGCCCGGCCAGAAAACCGGCATCCTTGACTGGCCCTATCGCGAGGGGCTGCGGCTGGACGAGGCGATGCACCCGCTGACCCTGCTGGCGACGGGGCTGTATGACCAGCCGCTGCCGAAACAGAACGGCGCGCCGATCCGGCTGGTGGTGCCGTGGAAATATGGCTTCAAGTCGATCAAATCCATCATCCGCATCACCCTGACCGACCGCGAGCCCTTTGCGACCTGGAACCGGCTGCAACCGCGCGAATACGGCTTTTATGCCAATGTGAACCCCACCGTGGACCACCCGCGCTGGTCGCAGGCCAGTGAGCGCCCGATCGGCGGGGGCCTGTTTGCGGGCCGTAAAGAGACCCTGATGTTCAACGGCTATGCCGATCAGGTGGCCGGGCTGTATGCCGGAATGGACCTGAAGAAGAACTTCTGATGACACAAAAACTGAACGCATGGTTGCGCCGGGTTCCGGTCTGGGCGCTGTGGCTGATTGGCCTGGTGCCGCTGGCGCTGGTGGTCTGGGACACGCTGCATGGCACGCTGGGGGTCGACCCGGTCAAGGCCATCGAACACCGGCTGGGGCGCACGGCGCTGTATTTTCTGGTCGCGGGGCTGGCGGTGACGCCGCTTTTGCGATTCGGGCGCATCAACCTGATGCGCTTTCGCCGGGCGCTGGGGCTGTTGGCCTTTACCTATGCCGCGCTGCATCTGGCGTCCTGGGTGGTGCTGGATATGGGCCTGCTGTGGTCGCAGATGCTGCGCGACGTGGCCAAGCGCCCCTATCTGATCTTTGGCGCGCTGGCCTTTGTGATGCTGCTGGCGCTGGCGGTGACGTCGAACAATGCCTCGATCCGGCGTCTGGGGCGCAAATGGCGCAGCCTGCACAAGCTGGTCTATCTGGCGGTGCCGCTGGTGGTGATTCACTGGCAATGGGCGCTGAAGGTCTGGGAAGCGGCGCCGATCTTCTGGGGCGGGCTGACGGTTTTATTGTTACTGCTTCGTCTTGTTCCGCGTTCTGTGCGTGGACGGTAGTTTGGTTTTGGGAAGCGCGGTCTGTTTGGCCGCGCTTTTGCTTTTTGGGGTGTGGTGCTTCCCGGTTGGGGTGTTTTGGGTG